>CAWVYJ010000005.1:0-57535 GCA_963934365.1 uncultured Dehalococcoidales bacterium | reverse complement strand
TTGACCAGTTTGACCAGTTTGCCGGTAAGTCCTGCCATGATTTTTATCCTCATCATTTACGAAATTCAAACAACGCTAATTAGGTGATCTTGTGATGGAGTGGAGCGAATGGCTCGTTGATATGAAGCTAATAATGCCTCTGAAGCGATGTAACGACCTACGTTGAACCAGCAACTCGAGTTATGGAATTCGTCAGTATCTGAAAACACCCACTTACGCTGAATTCAGCTTGAGTGGGTGTTTTCTTCTATTCAAACTAATTGGAATTAACTAGGTGGTACGTTCATACGAACGCGGTGTGAACTCTGACCCTGCACGGTCTTGGGGTTTGTAGCCGAGAGCGTTTTTCGCATGCTCTATGTCGAAAATTTTCCACGTGTTATCTGAAGTCGCATTAAAAATGTCATAACTTTGTGATTCTGGCGCATCGATGCACAGATCAATGATCTGTGCCGTGTCGCGGTGACTCAACCACAACGATAGTGAGTACGCAGAGAACGTCGGATCGTCTGTTTCCAGCACCCAGCCTATTCGCAAATGGAACGAGCTTAGGCCTTGGTAGTCGTTGTAATAGCTCCCGAGTGCTTCTCCGTACGCCTTGGCGACTCCGTAGTAGCTATCGGGACGAATCATGTGGTTTTCGGTAACGAGTTCATAGTTGTCTTGTTCAAGCAGGTGGAAATTGCCTTCATTCACATGCTTCCAAGGAGCGTCGAGATAGAACCCTCCTTCGGCGTGATTAGAGCTTGCGAAAATTACTCGTTTCACGCCTGCTCTTTTCGATGCCTCGAACACGTTATAGGTGGCAACGAAGTTGTTTTTGAGAATCGAATCCCACGAACCTTCCGGTGATCTATCGGCAGCAAGGTGAACAACGGTGTCTATTCCATCGAAAGCGGGATTGATCGCTTCGAGATCGCCTAGATTGGCAACTGTCGACTTTATTCCGTCCGCCTCTTTTAGATCTAGAGAAGAAAACTCGTATTTGTCGCCTAGCTTATCGATCATGATCGAGCCGATGAGGCCGGCTCCACCGGTAATTAGAACTTTTCGTTTTTCGGTCATTTAGAGGTCATTTACTTTTTGGAGTTGGTATTAGAAGAAGAGGTCATAATGCCGTCTAAAAACGGTGAGCGTTAGGCTTGAAGCTAGCTTCATAGTATTCAGCAACGTTGGTTCCGGCAGGGGCTAACTCGTCTATCTTGTCGAAATCTTCTTTAGTTAGTTCAACGTCCAATGCACGGAGATTGTCTTTGAACTGATCGAGCGTGCGAGGTCCTGCGATCGGCGCAGTCACTCCACGCTGTGCGGCGACCCATGCTAGTGCAATCTGAGCGACTGTTGCGTTGTGGGCTTCGGCGATTGGAACGAGTCCGTCAGCGATATCCATTACGCCTCCGCTAAATCGTTTGAGTTTGCCGGGGTCGGTTTCATCTCCAAATCGAGTACCAGAAGCCTGTTGGGTATTTCGCGTGTACTTACCGGTTAGACCGCCAGCGGCGAGTGGCGACCATGGAATGAATGCTGTGCTGTACGTCTGGCACATAGGAAGGTGTTCTCGTTCAGCACGACGATCGGCAAGGTTGAACGGCGACTGATCGCTTACGAATCGGTTCAGGCCGAGCTTCTCTGATGCCCATAGCGACTCGACGAACTGCCATGATCCGTAATTGCTCGTGCCAGCGTAACGAATTTTACCGGAATCAATGAGATCATCCATAGCCCGCAGTGTTTCGTCGATTGCAACATGCGAGTTCGGTCGATGCAGTTGATAGAGGTCGATATGATCGACCTTCAGTCGCCTTAGACTAGCTTCACAGCCCTCGATTATGTGGTGGCGACTGTTTCCGAGGTCGTTTGGCTTTGGCGACATACGACCGTTCACTTTGGTAGCGAGAAATACATCGTTTCTCTTGCCGTTTCGCTGAAGCGCTTTGCCAACGAAATCTTCTGAAGCACCACCGCCGTACACATCGGCAGTGTCGAGGAAGTTAACTCCCTTTCCAAGTGCGTAATCGATGATTTCGCAAGTGACGTCGAGATCGGTTTTTTGACCGAACATCATACAGCCCAACACGATAGGGCTGACGTACACGCCGGTGCGTCCGAATAGCTTGTATTCCATGGATTCCTTTTCTAACTTAGGGAAGGCGAGATTGTACGCCTTGTGCAGAATCAACCAACTCCTGTCCATCGAGCAATGCGTTACTTTCAGCGTCAGCCATAGAGCTCATTGAGACGAAAGTTGAGCCCGATACGAAGACAACGATCGCACCTACTCCACCTGCTTTGACGTCCATCAAGTAGGAGTATTCGCCAACGACGCCTTGCAGTATTTCAGCAAGATCTCCAACTTGTTCTCCGGTGAGAATCGCCGCTGCGAGTGTTGAGTTATATAGGTTCAGGGCAACTTCTCTGGACTCGAATTGCACCAACGAGATCGTGATCGAATCACCAGGGACGGGAGAATCATCGCCATCGATTGTCCTAAATAGTTCGATTAGGCAGTTTGCTGTGGCGCCGCTATCTGCAAGGCCAGGAATCGAAGCGATTGGTATCACTCTTGCTCGGTGAATGAGGCCTGTTGGATCAGCACCTCCTCCGAGGTTTTCGGCAGTTACGAAACCTTCACATGTTTCATAATTAGGAGATGAAATATCTTCCGCCGTTTTCGAGTCGGTACTGCTGGAGCACGCAATTGAAGCGATTACAAGCACTAATAACGCTGAGAAGAGTGAAAATGTTCGTTTGTGTGAGTTTGACATGAATTCACTGTATCGTCGATATTGGCTCAGGGAAATCGGAATTGTTGACTTGAGAGACCAGCGGTGTGGTGGTACCAGACACGGAAGCTACGGTGATCGAATAAGATTTTGAATCAAACGTGACAAGGCACGCGAATACCGCGTTCGTTAGGTCTGCTGCGATCCGAGAAATTCGATGATGAATGATTAAGTAGCCATGAATGTATTTAACCCACTCTTATTTTTATCTACCCCCCTTTTTTTTATATTCGTCATGAACTTCTCTAACTAGTAACCGGTATGGTTCGAGATTGCTGA
The DNA here is from genome assembly GCA_963934365.1 of uncultured Dehalococcoidales bacterium. Lineage (GTDB taxonomy): Bacteria > Chloroflexota > Dehalococcoidia > Lucifugimonadales > Lucifugimonadaceae > Lucifugimonas. Next base: position 54,473 of record CAWVYJ010000005.1, on the reverse strand, counting down.
GATAGAATCAAGAGCCTAGAAGATGCGAGTGTCTGTTCTGGATCAGATCGGCCTCGGCGTAACTACACTGCGTGAAGGGATAGTAATTGGGTCTTAAGGAAAATTGGTGGCGTTTTAACTACCACGTCTTCCGACGTACGTTTATTCCCGTAGCAAAGAACGTACTTTTGCTTCGCAGCCGTGTTGAAGGCGAAATTCCCAATATTCGGCCGATAATGCTTGCGCCAGTTCATCGAACTTCGGCTGATGTATTTGCTATCGCCAACGCTACGGGCGAGTTCATTAGTTTCGTTTCGACCGATTCATTCGGACACAATGCGCCTATCAATTTTGTTCAGAAGAACATGACATCCGCAATGGGCACGGTAATTTGGCAGGAAAGTGGCACCGGTAACCCACGAAAACGTGCTGTTGATTTAGCAAATGACGTCGAAGACCGTATGGACCGGCGCTTGATCACTGCTGCGTTTACTCAGGGTGAGTATCAGTACGATTCTGTCGACTCAGTCGAAGAAGGCCTGATTGGTTTACTGAAGCGCTATCAGGATAGGCATCTGAAGCAAAAGGGACATGAACTCAAAATTCCCATCGTTCCCGTCGGAATCGAGTACGACCGCAAAGGACGAGGTCTCGAACAGTCGGCTGTAGGTAGGTGGATCGAAAAGTGGATTCCTTTTACGCCCAACTGGACCATACCTGCGCTGCGTACCAGAATCACTGTTAGATTCGGAACCCCTCACTACTTCGAGGATCAAACGCCTCGTGAGATGACAGAGATTGTAATGAAGGAAGCCGCCGATCTCAGCGGTATTCCCTATAAAGCCTAGAGCGAAACGTGTGGCACGAAAGACCGATGCTGCTCCGGTAACGGTTCTTGGTTTAGACTCGTTTTAGTTAGTGAAAGGCTGAAAACTTCATCGAGTAACTAAACGATGGGTGAAGCACTTCAACAAAGTCTGGAATAACAGGCAGCCGAAATGTGCAAGTTTAGCGAAACGGGAGAATTCCACGTGATCGTTAGTCTGCATTCGGCAGCCATGTTCAGGGCGGTATACGGAATTACCGACGACTATTCGCTGGCAGAAGATGTCGTGCAAGACGATTTTGTTCGTGCCTGGAAAAAGTTCAAGCAGTTACAAAACGCATTGTCGGATTGCATGCCGTGCTTCGTGTGCCTCAGGATGATATTTGAATGTGTATTCTCTTACTTTAGATTAGGCTTCACCCCTCCCCTATCTACCTTTCCTAGCGATCAAGTCGTCGACTACCTCGGGTTCGGCTAGCGTAGATGTATCGCCTATTGTGTCTAGTTCGTCAGTGGCTATTTTTCTTAGGATGCGGCGCATGATTTTGCCGGAGCGGGTTTTGGGGAGGGCTGGTGCCCAGTGAATGACGTCGGGTGATGCGATGGGTCCGATTACTTGTCGCACTTGTCCTCGTAAAATCTGCTTGAGTTCGTCGGTGTATTCTTGTCCGACGTTTAGAGTGACATATGCGTAGATACCCTGTCCTTTAATGTCGTGTGGGAAGCCAATGACTGCGGCTTCTGCAACGGCTTCGTGCAGTACCAGAGCGCTTTCGACTTCGGCTGTGCCCATTCTGTGTCCTGACACGTTGATAACGTCATCGACACGTCCTGTGACCCAGTAGTACCCATCTTCATCACGGGTCGAGCCGTCACCAGTGAAGTAGTAGCCCTTGTAGGTGTCGAAATACGTCTGCTCTAACCGCTTGTGATCGCCGTAGAGCGTGCGCATCTGACCAGGCCATGTTGACTTCAGAGCGAGCACGCCCGAAACGCCGTTACCTTCAAGGGGCTTACCGCTTTCAGGATCGAGAATTTCAGGTTCAATACCGAAGAACGGCATAGAAGCTGCCCCCGGCTTGGTTGGCACTGCGCCCGGAATAGGCGTGATGAGAATTCCTCCGGTTTCGGTCTGCCACCAAGTATCGACAATTGGGCAACGTCCTTTTCCGACGTGAGTGTTGTACCAGCGCCAAGCCTCGGGGTTGATCGGTTCGCCAACGGAACCTAACAACTTCAAAGAAGGCATTTCGTACTTGTCTGGGTAGTCGTCGCCGAGAGCGGCGATAGCTCGAATCGCAGTAGGCGCAGTGTAGAACTGGTTCACTCCCCATTTTTCGACGATTTGCCAGAAGCGATCAGGCGCAGGATAAGTAGGAATTCCTTCGAACATGATCGTCGTGGCACCGTTAGCGAGAGGTCCGTAGACGATGTAGGAGTGTCCGGTCACCCATCCGATGTCGGCGGTACAGAAGTAGATATCTCCGTCGTGATAGTCGAAGACATATTTGTGGGTTTGCGCGGCGTAGACCATGTAGCCGCCAGTAGTGTGCTGCACGCCTTTGGGTTTGCCGGTGGATCCTGACGTGTAGAGGATGAAGAGTGGGTCCTCAGATTCCATTGGCTGGGCTTCGTTCACGGGGTCGGCATTTGCCATCACGTCGGCGTACCAGAGGTCGCGACCTTCTTTCATATCGTGCTCAACGCCGACACTGTCTTTGATTCGTTCGACAACGATGCAGGTTTCGACGGGTACGCCCATTTGCTTTTCAGCGATTTCCATCGCTTCGTCGGCGACGGTCTTCATTTCGACTGGCTTTGCACCACGGTGGTTGCCGTTGCAGGTGACGAGAGTTGTACAGCTTGCGTCGGCTATGCGGTCGCCAAGTGCGTCGGCAGAGAACCCACCGAATACGATCGAGTGGATGGCCCCGATTCGGGCGCAGGCGAGCATCGCTACAGCGAGTTCGGGAATCATGGGCATGTAGATAGAAACGCGGTCGCCTCGGTTTACGCCGCGTGATTTCAGGACGTTCGCAAATTTGGAAACTTCTTCGTAAAGTTCGTTGTAGGAAATTTTTCGCTGTTCGCCTGGTTCGTTGCCTTCCCAGATGATTGCGGTTTGGTCGCCTCGGGTTTCGAGATGTCTGTCGAGACAGTTGTAGGCGATATTGGTTTGTCCGCCCTCGAACCACTTGATTTCTACCGGCCCTTTGCGAACGTCGTAGTTGAATTCGCGTACGGTGTCCCACTTTTTGAACCAGTGGTATTCGGAAGCTTTTTCCGCCCAGAAAGCTTCGGGGTCTTTGATTGACCTATCGTACTCAGCTTTGTATTCATCAAAGCTCTTTATATGAGCGTTCGCTGCGAACGATTCCGAAGGTGAATATAGTTCCGAATCAGACATCAGTGTCTCCAGTTACGTAATAGACCACGTCATGCGTTTTTTTTCGGGCAAAACCCAGTTTCGTACTTCAACTGTTGAGTCGAAAGTAGGAATTTACGGGAAGGATACAGATTGGTAGCCATTTTGCTAAGCCGTAATCGGCTCGGCAACGGCTTCAAGTTGAGGTTCTTTGGCTGTCTACGAAAATTCCAAGTAGCAAGCTCAGGGTTTCTACGATCAGGAATTATGCCAGCCAAGGGCTAAGGCTTTTGTCGGCTCCGGCGTTTTTGAACATATCTGCCATCACCGGACCGACGATGCCGTATGTGGAGAACATGAGTCAGTAGTTAATCACGATTCTCATACATCTAGGTTTACACGGCGACGCGCTAGGTGTTTTTAAGTAACGCTAAGCGGGTGTGATAAATTTCACGAATACTAGTAAGTGTTTACGTCAGGTTTCGTTAGACAGGGAATAACTTAGTTTGATCCGTCGCTTATAAACCTATATTGGAAGAGGTTTATATTTCTTACTTCGACTAAATGTGCATAAAAAAACGCCGACTCGCAATTGAGCCGGCGCTTTTTTATTTTGCTTGATCGCAATAATTACTATCGAGTAGTAATTGGAAGGTCTGTGCGGTTGCCCCACTCAGTCCATGATCCGTCGTAAACCTTCACAGTCTCGTAACCAAGAAGTTCCTGGAGTACGAACCATGAGTGTGTTGCTCGAACAGCAGTTTGGCAAAGCGTGAATACGACCTTGTCGCCTTGGATGCCTTCGCCTTCGTAGATATCTCGCAATTCAGCAGCCGGAAGGAATTCGCCCTGTTCGTTTACTGAGCGGTTCCAGTTCACATTGCCAGCTTCAGGAATGTGACCACCGGCAGCGGCTCGAACGTCCTTGCCAGAAAATTCTTCAGGAGAACGTGTATCACAAACGATTTTTGAAGGATCGTCGACTGATTCCAGAACTTCTTCCCATCCAGCAATAATGCTGAGGTCAGGTGCTGCAGTGAAAGCGTAGCTAGATGCAGTGATCTCAGGAACATCGGTTGATGTCTCGAGTTCGTTTGCGCTCCAGTAGTTCCACGAACCATCGAGAAGCTTAGAGTCGCTGTGACCATAAACATCCATAGCCCAAAGAGCTCGGCTTGCCCATAGGTTTGAAGAACTGTCGTAGAACACAACAGTATCGCTAGGTTCGATACCCAGCTCAGACAAGGCAGTTGCGATGTGAGAGGCAGCTGGAAGCATGCCTGCTACTCCGTTCTCGTCTTCCTGCTGAAAAACTAGTTTAGGCGTAAGTTGAATAGCACCTGGAATGTGTCCGGCTGCGTAGTCTTCTTCTTTTCGTAGGTCGACAACCACAACGTCTTGGTTGTCGAGGTTTTTGAGCATCCAGTCAGCGTTTACGAGCTTGCCTGAAGCCTCAAGTTCTTCGATCGTTGCCTCTTCTTCAGACGAACAAGCTGCAATGATCGTTGCGACGACAATGAGTGCTGACAAACCGATTAACTGCAGAAACTTTGAACGAATAATCACACTATTTCTCCTAAAAAAAACCCTGCCGATTTACTTTGGCAGGGTTGAAATGTTCACACGCAAAAAAAACCGCCCCGCTTAGCGACCGGTACAACAGCAAATGTGGAACGAATAAGTTTTCATAATTACTAAATTTTTCCTAAAAAAAACCCTGCCGATTTACTTTGGCAGGGTTGACATATTCACACGCAAAAAAAACCGCCCCGCTTAGCGACCGGTACAACAGCAAATGTGGAATGAATGAATTTTCATAATTACTAAACAATGGTAGCACTCATTCACAAGATAATGGTGCTATTTGAAATTCTAAAGCCAGAAACTAAATTTTAGATAAACGTAAACGCCATTCGCCGATACCAAGTTCGTCTATCTCAACCTCATAACCACGCTTCATCGCCTGTGGGGGCACTGTCGAAAGTGCAGGCGGGTGGTCGGTAAGAACGTCCAAAACCTGAACACCCTTCTGGTCTCCATCGAGCAATTCATTTGTCTTCATCATTGGGTATGGACAGATTTCTCCGCGTACATCCAATACAGGTACTTGCTCATCAGTCATATTCTTACTACCCCTTTACTGGTTTCTTACTCAACGATAATTTGATCTGCCAGACAGCTTCAGCTGGCATCGACATACGCATCTTAACTCCCAATTTAGCGGCAGCAGATGGAACATATTTAATAATTAACTCTTGATCGGTAGTAAGCACTACTTCGCTGCCTGCAGCAGCAGCATCCACAGCCTTCGTCGCCTGTTGCAAGTGCGCGGGCATGGCGACACCACGAAGATCAACTTCGATAACTTCACTCATAGGGTTATCCGATCCTCTTGATCACTTGAGTGCCAGTGAACGCACCGGCAGCCAATGCTAGGCCGAATACCCAGCCGGAAAGCGAAAGCGAAGGAACAGCCGAGAAGAAAGCACCGATTGTGCAACCAACTGCAAGACCAGATGCGTAACCCATCATCACTCCGCCAGTTATTGACTGAACGTAGCGACGCTTCTGTTTAGCAAGGCGAATCTTGAACTCACCTGCAAACAAAGCGCCAATTAGCGCACCCGGTAGCAAGCCTACTGTAATGGCGAACGTGTGACCCAGTAGACCTGGTTCACCGGATAGCCCAGTGCAACCTCCTAGGGTCGATAGACCCTCGAGTACAGGCACGTCGACGCCCATCCAGCCAAGACCAAGCTGTGAAGCTCGCATTAGTTCGCCAGTGACACCAAGAGGCATGTGGATGGTGTACATCACAATGCCGAGAATTCCGAGAACGACTCCGCCGACCGCTACCGGCCAACCGCGTTTGAAAATAGGATCCAGCGTCGATCGAACTCGGTCGTCGAAGTTCATCGCAGGAATAATCTTCTTATTGATATGCGGCATGAACAAGCCGTTCTTGTACTCCATGAAAGTCACAAGAAGGTATATCGCTACCAAGCCCAGCAGAGTTAGGACAATCGCACCGGTGTAGCCGAGGTTCCAAATTGAAGGAAGCCATACTTTAGGCTCGTTAGAAATCGAGAACGCCCACCACCAGTTCCATGTGAGAGTCAGGGCACCGAGTCCGATGATGACTCCGATGATCGCTACCCACGATGCAACGTAGCCTTCTGCCATTCTGTAGAGCGATCCGGAAACACAGCCGCCAGCGATAACCATGCCGATCCCGAAAAGCACTCCGCCAACGACTACTGAAAGTCCAACGGGGAGAATGTGTGCTTCTGATGGAAGGAAACCTGCACCGGGGTTCGGGATGATCCAGTGCATGATTGCGCTAAACCCTATGGTCGCAATTCCCATGCCAATGATGATGCCCTTCATGTTGTGACCCGATCCGAAAAGGAAAAGGTCACGGAAGGCGGATGCAAAGCAGAAGCGCGCTCGCTGAAGGGTGAGCCCGAATAGGTTGGATAGAACCCAAATGGCTGCAACTTCGCCATTCGTGCGGGAGATGAAAAATGCGGTGAGTAGACTGAGTGCTACGACGGTAAAACCTACGTATGTCTGACCGGATATGGGTCTCAGGGCATTCGGTTTTGAGTCCTCTATCGAAAGAGAGTCAGTAGTCATAGCCGTACGGCGATATTTCGGGGGTTAGTCACGTGTCCGAAACGTGCGAGACAAAAAATAAACCGGACCAACCGGGGGGGGTCTCAATAAAATAAGTGTACGCCAGAGGTGTGGGGGTAGGTAAAGCTTTTTTGCATACTCAGTTTTGTAATGATCGAACCGGGCAATTAATTTCTTATCCATAATAACTACTATGCGCAATTATGGATCTCACAGCCGATCGAATCGTTATATTCCCGATCTAGCCATTTCAACACGGCCTTCGCCTTTAAGATCGAATGTTTGGGCTAGGAGTTCGTAGGAGCGTTGGCGTTCGGCGTAATCGTGTGTGATTGTGAGCACGATTACATCGTCGGTTTCGTACTGTTCGGCGAGGCTTTCTATCTTCGTCTTTACGGTTGAGGGGTCGCCTTCGATTGATTTGGTGCGTTGCTGCTCAATGAATTGCATATCAGACCCGTTGAAGTCCATTGCCTTAATCTCATCAACCGGTGGCACGCCCTTCATTTCTTGGCCCTTATTCCGCATTAAACGCATCACGTGACGGCACGTTCCTAGATCGTGTGCGCGTTCGGCTGAATCGGCCGTGATGGCTGATATTCCGATGTTGACGCGTGGCTTGTCGAACCATTCTGACGGTTCGAAATTATCACGATACCACCTAACATATTCTGGACCGTTATCTTGAGATATGAAGTGAGCGAACGAGAGCGGAAGTCCTAATCGCGCCGCGATACCTACGCTGCCCATTGATGAACTTAGTAGCCATGGAGCTGCCCAGCTTGGCGCCGCTGGCATTGCACGAAGTTTTCCGAACGGGTGGTCGCTTGGGAAGGTCTCGCTGAGATACCTCATAAGATCGAAAACCTTCTGTGGGTATTTCTCAATAGGATCGGAGTTGGGGCCAGATTGCAGAGCGAAGCTTGCCATCTGGTCAGAGCCAGGAGCTCGTCCAAGGCCCATGTCAACACGTCCAGGAGCTAATGCTTCAAGCATCCGGAACGTTTCTGCTACTTTTAGTGCGCTGTAGTGAGAGAGCATCACGCCGCCGGAGCCGATACGAATATTGGTTGTTCGAGCAGTCATGGCTGCGAGCAGAATTTCCGGACTGGCGTCGGCAAGTGTGCCTGAGCTGTGGTGCTCGGCCAGCCAATATCGTGTGTATCCCCATTTGTCAGCCATTTCAGCCAGGTCAAGGGTTGCCTGTACGGCTTCGTGTGCTGTTTTGCCGACACTTATTGGGGTTTGATCGAGTATGGAGAGGTTCAAATAATTTTGCCGAAGTCCTTAGTTTTATTTCGAGAAGTATAAACGCCATAACTCGATGTGCTGAGAGTTGATATAGGCGCAGGTGCCTTCGAAGGATTTAAGAGTTCAATTACTCAGTACAACAAAAAACGCCGACTCTATTGCGATTCGGCGTTTTTAAAAAATTTCTGGTGGAGCTGGAGGGATTCGAACCCTCTACCTCTTCAATGCCATTGAAGCGCTCTACCAATTGAGCTACAGCCCCATTATATTCGGGTTGGGCGCTTCTACATGTGCGATGCACGGCGATCATAAATGCCCAACTAAAAAATCGTAGCACAAGGGCGCATCGATTTCGCTGGTATTCACTGAAATTAGCGAGTCGAGTAGTCAGCTTCGCCCAGATCGCTGGTGAGAAGGCGATATATCCTTCTCACCAGCGATCTGGTTTTACGAACCCGCTTCTGATCTCGTAGCGAAGCGAAACCATCACTGCACCTGATTTAATACGTTTCTGGATCTTCTTCGTGCTGTTTGAAATCTGTATCATCCCGCTGCGAAAGACCCTTGTTAGGATTCAACACTTGTCCAGCGTTATCCTGAGGCTCGTAACCAAGCACTTCTCGTGCCTTATCGAGCGAGAAGATGTTCCAGTGATTGTCGCTCATCGCGAACACGACCGTGTACATCAGATCGTCGGGTGCATCGACAGCTTTAACGTGAATCTGAGAGGTGTCTCGGTGTGATAGCCACATTGCGAGACCACCGGCAGCTACCGTTGGATCGTCGTCAGAAATGGTCCAGCCGATTCTAATATTTATCGACGAGATGCCGTGCCATTCAGAGTAGAAACTACCGAGACCTTCAGCGTAGCCCTTTGAGGCGCCGTAGTAGCCATCGGGTCGGAAGGGAACAGTTTCGTCGATCTTCTTGAACTTTCCGTGCTCGATACCATCGTATTTTCCCGAGAGAATCGATTTGTACGGCTCATCACGGTAGAAACCACCGATGGCGTGTTGCGAGCTGCCAAATACGACTCGCTTTACGCCGGTGCGTTTGGCGGCTTCATAGACGTTATATACGCCTACGAAGTTGTTCCGAAGGGCTGATTCCCAATTGGCGTTGGCACTGCGATCAGCGGCGAGGTGTACGACGGTGTGTTGGCCTTCGAACGCGGGAATCATGGTGTCGATTTCGGCGATGTTGCCTTTGAAATTATGGTCGTCGTCGAGTCCTTCAGTTCCGTAACGGGAGAGTGACGAGAGTTCGTATTTGTCTTCAAAATCACTTCTCAAAGCGGATCCAACAAGTCCGCTTAGGCCAGTTACGAGCACTTTTTTCTTGTCAGACATACGAATGAACCTCTGCTTACAAATGTGGAGTCAGCTAATCCGAGATTGATCCCAGTAGTGATCCCAATAACCCTCAACGAGGCGACGATCTTAGCCGAATTTGATTGGTTCGGGCGACTTATTCTGGAGGATAAGATGAGGTGGTCGTGTTTTTTTTGGCTTTTATGATGTGCCATACAACAAACAAAATACCACCGAATAACACTACGCTGAGCCAACTGATAGTTCGGTCGACGGCAACTAGGCTGATCGCTTGGTTATCGCTGAGACCAAACAGGATCAATAGGCCTGTTAGCCCGCCTTCAACAAATCCGAATCCGCCTGGGGTTGGAATTGTCGTGAGCATGGCGTTTGCCAGAGCCGCGAACATTACAATGCCGAACGAAATTTCTATGTTCATCGCATCGGTCACGAAATAGAAACGGGCAATTTCGAGTATCCAGCCGATGATGCCTAAGACAATCTGTGGCGGTATGACGCTGCCCGAGAAGCTGCTTAGGGTTCCTCGCTGGAAGTTCACATATGCTTCTCCTAATCTCCCCGGTAAGCGGCGTGATAGTCGTTCACCGGTCATTCGCATGATGAGCAAGCCGAGTATTAGTACGGATACAAGAACAAAAGCAGCGAATACGACCCAACCAGGAACCTTTGAGTCACCTTCTATCGTGAGCCAGATAGCTGCTCCGAGTACGAGGATTAGAACTGCAGCCATGTCTTGGACACGTTCTGCGAGAACTGTTCCGAGGCTTGATGGGAAGTCGCTTTTAGATTCTTTGGATAGCGCCCAGCCGCGGTAGGCGTCGCCTAGTCGTAAGAACGCAACGGAGTTGGCGAACCAGCCCATGAGGATGATTCCTGCAAGCGCTATGGAACCAGGAACGTGTTTTCCGTTGTCTCCACCGATATTTGCTGTTTTAGCTATAAGTTTCCATCGTACTCCGCGGAACCAGAAACTCAGGTAATACAGACCCGCAGCCAGCAGATATTTGCCTAGGTGGATGCCTTTGATGTTAGTCCACACTTCATCCCACTCGAAATCGAAGATGCGCCACATGGCGAATCCGAGCAGGATTGCCCCGACGGTGATCGCCACAAGTGTCGGCAGCGATAGCACTCGTCCGCGTAACATTGCTGCACTTGGCATGCCTGATTCGGAATTACTTATTTGTTCGCTGTGCGTTTCTGACATTTATTCGAGAGTGGATTCAGGTATTTGTGGCTGAATTGTCGTTAGTCGTCAGACTGTACGATCAGTGGTGTTTGGTGAGGAATTCCGACTCTACGTGGAAACTCTTCAGGTGTCGAAGAGATTTTCATCAAGTAAACCATATCGTCGGTCGGAGAGTTGCCTGGTTTCTCGACGGATATTACTAATGCAGGTGCCGATCCGAGAACTTCCAATGCCGCACTAGCTTCGTCGATCTCATCTTGAACACCCTGGCTTTTTGGAAGGATGACCGTTCCACCAATTTTAGCGAAGGGTAGGGTCAGTTCAGATAGTTCTGCGAGGCGTGCGACGCCTCGAGCTAACACGACATCATATTGCTCACGATGCTCAATCTCTTGACCAATATCTTCTGCTCGTCCAGTAATTACTTCTAGCCCGGTCAGTTCAAGTTCGTTTGCAACTTCTGCCAGGAAATTAGTTCGCTTTCCAATGGAGTCGAGCATCGTTACGTGTAGATAAGGAAGTGCGATTTTCAAAACCATTCCGGGTATGCCAGCACCGGTGCCAACATCAATAGCCCGTTTACCGGCAAACCATTCGGGTGTCGGCACGTTTCCACCGGCGGGAGTCAGCACCCGGAGTGATCTAATGAACAGTTCTTCTCGGATTTTGTCCCACGTTTTGTGACCGGTGAGATTGAACTGTCGGCTGCGGAGTTCGATAAGCTCGCGATACCGCTGAAACTGTGCTTGTTGTCGATCATCTAGATCGACGCCAAGTAGTTGGGCTGCTGCGACTACGGATTCCAAAACTGTGTAACTGCCTTGTGGAACTTGTGGATCGATCAGATGAATTACCGAATCGAATAAATGAGCACAAAATATCGGGGCAATAAAATTACCCACAATTGCAACTGAACAATAATGTTATAGACCGCTTTGCGGATTTCGAACGGCGTAGAGTATCGCTATTATCGTGTTTTGACCTTCCAGCAGCGTACTTGTACATGATGTACGTAAACCCTTAGGAATTATTGAATTGACCGTCCGAATTGTGGTTCTTGCCAAGCAAGTTCCAGACCCCGAAACTCCACCATCTCAGTTCAAGATTGATGAATCGACGAATAGTGTCATTCCACCGAACGGAGTGCCTCCGGTCGTGAACGGATTCGATCTGAACGCTGTTGAAGCTGCTCTTTTGCTACGTGACTCTGGTGCCGACGTTGAGATAACGGTTATGTCAGTGGGCAGCGATTTCGTTATGGATACCATGAAGAAACCGCTAGCTATGGGCGCCGATCGTCTGGTGTTAGTCGATGATTCAGGATTGGATAATATCGATTCGTCAGGGACTGTAAAGGTTCTAGCAGCAGTTATACAAAAAGATGGACCTTATGATTTGATTCTTGGCGGTCGACAAGCTTCCGACTGGGATCAGGCGCATGTCACTCTTGGTCTGTCGGAAGTATTGGGCTTGCCGCTTGTTTCGCTTGTTCAGAAACTCGAACTTAACGGCGATTCGGTTTCACTTCAGCGAGTGATTCCCGATGGATACCAGACAATCACTGCACCTGTTCCTTCCGTTCTGACGATCACAAATGAACTTGGTGAACCTCGTTATCCAAACTTACGAGGAATCATGCAGGCTAGCAGGAAGAAGCCGGAAATATTCTCCTTGTCCGATTTGGGACTTTCTGTCCATGATCTCGCTCCGAGATTGGAGTTGAAGAAACTTTATATTCCAGAGTCGAACAAGCAGGTTGAACTTATCGATGGTGAAGATGAAGCCGATTACGGCAAGAAACTTGCGCTACGACTGCGCGAGGAGAAGTTGATTTAATGACATCTATATTGCTGGTCGCTGAACTTGACGAACAAGGCGAAATTAACCAGTCGACTCTTCAAGCGATTGCTGCAGCTAACGGACTTGTCGATGCTGTGGTGACCGTTGCGATTGCTGGTGAAGCACCTTCTTCAGCGAACACGTTGGCAGTCGAAAAAGTCGTGACGTTGGCTGAGGTTAGTGTCTTCGATGAAGGTATTTATGATCAGATAACGGCCGATATTTATGCACTTGTTGAAACTACTTCTCCTGAAGTCGTAATTTTCGGTAAATCTGACTTTGGATCTGTAGTTGGAGCACGGTTGGCGTTCAGATCCGACTCGGCATTTGCTGGGGACTGTATAGAAATTTCAAATGGAGGTGACGGCTTTAGCGTTACGCGTCCTGTCTACGGTGGAAGTGCTCTCGCTGAGTTCGATATCGTATCGAATCCGGCGATAATCACGCTGAGACCCGGTGCTTACGAGGCCAATAGCGAAATCGGATCACCTTTTGTAGAAGCATTCGATTCTGGCGTGACCGTCGAACATGCTGTATCGGTCACTGGAACCGTCGCTGAAGCTCGCGAGGGCGTTCGGTTGGAAGATGCCAACTTTGTAGTTAGCGGTGGACGTGGGTTGGGCGGCCCCGAACCGTTCAGCGTGCTCACGGATATAGCAAATGCTTTAGGTGGGGCAGTTGGAGCTTCACGAGCAGCTTGTGATGCTGGGTGGATCGATCACTCGCACCAAGTTGGTCTTACCGGCAAATCTGTAAGCCCGGACGTTTACATCGCAGTTGGAATTTCAGGAGCCAGCCAGCATATGGCTGGTTGTTCGAGCTCAAGGGCGATAGTAGCTATTAATAAGGATGCTGATTCAAATATATTCAAAGAGGCGAGATTCGGTATCGTTGGTGATTGGGAGAAAGTGCTCCCCTCATTTCTTGCTACTGTTCGCGAGCTTAGGGCGTAATTTTCACAATACCGATGTAAGCTGATATTACTCGGGCGAAATACGGTCTTATGTAGAGGCTCAAGGAACTAGAGGTAATACGTTGGATTTCGGTTACGGAAATGGTGTCGATGGTGTGTTCAAGTTCATCTCGAACGCCGAAGTGTTGGCTGTCTTTTTTCCTAGGTTTGGGCAGTCCGTCGTAGTTGATATTCGTCCTAAAGACGGTATTCCTCCCCTAGTTAGAGTTGTGCCTATGACTCGATCCATCGCCGACCGTCTCCGCACTATCAAGCGTATGCGTCCCGATCTCCCTCGCCCTCAGGACATCATCGCCATCCCTTGGGTTGGTTACGTCGAAGCTATGAAGACGTCAGGTCTTTGGGATAAAGTTGTTGCACGCATTGAGGAAAGTGGATTTTCTGACGCTATTGCGGCTGCTGAAGTAGCATTCAAAGAGCTAGTTCGGTTGGAACGCCGTGAACTCGCTCAGCTAATAATGGGCGAGCAGTACGAAACCCTCTGGGCACGCCCTACTATCTAGTTCTTCATCTCTGACCAGTGATTACGCGGCAATTTTGCGGACATTGTTAAGCCTGTTCGTCTCCCACTGTTCGTATATGTTGGTTACGCTCTGACGTGTTTCGATCACGATTCGTATGTTTTCAGCGTTGTGCTAGCTCAAGATCTGTTGTTTGCCTACTTCTCAATTTGCACCTCTGAATAGATCAGTTATGTGGACTATTGGTTCACTATTATTGGTCGCGTTCGCTGTTTCTGAGTGGATTGTTATGTTCCCTCTGCGACGTCGATCTAAATGGGTGTTTCGGGCGTTATTAATCGTTCTGCTGTTCGTAACTTTGGTAGTTCCGAGTGGTGACAAACGTTTTGATACTCCGGCTTCTGCAGCTTCACTTGATCACGGCTATGGACTTGTTGCGTGGGAGTTAGAGAATTTCGCAGACAAGTGGACTCATCGTATTTGGACAGTTTTTCCGTGGACTCCGACGAGCGAGAGTGATCGTAGAGAGGCGCTTGATCGATACGTAGTGCTTGTCGATGAAATCCGTGCAGCGAAAGCAGGTCTCAACCTAGTAACGACGGTAGCAACGCCCGATTTGAATACAGTTGCCGCTGCTCAGAATGAGATTGATCGCTTGATTGGTGAACGGGATGTGATTCGACCAGCTGTAGAGGAATTTCTCGAGCAAATCATTTCTGAAATCGTTCGCTCCGATGAAATCGATCTTGTTTCATCGTTCGTTTGGCCACCAGTAGATTTTCGAATAGGCGATCCACCTAAGTTGCTGGTCACTTCATCTCGAAACGAAATATCACGAATCGAAGATGTGCTGATAGATCCGGATATATCGATTGAGGACATGTCGCTGATTGAAAACGAGTTGGTTGACACCCATGACATTTCAGCGGTGATTCTTCAGACAGGAGGGCTTGCGAGCTATCCGAACGTGATTCCGACCACTCACCTGAAGAGATTGGTCGACATAGCTGCCCACGAGTGGCTTCACGCTCACTTGGCTTTTTATCCTTTGGGACAAGCATATTTCTCTGGCGGCGATATTCGATCGATGAACGAGACGTTGGCCGATATATTTGGTCGAGAGGTCGGGCTTCGAGTTTATTCAGAAGTCACGGCCGATCAGTTTGTTGCACCGGTGCGACCTGAAACCGCGTCAAAGGAATTGCGGGATGATGAAGCAGTTGGAGATCCTGAGACGTTCAGTTTCAATCGGTTTATGGGGGAGACTCGAAGTGAAACAGACAATTTACTTGCTCAAGGATTGATAAAAGAAGCGGAGGCCTACATGGAATCTCGTCGCGTCGAGCTTCTGGACCATGGGTATCAGATTCGCAAGATCAACCAGGCATATTTTGCGTTTCACGGAACGTACGCCGAGAGTCCTTCGTCAACGAGTCCGATAGCCAGATATCTATGGGATCTGCGTGCACAGGTAGAAACTGTTGGTGATTTAGTGAAACTGCTCAGGCCAATTCGTACGTATTCAGAATTTGAACAACTGCTTGTTTTTAGGGGAATCGAACTGGAAAACTCTGAATAGCGAAGTATTTATTATCGAAGATAGGTCTGCATAGCGGTGTAGATACTGTGAGATTTAGTTAGAACTCGCTACACGACGGTATACTTGTATTACGAAAGTAAAGCTGACCGGTAATTTGGTCGGAAAAATTAACTGGCTCAACGTGTTCCACCTTTTGTGAAATACACAGTGAGCAAATGAACACTACGAAGCGCATTGGTCGAATGAACGGTTGATGCGAGGAGAAGCGATGGCGGCGTCAAACGCAGATAGGCAGGTTGTCGATAACAAGATGTATCGACCTCCGCAACAAGAAGAAAACCAGATGACTCTGGACGAGGTTATAGAACGCCTAAAGGCATCGTTGCCAAAGATCCCAGGGGTTGGCGGAGCAGGGTCTATCGGACTCATCTTTATCGCATTGATTGTCATTGCCATTATTTGGGCTGGAACTGGTTTCTACACTGTAGGACCCGACCAAGAAGCAGTGCTTCGAACTTTCGGTAAATTCCAAAGCACTGCTACTGGTGGTCTTCACTGGCACTATCCAGCACCAATTGGCAAACGAGACGTTGTAGCCGTTACGACAACACGTCGTATGGAGCTTGGTTTTCGTTCTGGTGCTGATGGCTTTACGGTCGCACAGTCGGTTACTAACGAATCGCTTATGATCACGGGTGACGAGAACATCGTCGATGTACAGGCGGTTGTTCAATATCGAATTGCCGATCTACAGTCGTTCCTATTTGAAGTAGACGACCCGGGGGATGTCGATCGAGGCATTCCGGCGGGTCGGCCAGATGGTCGAACTCTTAGAGATATTGCTGAGACTGCCCTACGACAGGCTGTTGGATCACGAAATATCGATGATGTTCTGACTACCGAGAAGGAACAGGTTCAGACTCAAGTTCTTCTCAAAATGCGACAGCTAGCTGCTGATTATAAAACTGGTATCGACGTAGTGCAGGTGTTGTTACAGAACGTAAACCCACCACTAGAAGTACAGTCGGCGTTTGAAGACGTTGTTCGTGCTCGTGAGGATAGGGAACGTTTGATCAACCTTGCACAGGCGTACGAAGCCTCTGAAATTCCAAAGGCTACTGGTGAAGCTGCAAAGATCACCGAAGCTGCTGAAGGTTTCAAACAGGGTCGTATCGCTAGAGCGCAGGGTGAGGCTGATGGTTTCGATGCGATATTAGAGGGTTACCTCTTATCGCCCGACATCACTCGCCAGCGTTTGTATTTAGAGGCTATTGAAGAGATTTTACCTGGTGTTACCAAGTTCATTCTTTCTGATTCCGGAGTGCTGCCGTTCTTGCCACTTGATGGCTCGGCTTCAGGCTCTGGGATTGTTGCCGGTACAGGAGGAGGGCAGTAATGAGTAAACTCACTATCCCGCTGATCGTAATCATCCTGGCTGTTGTAATCGTCGTGCCACAAACATTGTTTGTAGTAGATGAAACAGAGGTAGCGATTGTTACTAGATTCGGTGAATTCAAACGTTCGCACCGTGCGCCCGGACTGCAGGTAAAAACACCATTCGCAGAGCAGGTGACTCGGTTCGATAAGCGATTGCTTCGTGTTGACGTAGCACCAGCTTCATTGCTGACCGCCGATAAGCGAAACTTAGTAATCGACTCGTACGCTAGGTACAAAATTGTTGACCCTCTTGTGTTCTTCAAAAACCTGAGAAATGAAACTCAGGCCGGTTCACGAGTGGGTGATATTGTCAACGCTCAGCTTCGACAAGAAGTTGCTCTCGATGATCAGGAAGAAGTTATTTCTGAAACTCGAGAAGACATCATGAACCGGATCACTATCGCAAGTAACCGAATTGAGGTTTCTCGTGCGGATCTGTTCAGAGACTATGGTTCTCTGAAAGACCCAGCAGTAACCGTGTTTATAGATGAAGACACATCTGACACGTTGCGTTCGCGCCCAGCTACACAAGAAGAATTGGCGTTGCTTGAAGATAACGCGAACCCTTCTCAATTAGAGGGCTTCTTGGTCACATACGCAGCTAGTGTAATAGAGGCGCTCGGTATTGAGATCATTGACGTGAGAATTAAACGAGCTGACTTCCCGCCTGACGTAGAGACAAGCGTGTTCTCTCGTATGGAAGCAGAACGTGAAAAGATCGCAAGTGGTCTGCGTGCCGAAGGTACACAGGCTGATTCGGAGATCAGGGCTAATGTCGACCGACAAGTCAACATTGTTCTTGAAACTGCCGAAGGTACTTCCGCATTGCTGAGAGGTGAAGCGGAACAGCAGGCGATTACGATTCTTGCGAATTCGCTTGAGAAGAATCCTGACTTCTACAGCTTCCGGCGTTCGCTGGAGGCTTACAAGGTGTTCATGGATTCAAAGACGACGATCATTATTGATCCTGAGAGCGACCTTCTGAAGTTTCTTTCGGACCCTTCCGGCGGTTCCTAAGAACGACTGAAAGTAGACACAAAACGGCCCCGAGAAATTCTTGAATTTCTCGGGGCCGTTTTCGCGTTAGGTCAGATTGTGAAAGTGCAGCGACAGTAGGAAGCGAGTGATAGAGATGATTGCAGCTGCCGAAAGAATGAAGATCATTGAGTTGATCGGCGCTGAAGTTGTGAATCCGAGTGCAGTTCCATCAACATGGGTATGCTCGGTGTTACTGACCGTCATGAACAGGATAACTAGCGCTAATGAGAAGCTATTAAGGGTGTCAATAACGATCTGATTGGTGGCAATGGCACCGAGTAACATCATCATCATCACACCAGCAAACATAACGCTACAGCAATGGCTGATACGTGGCCTCCGATGAGCCTGAACGGTCTCGACACAACTTAGTGTGGGACGAAATACGATTACGACTGAACTTGCGACAGCTGAGGCGACTACTCCATCGGTGAGCGCATATTCCGTAATCAGAACGTCGATAATGACCACACCAGCGATAATCGATTGAACTAGGTCGATTCGGGGCCTGTGAACGAACTTCGCATTGATCCACTCGGGTGACTGGAATAGTTGTCTATTATTTAGGTAAGGATTTTGGTATACGAATGATTCAGAATCTATGAGCAAAGGGGTAAAATCTCATACGCCGTAGTTGCTAAGTATGTGAGTGTTCACTAACATGGCAATTATCAACGACTGCTTGAGTATTTTTCAATAATGGCAACACACACTCGTCTAGATCATCAAACACGGCAACATCAGATTGTTGAAGCTGCTCGCGTATTGATTTCAAACGGAGGTGTTGATGCGCTGACTATCAGAGGTATTGCTTCTAAAGTTGGTGTTACAGAAGCGGCCATTTACAGGCACGTGGATTCGAAGGAAGAAGTGATTCTACTTCTTATTCAAGAGGTAGAAGAATCTCTCTTTCAGGCCATTTCGAGAGCGACACGATCAGATCGGCATGCGCTAGATCGTTTGGAGCACATGCTTCAGCTTCACGTTTCGTACATTGAGCTTAGGCAAGGTATTTCATTCGTAGTTATTGCCCAAGCAGCTCAGTTTGAAGAGCCAAGAGTACATTCCGCTGGCCGGCGATTGGTGGAAAAATACTTGTCTCTTGTATCTGAGATTATTTCTCAGGGTATCGAGAGAGACGAAATCGATAAATCGGTGGAGTCAGATGCAGCTGCGATGATATTTTTCGGTATGATTCAGGCTGCAGTGACAAGGTGGTTGTTCGATCCTTCGAAACACCCACTTGGCGAGAAGTCAGTTTCGATGTGGAAGTTGTTTAGAACTTCCTTAGAGTTCTCTGATGAGGATGCAGATTTGCATTTGGACGAGACCGTTAGGAGCTGAATGTCAGTAATTACGATTGATGGACAGATTGGTGCTGGCGGCTCTGAATTGGGTAGGCGAGTGGCACGAATGTTTGATTTCGACTACATCGACCGGATCGCTTTACCTCGTTCAACCGCTGGTACTAAGGCCAATACGCATGTTGGAATTACCGATAGATTCTGGGCGGTTGTTGAACGTGCAGTCTCAGGATTTGCACTAGGTAATGCCGCTGGCGATCCTTTCTTCAATGTCCCGACGTCATTGTTGCTTCCGCTGACATGGGATAGCGATGGCCCTTCCGAGAAGCATTCGCAAACTGTTGGGTCAAGTAATGTCGATAATTTGTTCGATGTTGGCAAGGCAGTGCTTGTGCATCGGGCGGGCTGTGTAGAGGCAGGCGATCGACCTGCTTTGAAGGTTGGTTTATTCGCTTCTTGGGAAGATCGGGTCGAGCGGATTATGAAGCGTGAAGGCTTGAAGTTAGCGTCAGATGCTGAGAAAACCATCAAACGCCGTGAGAAGCTCCAGCGAGAGTATTTCGGTGACGTTTACGGTGCACAACCTGAAGACCGTAGCTTGTACGACATTATTGTCGATACAAGTTCGGAAAATATTTCGGTTGCTTCAATAAAAGTTGCACGGTTCGCTCGCCAGAGTCTCACACCACAAACGGCCTGATATTTCTCACCTGAAGTCTCTGTTTGATTTTTACTCTGGATTTACTCGCATAGAGTTATAGTGAACTCGACAGAATCGAACTCGAATTTACAGTGCATACTAACGATTCGTATTCTAAATCTTATTCATGAAGTAAAAGCGACTTAATGCTCACCACGCTAGCTACCGAAATAATGTCGACTCCAGTAGTAACAATTACTGTTGAAAAACCTGTTTCTGCGGCTGCTCGTATTATGCTCGATAATCACGTTGGATCACTTGTGGTTGTCGATTAGAATGGGTACTTCGTAGGTTTGATATCGGAATCGAAGTACTTGCCAGAAGAGAGTGCTCTCCCTTATCTTCGTCAATCGGTGTTGAGACTGCTTGGAAGCGAATTAGGTGACCCTGAGAACTTCGAAGAAGTAATCGAGAACACCAGGAATACTCTAGTTGGCGATGCAATGCGTAAGGATCCTCCGACCGTTTTACCCGATACGCATCTTGGTGAAATTGCGAAATTGATGGTCGAAGCTGAAACGCACCATTTGCCGGTTCTTGAAGATGATAAGCCAGTTGGCATGATTTCCAGACATGATCTTCTTGCGCTTTTCGCCTCGTCTGACTAGGTGAATCAGCCGGATCCTAAATTCCGGGTAGTATCAGATTACCTACGTTGATTTGCGCGCTGATGTCCGTTAGGTCCTTCGGGCTTTCGATGCTCATCCACACCATATCTGAGCGGTATACCGAGAGCCTGCCGTTTTTTGCCAGATCTTGGAAAGTCGAAGTTTCGTGGTCGCCTATGTCTGGCAGCATCGATTCGATTTGACGATTAAATAGGTAGACTCCCCCATTAATCCAGAATGGTAGGCTGCCTTTTTCTATGAAATTAGTAACTACGTTTTGGTCGTTAGATTCAACCACACCATACTGGCTTGGGTAAGGCACCAGCATCATCGTGCCGATTGCACCAGATTCTTCATGTAGTTTTTCGATTGGTTTGAGAGGTTGGTTCGTGATGATGTCTCCGTTGGCTACGAGCACGTTATTAACGTCTTTAGGGACTAACGACAAGCCTTGCTTGAGTGCTCCACCACGTCCAAGTGGTGTTTTCTCCATGGAATAGTGCGCGTTAATTCCGTATTCAGATCCGTCTCCGAAGTGGTCTTGAATCATTCCTCCCATGTATCCAGTAAGGAACACGACGTCGGTGACTCCTTGAGCTCGCATCCAATCAACCTGATAGCCAATGATTGGCTTTCCGTTGATTTCGACCATTGGTTTTGGTCGGTTATCGGTAAGCGGGCGAAGTCGTTCGCCTCGCCCTCCGGCGATGGTTAGCGCAAAGAAATGATCAGACATTTTACCCCCCCCTCAGGTCGAGTTTAGGTCCGATGTGTGGGCGAAGGTTACCAGTAGCCCTAGGTTAGTTCGATATGCGAACTTGGTCGTGCTGGCTGAACTTGGACGGTTATTAGACGATAGCGTCGACGATTCTCACTAACAGACCCTGCATAGCTCGGTGATCTTCGATATGTTCTTCGGAATCGAACGATCCGCGAGACGGATATATGCCCGGCGACTGCACAACGACTAGATCGAGGCTCGGGCATACCCAGAT
The DNA here is from genome assembly GCA_963934365.1 of uncultured Dehalococcoidales bacterium. Classification (GTDB taxonomy): domain Bacteria; phylum Chloroflexota; class Dehalococcoidia; order Lucifugimonadales; family Lucifugimonadaceae; genus Lucifugimonas. The sequence goes on along the minus strand of CAWVYJ010000005.1, from coordinate 33,001 downwards.
GTGCTGATTGCCGATGCCACTAGCAGCGAACGAGTCTTTAGGTAGTTCAGGCCAGAGTTGCCCTTGATCGTTGCACCAGAATCCTAGACCGTAAATGTGTCGGTCAGCGGGTTCGTTCTCGAGTATTTCGTCCGAAACTTTCGTGGCTTTCTCGATCCATGTTTTGGGGATCACTTGAGTTCCGTTCCAGTTACCTTTGTTCAACCACAGCCAACCCATTCGAGCCATATCCCGTAGAGTCATCTGGTACGAAGTCATATATCCGAATACGCCGAGCTTTGCTTTGGCGTGCATATCAAAATTACTGTACTTCCACGACCAGCTGCCATCGATGATGTTCCGGATCTTCCACTCGGTAAGAGTTCCGAATCCGGCTCCCTGCTCAGGCTTTGAAGTCTTATAAAGACTGTACGCCGAAGCGATGGCGTGGGTGAGTATGTTCATGCCGAAGGTCTGGTAGTTGAATACCTTTCCTGGAGTTTCACCCGGTTTCATGTAGCCGGACGTATTACCAATCAGCTGTTTGAACGTAATTCCTTCGTTTTCAGGAAACGAGTATCGGCCTTCTTTGGGACCTTCTCCCGGATCGACATCGAGCATCTCTGGGTAGTAGTCGGCAACTCGGTCATTCTCTGACCTGATTACACCTTCTTGAATGGCAATTCCGAGAACAGACGAGAAAGTTGATTTCGAGGCTGATGCCTGATGGACTTCAGCGATCGGATCAGAACGGAAAATCCATTCGGCAGCAATCTTCCCGTGACGGGCTATAAGGATTCGATACGGCTGATCGACTGATATTTCGGATTGGAAACTTCCCGCTTCAGCCAATTTCGTTCTGTCGAATCCTAGTTCTTCAGGATCGGCTTCTTCCCAGTTTTTTCCAGGCCAAACACGTTTGGTGTCGTTTTGAGTTATTTGAGATTGGGTAACGCTGGCTACTTGATCTAAATCTCCTGCATCCAGGGATTGACGAATTGCCATCGACATATCGTGTAAGCGCATTTTGTTTGGCAATTCGAGCTGTAAGCGACTCGTTATGTAGGCGACTGATATGTCGTCGGTCAAGCTCGCCCATCCAGTGCAGGTCGCCATGCCGCCGTGTCCGACGGTTGTTGAGTCGTCACCGCTGGCATACTGATTCGGTGGTGTGGAGGGCAGTCGAACTCCGAGACCAACTCGGGAGTAGTTGCCAGATGCCTCGTCTGTTCCTTCTGCGTGCAGCGAAGTTACGTCGTAAATCACTTCTTCAGGTAGCCATGGAACACCGTTGTGTTTGCCTTTTCCCGAGATAACTGAGTAGAACTTTGCGACATCTCTGGCGGTTGTGATCATCGATCCGGCAGGCATAGTTATTTGTGTCCTAGCCAATTCATTCATTTGAGCGACGGTCGTTGAGTCGCCCCATTCATAACTTGCATCGACCGGCACCAATCTTCCGAATTCAGACTGGTCGACGGCGAACGTTGTATTATTCAGTCCTAGCGGCAGAGTGACTTCACGGTCGAACGATTCATCGAACGTTAGTCCTGAAACGCGCGCAGCGATCTCACCGACGATCCAGCCAAAAGTACGCGAATGATAGTGAACTGTTTTGCCTGGCTCGGTTTTCGTCATAGTGTCTTCGATGTGAGATATCACTCGGCCCCAGTCGTTGTAGTCGCTGACTGGAATCGTCTCATCAGAAGCTAGCCCAGCTGAGTGAGACAAGATGTGGCCGATAGTTACGGACGATTTGCCTCTTGTACCAAACTCAGGCCAAAACTCGGCAACCGGGGTGTCCCAATCGAAGTGACCTCGAGCTTTGTATCGCCACAATACTGCGGCTGCCAACGGCTTGCCCATCGAGAACACTCGAAATAGTGGCAACGCGTGTGCAGCGCCACGGGTTAGGTCGACTAGTTGCGTACCATCTTTGAACACTGCGAGAGTGGCTGCTGAATGCAAGCCCTCTACGAACTGTCGGTTGAACTCATTGGCAATAGCGTTTGGAGTGGCTACGTCAGTTTGGTCGGTGTGATGAGTCATATTTGAGGCGATTGTGACGTACCTGACTAGTTGTTGTAGGTGAAACAGGATAATCTTCGTCTAATCGCAGCGGTGTTGCAATTTGGACGTCGTGACGGGTGATCGGGCAGAGAAGGGATTACTGATGTCAGCAGTGGAAGCACAGCTGTAGATCTCGCCTAAACATTTAAGCGACTATCTCGAAATCCAGACTAAAGCAGTTTTTCAGAGTGGTATGTCTTGGAAAGTGGTCGAGAATCAGGGAAGTGTTCAATGATTTTCAGATCGGCGCTGTTGTCGCAATGGCTGAAACCGCGGTCGATGCCTTAGCTGACGATAAAGAAGTGATTTGTAACCGTCGCAAACTACAAGCAATAACTGATAAAGCTTTGCGAATGATCGAACTGGGTGCCGATTTTGGTTCGTTTCAAAAATATCTCCGGTCGCACGATTCGTTTTGGGATTTGGTGAAAATACCTACGCAATAAGTTTAAGTTTATGGGTGAGTTGGGTTGTTACTACTAACTGTATGTGATTGGCGAGGATTTTCCAGATCATGATCAGCTCGAATCAGAACTAACACCTAGTAAATAGATATGGGCGAGTGGCGTTCCTTTGCGCTAATTCAGAGTAATTCGAGAGACTTCTGCGTGGTACAGTGGCGGACTTAGCGCATGAACGGAATGTTTCGTATTTCTTTCACGCGCACGATGAACACCTTTTTGCCCATTAGTGAGACTTTTTGTGACTATTGAAACAAGAGCAAATGCCGACGGTTTAGACTTTAAACAATTTGGTAAACGATACAGAAAAGTTGATGGAGACGATAAGGTAACTGGACGGGCAGTGTTCGGTGCCGACTTCACAGCGCAGGGTTCACTGTTCGCCAAGTTCGTACGAAGTCCGCATGCACACGCCCGGATCGTATCTATCGACACTTCGGCTGCAGAAGCATTGCCCGGTGTAGAAGCAGTTTGCACTGCAGCCGACTTCTCTTCTGATGTTTCGGGCGATGTAGACACAGGTGAAGTCGAGATTGGTATTCAGTTTCTTGCCAATCTCATCATGGGACGCAGGAAAGCATTATTTGAAGGACACCCAGTAGCTGCAGTTGCTGCTACCGACATTCACATCGCTGAAGAAGCCGCTCGGCTTGTGAAGGTTGAATACGAAGTTATTCCTGCTGTGACCGATCCTATTGAGGCGATGTCACAGGATGCACCACTTCTCCACGAAGGTCTAATAGCAACGTCACTTTCTGGTTCTGCCGATGCGCCGAGCAATATTGCTGGGCACATGGAAGGTGGAAAAGGCGATGTCGAAAAAGGGTTTGCTGAATCCGATGTTGTAGTTGAACGAACGTACCAAACTGCACTAGTTCATCAGGGCTATCTTGAGCCAGAAGCCGAAACTGTTCACTGGCACAATGACGGTCGACTAGACGTTTGGGCTAACTCGCAAGGTACGTTCCCACTTCGTCAAAACATGTCTAATTTGCTGGGTGTTGATGTAAGCAAGATCAGAGTGATACCACTAGAAGTTGGTGGAGCATTCGGCGCAAAGAACACTCCTCGAGTCACCCCAGTAGCAGCGATTCTTTCCAAGAAAACAGGAAAGCCTGTAAAAATCGTTCTAACACGTGAAGAGGTTTTGAAGGCGACTGGTCCGGCATCGGGAGCGGTTGTAACTGTGAAGATGGGGGCGACCAAAGACGGCGTACTAAAGGCAGCACAATCCCGACTGGTATTCGGAGCTGGCGGATTCCCGGGTTCTCCTGTTTTGCGAGGTATGCAGACGATATTCGCCTGCTACCAGCCTGAAAATTCCAAAGTTGACGCGTATGACGTTGTGACCAATGCTCCACGTGTCGCTGCGTATCGAGCACCAGGTGCAACGGTCGCTACTTTTTGTGGCGAATCTACTATGGACGATTTGGCTCGTGGAATCGGTATGGACCCGATCGACTTCCGAATCAAGAACGCCGCTAAGGCTGGCGACACAAACGTCGATGACGAGCAGTACACACGTATCGGAATCGTCGAGATGCTCGAAGCAGTGAAAGCGTCGGATGAGTACACACGGCCCGTCAAGAAGAGCGAAAACGGTTGGCCGGTAGGTCGTGGAGTTGGAATCGGTTGGTGGCCGTGTGGAATCGAGATTTCAAGTGCACGTGTAATGGTGAACCACGACGGTGGAGTCGATGTAACGATTGGAGCGGTCGACTTACATGGTGTTCGTACAGGAACTGCTCAGGTTGCTGCGGAAACCCTAGATATCGAGCCTGAAGAGGTGAACGTCCATACTGCCGATACCGAGGGCATTCCTTACACAGGAAACGCAGCAGGATCTCGAATCACTCGAACTCTTAGTCAGGCCGTATACAAAGCTGGAACTTCCGTGATTAAGCAGATGAAAGAAAAGATGGCTGTACGATTTGGCGTTGAAGCTGAGTTTGTCGAATACGAGGACGGATATTTCTACGCTCGGGACAACCAAGATTCCAAGGTGTCGTTTAAGGATGCTGGATCGGCTGTAACGAAGAACGGATCCAACGTTGTTGCGACGGCCTCGAATGATCCTGGTATGCGACCGGCGAACGGATACGCAATGGCAGTAGCAGATGTCGAGGTCGACCCCGACACGGGTAAGGTCCAGTTGACCGACTTTACTATGTTCCAAGATGTCGGCAAGTGCGTAAACCCTACTCAGGTCGAGAGCCAAATGCAGGGTGGAGCTGTTCAGGGCATCGGTTGGGCTCTTTCTGAAGAGTATGTTTACGATGATAAGGGCATGATGAGAAACGCTTCGTTCCTCGACTATCGTATGCCTACGGCTCTGGATTTGCCGATGATCAATACTGTAATTCTAGAAACTCCAGCTGATGACGGAGCGTTTGGGATCAGGGGAGTAGGCGAACCGCCGATCATTCCACCTCCTGCTGCTATTGGAAATGCCATTAGCGATGCTATTGATGTTCGTATGACGCGGCTTCCTATGAGTCCTGAACGTGTGTTCGAAGCGATTAAAGATTCGTCATCATAGATTCTCGAATGAGTCCCATTTCAATATCGATATTGATCTCTTAAAACAAGAGATCTAGAGGTAATTAAGCATTGGGCGAAGCTAAAAATGCTCCATTTCAGAGTGATTGGAAAGATACGGGTCTCACCCCGCGTCAAATAAAGCTGACATTGATAGGCGTGATGTTCGCGATGTTCCTGGCGTCGCTCGATCAGACGATCGTTGCGACTGCGATTCCGAGAATCATGGCAGAGCTCGATGGCTTCGACCGGTTCACGTGGATATCAACAGCTTACATCGTGGCTTCGACATCGGTTGTACTGATCACTGGGGCTATATCTGACGTTTACGGCCGGAAGTGGCTTTTCGTTGGTGCGATAGCGATTTTTCTTGTCGGATCTGCGTTAGCTGCGTTCTCGCCAACTATGAATGCTTTGATTGTTTTCAGAGGGATTCAAGGTTTGGGTGGCGGGATGATTATGGCGTTATCTTTCGTGACGATTGCCGATTTGTTTCCGCCAAACGAGCGTGCTAAATATATGGGAATCGTCTCGGCTATGTTCGGTGTTTCTTCGGTTCTAGGTCCAACCGTGGGCGGATTCATTACTGATCAGCTCTCTTGGGAGTGGATCTTCCTCGTGAACATTCCGCTTGGGATTCCTGTGATCGCATTGTTCATCAAGCTATTTCCTGATGCCAAGAAAAACGGGCCAAAACGAAAAATAGACGTTGGCGGCGCTGTTTTAGTTGTGTTTGCAATTGTTCCGGGTCTACTTGGGTTGTCGTGGGGTGGAAACCAGTACGAATGGTCTCATCCTCTCGTGGCTGGATCATTGATATTTAGTGGTGTTGCTCTAGCCGTATTCGTTTTTTACGAGACGCGTGTCGCTGAACCACTTTTGCCTCTCGCCGTGTTCAAAAACAGAATCGTGGGAGTCGCACTGCTGGTCACATTTTTGACCGGATTTGCCATGTTCGGTGCAATATTCTTCATACCGCTACTGTTTCAGGGCGTACTGGGAGCATCGCCAACAGCTAGTGGAAGTTTCCTTACTCCAATGATGTTGGGTATCGTATTCGGAGCTGCTATGAGTGGTCAAATTCTTGCTCGAACGGGAGGGCACTATCGACTTCAGGGTATTGTCGGAGTTTCGATTATGGCGGCAGGTATGTTCCTGCTTAGTCGCGTTTCAGGCGATACTACGCATGCTTATGCACTTACTTCGGCGGTCATCATGGGCTTCGGGCTCGGCACGTCGTTCCCTTTATTCACGATTGCCGTACAGAACGGTGTTCCGCAGCAGTATTTGGGTGTAGCGACCTCATCGACACAGTTCTTTCGATCGGTCGGCGGGTCTATTGGCTTAGCGCTGTTCGGGTCATACATGGTGCGACAGTTCAAAAATGGTATGCAGGAAAATTTGCCTACTGAGGCATTTGAGAGCGTTCCTCCTCAGCTACTGAATCAGATCACTAGCAATCCAAATGATTTATTTAATTCTGAAGGCTCAGAGAGTTTACGGAATACCTTTGCGGCTTCTGGTGAATCCGGAATTGCTATTGGAGACCAAGTATTCGGAGCGATTCGAGAATCGTTGGCAGGTGCTATAGGAGATGTCTTCTTCCTAGCATTCATTTTCGTAGTTGTCGCCGTCCTGGCTACGACGTTCATTCGAGAAGTTCCGTTGCGAAAACGCGTCGGGCCTCCGAAAGCTGCGACGAGTATCGATACTCCAACAAGTAAATAGTTGCTTGCACTCTGCTGGCTATTCGCAGCATTCCCCAATCATGCGTTTACTACGTCTGCGGTTGGGAGAATTCGACCGGCAAATAGATTTTGAGTTTAATCTGGCTGTTGGCTAATCTGTAGCGGTGACGACAATCATGTGATTTCACAGTGGCGCTCCGATTGATGATTGGGTGCTCTCCTGCATGGAGCTTCGTATATTGCGAAACTCAATATGTAGTGGTTTGCTAATACAAGAGGTTCTCTCGATTTATCTCTAGGATTAACCGGCTCTCGCTCTTTAGACACTATGCAAACTTTTCACTGGCCCGGATACATCATGATGCATTTAGATCAGAATCAAATAGGAACTGATCGTTGCTTTAGGGCATCTCGGCTAAGCTCAAGAGCCGGAAGCTGACGTTACCAAGTTGTTGGAGCTTGCTGCTCGCGTTCGATATGCTGGGAGCAATTTCACGATCTTGTTTGGTTATAGCTATGTAGCTTAGAGTTACTTGCTGCGTCTGATAATTACGCCAACAGCGGTAGCTTTTCTTACAGCTCCCGGCTTTCTTACTGTCACTTCTACTGATTGAACGCGTTTATCTTCGAGGCAGATTTCCGCTACTCGCGACGCTAGTGCTTCGACCAATCCGTAGCTTGAAGCTTCGATCTCTGCAGTGACTGCTTTAGATACCGTTCGATAGTTGATCGTGTCTTCGATCGCATCTGAATCTCCAGCTGACGAAAGATCGGCGTTCATTTCGATGTCGATGGTGATGCGCTGTTTTGTGAGGCGCTCCCAAGGGTTTATTCCAATTACGCAGTCGAGAACGAGTTGCTCTATACGAACAGTGTCTAGCGGAGCGGAATTATTAGATGAAGAAGATGATGTGAGCGGGGGCATTGATTATTTCGTGCTTAGAGCGAATAGAATTTATCGGCTTGGAGTTGTATTCGTAGAAGTCGTTGAGTCAGGAAGCTATTGAATGTGCCTGCCACCATCTACGTTGATGGTTTCGCCGGTTATGAAGTCGTTTTTTATCAGCATCAACATCGCATCGGAAACTTCGTTGAGTGATCCCATTCGATCTGAAGGGCCTAGGTCGATTTTAATTTCGCTGCGAGGTCGATCGAGAGAAATATCGGAAGGCGGGAGTATTGCCCCAAGAGATATCTCGTTGGCTTGCACATGTGGTGCCATTGAGAGCGCCAGCGTGCGGGTAAGGCCTGATAAAGCAGTTTTGGTAACACCATAGGCAAATCGAGTAGGGCGAGCTGTGCGCCAATCGTTGAGGTTGATGACTTTTCCGGGAGAATCGGACGTTAGTTGAGCCTGCATCGCCTGAGCGAGGATGAACGGTGCTCGAACATTGACGGCGAAGTGGCGATCCCATTCGGGAATCGAAACGTCTTCGAGTCTAACTTTTTCGAATATCGAAGCATTGTTGACCAATATTTCGATTGGTCCGAGCCGTCCAGCGACAGTGTCGGCAAGTGCCACCACTTGTGCAGTATCTTCTAGGTTTGCCTGAATAGTTACAGCTTCCCTGCCCATCGATTGGATCAAGGCGACTGTTTCGTTTGCGTCTTGCTCAGATTGTCCGTAGTGAACTGCTACTCGACAGCCTGAATCGCCTAGCATCAGAGCAAGTGAACGCCCGACTCTTCTCCCTGCGCCAGTGACGAGGGCAACTTTTCCATTTGGGTCCATGCGGCAGAGATTCTCTAAATATGACTGGGTGGTGACGATTATCTATTGACGAACGTGGCTGAAAAATTCTTCTCGGGTTGAGGAATTTTTCTTGAATTGACCGCGCACAGCGCTTGTGGTCATTGTTGTATTGGGCTTGCGTACGCCTCGCATAGCGGCACAAAGGTGCTGAGCTTCTACGACTACACCAATGCCAGCTGGCTGGATTAGTTCGTCCAGGGTTAAGGCGATCTCTTGGGTCATTCGTTCTTGTACTTGAAGTCTTCGAGCGAACATTTCTACCATACGTGGAATTTTCGATAGCCCGATAACTTTGTTGTTGGGCAAATATCCAACGTGAGCCTTGCCATAAAACGGAAGTAGGTGGTGCTCGCAGAGTGAATAGAAGTCGATGTCTTTCACTACGACCATCTCATCATATTCAACGTCGAACATTGCGCCGTTGAGAAGCTCTACCGGGTCAGTTGAGTATCCTGAAAGTAGTTCGTCGTACATGTTTGCGACACGTTTTGGAGTATCGGCAGTTCCCTGGGCGTCGACTCCGTCGCCAATAGCCTGAAGCATCGATGTGATGCCGTCGGCAATCACCTGCTTGCAGCCTGCTCCGATCAGAGCACCATCTTCGAAATCGAAATTAGTGTTTGATAGATCGGTCGGAATTTCTTTGATGGACATATTCTAGGTTTACGGCTGATGATTTCGGTTCGATATAGGCATTTAATGTGTGCGCCTGTACAGAAAATTCTCACTAATCCTATCAGCGAGGTGTGGATTGAGACGAAGTTTGATTAATTGCCAGAAATAGCAATTACGCCTGAACCGCCAGATATCGCTGTGATGAAGTGAACCTCGGTATCTGGGTCTAACTTCTGTAGCAAACCTCTTCGGGTCGCCATATGGCCGACAATTGCCGCCAGCCCCGGTTTGAGCCGACCTTCTTCGATGAGATGGTGCCCTGTGCCGGGGTAGGCAGCGTCAAGATTGTCTATCAACTCGCCAAGTGTCGTGGCGGATATTTCTACCCGCTCTGCGCCATCAGCGTACTTGCGCAGAGCGTAAGGGAGGAAGACCGTTGCCATTTTTACCTCCCTTTCAGATCGTTTTAGGTCAAATATGACCTGTTTGAATCTGACTCGGTAGAATTAATTAGTCGCCGTTAAGTGCTTCTAGGATTCGACCAGGTTTGACTGGAAGTGAGTAGAAAGGCCTGCCGACTGCTTCCTTCACTGCCTGTGTAGCGGCAGAAAGCGGTGGGCAAATCGGAACTTCACCAATTCCACGAACACCGTAAGGATGCAGTGGGTTTGGAACTTCGACCATGATCGTGTCGATCATAGGCATGTCGAGCGATGTTGGCATGCGGTAGTCGAGGTACGACCGATTGGCCATAGCTCCTTCATCAGTGATGAAGTATTCCTCGTTTAGTGCCCAACCAATACCCTGAACAACGCCACCCTGAATCTGACCTTCAGCGTACTGAGGGTGAACTGCTTTTCCGACGTCTTGAACAGCTGTGTATCGAATAACATCGGTCTTGCCAGTGGAGAGGTCGATTTCGAGGTCGCAGATCTGAACACCGTAAGCATTACCGGCTTCGGCAAGGTTTACAGATGATGTGGATGTGGCTGGACCGCCAGTTGGGTCTAGCTTGCCAGCCAGTTCCTGAATTCCAATGGAGTCGCCATTCGCCGTGAAAGTACCTTCGTTGAAGTCGATTTTGTCGGCACTGGTCTCCCAGAGGTCGGCAAGTCGGATCTTCAACTCAACAACAAGTTTTTGCGCAGCGTTGTAAGCGGCTAGGCCAGTTGTGTAAGTCGTGCGAGATCCACCGGTAACACCTGTGAATCCGATTGACTCGGTGTCAGGAATTGAAGGATGGATATCTTCAACAGGGATTCCGAGAACTTCAGCAGCCTGCATGGCTATAGAAGTTCGTGTTCCACCAATGTCGGCAGAACCTTCGTTCAACATAACTGTGCCATCGTCCTGAAGCATCAGGTCACAAGTAGACTTACCGCCACCGTTCATCCAGTAAGCAGAAGCGATACCACGACCACGAGACTTGCCAGCAGGAGCGTCGCCTAGTGGTGATTTCCAGTGATCGGATTCTTTAGCAGCTACGAGACATTCTTCAAGACCAACTCGAATGAACTGAACTCCGTCACCACGCCTTGTGCCTTCGTGAGCAGCGTTGTCCAGTCTGAACTGAATCTTGTCGAAGCCCAGTTCGTCACAAATTTCATCGATTACGGTCTCTATAGCGAAAGATGCCTGCGGTGAGCCAGGCGCTCGGTATGCAGCCGACTTTGGCTTGTTTACGAGAACGTCGTAACCGGTGATTCGAGATACAGGAAGATCGTAGCAAGCGAATACACAGATTGCTGCTGCGCCAACTGCTGATCCGGGGAATCCGCCGGCTTCGAGCATGAGATCGGTGTCGGCGGCTTGAATCTTACCGTCCTTATTTACACCGATTTTCATTCGGACCTTGCCGCCTGGTGCTGGACCAGTAGCTTCAAATACAGATGATCGATCCATGACCAGCTTAACTGGGCGTCCGCCCGATTTTCGGGAGAGCAGCGCAGCAATTGGCGCTAGGTAAACGACTGTCTTTCCGCCGAACCCGCCGCCGATTTCAACGTAGTTAACTTTGACCTTAGATTCAGGCATATGGAGTAGACCAGCAACCTGCGATCGAACACCAAACGTACCCTGTGTGCTGGACCAAACGGTCAGGTTGTCGTCCTGCGCCCAGATTGCGGTTGCGTTGTGTGGCTCGATGTAGCCCTGGTGAACCATCGACATTTCAACTGTTCGTTCGATAACTAGGTCGGAGTTTGCAAATGCGTCTTCGACGTTGCCGAACTCATGTCGGAATACACGAGCGATGTTGGTGTTCTCTACGTTTTCTCCTAAGTGGTCTCCAACGAGACCTTCGAGGATGACTTCTGCACCGTCGGCCATTGCTGCGTCGACGTCGGTGATGGCCGGAAGAACTTCATATTCAACCTTGATCGCTTGGGCGGCAATTTCGGCTGTGTTTCGGTCAACAGCTGCTACAGCGGCAACAACGTGACCCTTGTAGTGAACTTTATTATCGGCCATAACGTTCGATTGACCGCGTCGGAGGTTCACTGTGCCTTCGCCGGTGTCTATGGTCTTGTCATCGGTCTGAGGGAAGTCAGCGTGAGTGAGAACAGCAAATACGCCTTCTATTGCCTCGGCAGCCGAAGTGTCAATGGTCTTGATTCGAGCATGGGCGTGCGGGCTGCGAATTACGTCGCCCCAAATTAGGCCAGGGACTTTTACATCTCCACCGTAAATAGCCCTACCAGTCACCTTGTCTAGGCCATCGTGCCTGATTGGTGACTGACCAATTACCTTGTAATCAGTTTTCGTCTCGTAGGTTGCGACCATTCGAATTCCTCATTGGATATTCCCTTCTAAAAGAGGGCTTAGATCCGATTATTGAGCCAGTTAAAAATTATGTAACAAACAAGGCGGCAGGGAATTGGTTTTACCAACTTCCCGTCCACCTTGTTTGTTACTTATCATTCAGCCTGAAAAAGTTCGTTAATAATACTATTTCAGGACTTTGAGAATGCTGCCTGCATTCATAGGTGTGTTGTAGAGCCGCTTGCCTATCGCATCGTTGATCGCATTTGCGATCGCTGGAATTGGAGGGCAAATCGGAGTTTCACCAACACCACGTACACCATAAGGGTGGAGTGGGTTTGGTACTTCGACCAGAACTGTTTCGATTAGTGGTAGATCAAGCGATGTTGGCATTCGGTAGTCGAGGAAGCTGGAGTTGGCCATTTTGCCATCATCCTGCATGTAATACTCCTCATTTAGCGCCCAGCCTATTCCCTGAACTGATCCGCCCTGCAGTTGCCCTTCGACGTATGCGGGGTGAATTGCAGTTCCAACATCTTGTACAGCCGTGTATCGGATTATGTCGCTCTTGCCAGTAGCAAGGTCGATTTCTATGTCGGCAATGTGCATGCCGAAGCCGTCACCAGCCGATTCGAGGTCGACGCTACCGGTTGAGTTCGCAGGGCCACCGAGGTCGTCGAGCTTACCGGCGAGTTCCTTGAATCCGATTGTCTTCTGAGCTTCAGCCTTAGAGCTGAATGAACCGTCATTGAATTCAACATCGTCTTTGTTGATGTCCCAAAGAACGGCTACTCGCTCTTTTAGTACGTCCACAAGGTTGTTGGCTGCGATCCAGCAGGCGTAACCGGTTGCGTAGGTAGTTCGTGAACCACCAGTCACATCAGTGTAGCCGATTGATTCTGTGTCACCAACAGTAGGCCGAACGTCATGTGCACCAATACCGAGAACTTCAGCAACGTGCATTGCCATTGAGGTTCGGGAACCACCGATGTCGGTCGACCCTTCTGTCAATTGAACAGTTCCATCGCTGTTGACGGCGAGGTTTGCAGATGACTTGAGCCCAATGTTGAACCAGTAGCCGTTTGCGATCCCGCGACCGCGAACTTTGCCTTCTGGAGCGTCACCAATAGGGGCATTCCAGTGAACCGATTCTTTGGCAGCTGCTAGAACTTCCTGCATTCCGATCTTAGAGAACAGAACCCCGTCTCCACGGCGAGTTCCTTCTTTAGAAGCGTTGTCGATTCGGAAATTTAAAGGGTCCCATCCAGCGTTTTCACACAGTTCGTTTACTGCCGATTCCATTGCGAATGCGACTTGAGGCGAACCCGGTGCCCGGTAAGGAGCTACCTTTGGCTTGTTTACTAGAACGTCCCAACCGTCGATACGAGTGTTTGGAATCTCGTAAGGAGCGTATACGCACATAGCAGCTGGACCGATGAAAGCACCTGGGTTGGCGCCTGCTTCAAACCAGATGTCGGCGGTAGCAGCAGTCAATTTGCCTTTTTCGTCGGCACCTAGCTTGACGATCATTCGAGCGCCCGGTGTTGGACCAGTGGTCTCAAACACGGCTGTCCGTTCCATTACCATTTTTACTGGACGCTGAGACTTCTTGGAGAGAATAGCTGCGAGAGGCTCGAAATAGACCGGGATCTTTCCTCCGAAGCCACCACCAATTTCGGTTGGTGTGACCTTCACTCGAGAAACATCAACTTGAAGAATTCCGGCTATTTGGGTTCGTGCCGGGAATGCACCCTGCGTACTTGTCCAAATCTTGATTCGATCTTCTTCGTCCCACGTTGCAGTTGCATTATGTGGTTCGATATATCCTTGGTGAACCATCTGCATGTTGTACTCGCGTTCGACGGTATGAGCTGCAGATGCCATTGCGCCTTCGACATCACCGAATTCGTGCCGAACGTGAGCTGCCATGTTGGTGTTTGTTACATCTTCGCCTAGATCGTCTCCAACCATGTCGGGGAGAATTACCGGAGCATCGTCTTTCAGGGCATCGATTACGTTAGTCACTGATGGCAGAACTTCGTATTCAACAACGACTTTACGAGCAGCTTCTTCAGCTGTGTATCGGTCGATAGCAGCTATGGCTGCTACAGGGTGCCCACGGTAAAGAACCTTTTTATCGGCCATCAATTTGTTTGATGCCCACTTGAAGTTGATATTGCCTTCACCGAGGTCGACTAGCTTGCTTTCGGCCTTCGGCATATCTGCGCCAGTAATGACTGCAAATACGCCTTCATGGGCTTCAGCAGCCGATATGTCGATGGACTTGATGTTAGCGTGGGCGTGAGGACTTCGAACGCAAACTGCCCAGATTAATCCGGGTAGTTTTACGTCTGCGCCGTATATCGCACGACCAGTTACTTTGTCGTATCCGTCGTGACGAACTGGGCGTGTTCCAACTACTTTGTAATCTGTTTTTGGCTCAAATGTTGCGACCATAATGTTCTCTCCATACCTGAATTAGACTAGGCCAGATGTAGTTTGAAAGCTGCCGACAAATACGTTAATTCCAACAATGTTAGCAACTAACGGATTCTTTGATAGTCGACAGCTATCTGGGATTGCGTCTTAGTCACTTACCTTTTGTACAGCTCTGACAATCTTGTCGTAGCCGGTACATCGGCAGAGGTTTCCTGCAAGCCAGTGCCGGATTCGACCTTCAGTAGGTGAAGGCTCGTTGTCCAGTAGGCCTTTGGCAGCTACGAGGAAGCCAGGAGTGCAAATACCGCACTGCAATGCTGCCTCTTCGAGGAATGCCTGCTGAAGAGGGTGAAGTCCCTCTGGAGTTGCCATTCCTTCGATTGTGTCGACGGTCTTACCGTTTACTTCTGCGCCTAAAACGAGGCAGGAGTCTACGATTCGGCCGTCAACGCTGACCGTGCAGGCACCACAGTTGCCGTCAAGGCAACCTTCTTTGGTGCCGGTTAGGCCAATTAGTTCACGGAGTGTGTCGAGCAAGCTCATGTAACCAGGCACGAGTAATTCATGCTGTTGACCGTTGATGGTCGTGGTTACGTGAACTTTACTTGGGGAGTTTGTTGTCATGTTTCTCTTTAGCCCCTTGCCCGTTCAACGGCCTGTTTGATCATTCGGCCGGTGAGGACTTCTACGAGTTGTCTTCGCTGTTCGATCGTACCGCGCATGTCGGTAATCGGTGTTGCAGCATTTTTAGCCAGGGAAGCGGCAGCGGCGATTGTCTCGTCGTTGACCGGCTTACCAGCAAGGCTGTCGCCAGCGGCTGACGCCAAAATAGGCGTTGGACCAACAGATGCGAGAGCGATTCGTGCAGATTCAAAGTTCTGGCCAGAAGCATCGAGTTGAACGAAGACGCCGACACCAGCTACAGCAATGTCCATCTCATTTCGAGGGATGAACCGTGTGTATGCCGCTCCAGAATTTGGGGCAGGCTTAGGAACTTCGATGCTGACGAGAAGTTCGCCAGCTTTGAGAGCCGTTCGGCTTGGGCCGGTGCAGAAATCTTCAACAGCAACTTCGCGAGTGCCGTTGACACTTGCGATTTTTGCAACCGCACTGTGTGCAATTAGAGCTGGGATTCCGTCACCAGAAGGTGCAGCGTTACAAAGGTTTCCACCGAGTCCAGCACGAGACTGAATTTGGATTCCACCGATGATCGATGTGCCATCGATGATTCCAGGGTACTGATCAGCTACTTCGCTGTTGTCGTATACCTGGTAGCAAGGCACGCCTGCGCCAATACTGAGACCATCGCCATTGATGGTTAGTGTCATAAGTTCTGGAATGTTCTTGATGTCGACAACGGCATCTAGCTCCCAGACGTTGGCTCGTGCCTTAACCAGCAGGTCTGTTCCACCTGCAAGTGGCCGGGCTCGATCGCCATGTTTGTTTAGCTCGGCAACTGCTTCAGATACCGTGCTTGGGGCAACGTATGCAAACGGGTGCAAGCGCCCTCTCCTTTCGTGTGTTTATTCAGATAGTTCAAGCTGGCAACACAGAAATATCAGCAAGAAACCCCGGGCTTATTTTCATATCCGGGCTGGCCATTCGGGGACAGTACGACTTTGTACCCGAGGTGAGCGCGCTCATTATGCCCATAGAGGAGGGCTAGCCGCAACTAACAATTTGAGAAATGTAGACAGAGACAGAGGTGTGATAAAGCTTAGAAAGTGATTCTTTAGTATCAATAAGAGTTGAGTGAGGCCTATGTATTATCTGCCGAATCAGATTATTGCCTTGGTTTTGATCCGATTCCGAAGCTACGGACAAGACGTTGACCGACCATAATCGTGGCGACGATGGCAATCGCTCCACCGATGGTCATGGCGGTTGGTGCGTCAAATCGTTGCGCCATGTAGCCCATGAACAGACCACCTAGTGCAGAGGCTCCCCATGTGAGCTGGTTGATGCTCATCACCCGACCGCGGAACTCTTCGTCGACGAGGGTTTGAACTACTGTCGTATTCATTGTTCCTAGTACGACCTTGAAGCCACCGATAAATCCAGCGACTATGACGGCAATCGATATTACGTCGATACGAGAAAATATTAGTTGAGTTGCTCCAAGTCCTAAACCAGCGATAAGGAGATAGAGTGCTGGTCTGACTCGTTTGCCGATCAAGGTGATCGCGGTAGTGGCGATTAATCCGCCAATACCAGCACCGAGAAGTAGGCGACCGCCAACATCAAGACCCGTTTCGTAAATCTCGTCTGCGAAAACAGGCAGAAGCGTGTCGAACGAACTTCCGAACAAGCCCATTGTCACACCGAGCAGAATTACAGATGAAATCGAGCGTTGCCGTTTTAGATAACTGAATCCTTGAAGCAAGCCTTGTATTGCCGTTCGGCTAGTAGCGGCGACTTTGTGGCCTTCAGTTTTCATCATCATTAAAGTGACGACAGTGAGCAAGTAGGAAGCGCCGATGATGTAGAACAGCCCTTCGTACCCCCAGATTGATACGAGAGGTTCGATCAAGATAGGCCCTACGATTGCCGCTGCTCCGAACACGATGGAGTAGAGAGCGATGGCTCCGGCTAGATGTTCTTTTGGAACTATAGTGGCGACCATTGCGGATCGTGACGGTATGTCGAACGCTAAAAGCGTGCCAGTTACAGCTGATATCGCCAGAATATGCCAGGGTTCAATCGATCCACTCTGGATAAGTACACCTGTTGCAAGAGTGGCTGCGGCGAACATGAGTCGAGTAAATCGAACGATTTTCAGGCGATTGAATCGATCGGCGAGGACGCCGCCCCACATGGAGAAAACCAATACTGGCATTAGATTGGCTGTAGCAACGAGTCCGAGCATTAATTCGGATCCTGTTAGCGATCTCATTAGGAATAGGCGGCCATACACAAGCGACCACATGCCGATGTTGGAAAAGGCTGCGGCTATCCAGAAAAGACGATATTCACGAAATCTAAATGCCGAGTAACTGGTGCCCGACAGAATGGACGGGAGTCCGACGCTCACTAATTCTTCAGCCCTTCAAACAATCTTGGCGAATAAGACGAACTCGTTTAGAGCTAGAAGTTTGTGCGTTTCCCGCGTTTGTTAGGAAGGCCTGAGCGGCGTGCCAAGCTTGTCTAGAAGTTCTCCACCTAGTACATGAAGGTGTAGATGGTCGACTATTTGGTCGGCGTCTACTCCTTGGTTCACCGCTACGCGATAGCCATCTTCTGAAATACCCGTTATCCGTGCTACATGTGCTCCGATTCTCATTAGGTGACCGAGTAGCTGTTCGTGCTGCTCGGTAGCGCCTGTCAAATAGGTCACGTGGTCACGTGGAACGATGAGGACGTGGACGTTTGCGACAGGGTTGATGTCATTGAACGCGATGCATTGATCGTCGGAGTAGATTTCAGTCGACTGCTCTTCGCCATGGACAATCTTGCAAAACAGGCAGTTGTCATGTCGTAGTTGATTTTCTTCTTCTACCGGGGCCCACCACATACAGTAGTAAATTCCTTATAGACCCATAGCAATTGCTAATTTCGATTTATGAAACGCTGAGTCACCGTAGTCGGTTTTCCAAGCTAGTGCTCTGCGAGTGTACAGGTGAAGATCGTGTTCCCAAGTGAATCCGATGGCACCGTGGCACTGATGAGCTGTCCAACATAGTTCAGCGATTTTGTCGCTTGCTGCAATTTTCGCCTGTGCGGCTGCGGTTGCGGAATATCCTTCTTGCGAGAAAGTCCAAGCTGCTGAATAAGCGAGGTGATTGACTTGCTTTGCTGCGATTGCCATTTCGGCTAGGTGATGTTGAACCGCTTGGAACGTTCCTACTGGCCGACCAAATTGTTCTCGATTGGCGGTATATTCAACGGTGGCTTCGACAACAGCTCTGCCGAGTCCAGCGAGTTGAACTGCGCGTGCGACTCCTCCAGCAGCAGTAAGCTCTTCAACTGCTTTGACTGCTTCGTTTCCGGTAGCGATTACGTTACCTAGTGGGACTTCTAGCTCGTTGAACATTATTGACGAAACAGGGACACCAGATGCGTGAGCTACGGGAGTTTGCTCGACGCCTTCGGCTTTCCAAATTGGGATAGCAACCAGGGCTGGCTCTTCGTTGTCGATACGAATGAGAGTCAGGGCATGTGTGGCTTGTTCAGCGAATGCAACGAATCGTTTTTCGCCGGTTACTACTAGACTTGATACAGAACGAGTTGCGGCAACTGTTGTCGATTCGGAATCCCACGATGCGTTTTGATCGACTATCGCCGGGGTGATGAGAATGTCGCCGTTGGCCATTTTGGGCAGTAGGTCGGATTTGAGCGAATCTGGGGCAAAGCGGTCGATTACCCATGAACTTATCGACGATTCGACTAACGGCGTGGGAGCGAGGCTCGCACCAAGCTCTTCAAGTAACACTGCCAAATCGTTGAATGAAAGACCCGCACCGCCGTGTTGTTCGGAGATGGTAATTGAGGGCCAGCCGAGATCGACGATGTCTTTCCAAAGCGAGGAGATAGCTTCGTTATCGCCATTAGCAACGGCGCGAACGATGTCGGTTGCCGAACGATCTTCAAGGAATTCTCTAGCCGACGCTCGAATTAGTTCTTGAGTTTCTGTGAGTCCAAAGTCCAAGAGTTGTTCCTATTTACCCTATTTACGAGGAAGTCCGAGGCCGCGTTGAGCGATGATGTTCTTCTGTATTTCGTTCGTTCCAGCAAGGATTGGACCTGATGTATAAAAGAGTCGCATCTTGAAAAATCTGCCCTGAAGCTCAGCCTGGTTCGAGCCTGGTTCTAGAACGCCGTACATACCTAGTATTTCGACGCCATAGTCTAGAACTTTTAGGTAAACCTCAGAGGCGGCGACTTTGCTCATCGAGGCCTCCGCAGAAGGTACTTCGCCCTTGCCCTGCCGGTAGGAAACGTCGTAGCACATGAGTCTTGCTGCTTCGACTTCCATGTGAAGCTCGGCAAGCTTGATACGAACTGTTGGGTCGGTCTTAACCGATGTCACGAGCGCTTCATCACTATTTACGTAGTCGACCATCTCTTCGAGGGCTGCTCGTGCCCACGCTGCGTAGTCGATCCCTGAGCGCTCGAAGTTGAGCACTGTCATTCCTGCTCTCCATCCGTCGTTTAGATCGCCGACGAGGTTCGATTTGGGTACGCGAACGTTGTCGAACAGGACCTGATTGAAGCTGTGTACACCTGCCATGTTGACGATCGCAAGTACCTCGACGCCGGGCGATTTCATATCGACCATAATTAGGCTAATTCCTTTGTGGGGAGCGGCTTCTGTATCGGTGCGAACGAGCATGAACATCATGTCGGCACGGTGTGCGAGCGATGTCCAGATTTTAGCGCCGGTAACTAGGAAGTCTTCACCGTCTTCGATGGCTCGTGTTTGCAGTGAGGCTAGATCTGAACCTGAGTTAGGTTCTGAATAACCTTGGCACCACTGGATTTCACCTCTTGCTATCGAACCGAGATGTTTTTTGCGCTGATCTTCGGTGCCAAACCGCATCAGGGTTGGTCCGAACATTCGGGTGCCGAAACGATCGTGCCCGGGAGCTCGCCTATACGCCATCTCTTCAGCGAAGATCGTGTTCATCATTGGTGATGAATCACTACCGCCGTACTCTTTTGGCCAACTCATAACGAGCCAACCGCGCTCTGCTAGTCCTTTTTTTATGTCTTGGTTTAGGTTCCAGTCATCGTCGAGTGATTCGTCTGCTGGCCCGTGCCAATCGGTAGGCAGCACATCATCGAGATATGAACTTAGATGCCGTTTGAAATCTTTTTCTTCAGGGGTGAAGTCGAAGCGCAATATGTGAATGTCCGCACGCTGAATTGTGATAGGACTCTCGGTGCGTCAGCGTCTAACCGACAGACACGTAATGGTTTTTACGATGCCCGGAATGCTAGGCATTCCGTCGCTAATCAGATCGCCAATAGCCGGGAGATCGTCGGCTTCTGCGACAGCGATGATGTCGAATGGGCCAGTTACGGTGTCCGCAGCTTTCATCATGGGAATTTCTTTCAGCGCGTCCGCAACCGCACTGGTTTGTCCCACTGCTGTCTCGATGAGAATGTATACACGCGTTGCCAATAGATCTCTCCGTTGATCAGTGGCGCAATCCTATTCGTACCATAACCGGAGTGTCAAAACCTAAGTTGGTGAGATGCCTCACCCGAAGCTATTTTCCGATATCAGCGGGCTTGATTTCTACTACTGGTTACATAGGTACTTCGAGTCGACGAACCGAAGCTGACGGTGGTGTCTCAAAGTATGTCGAGTTGTAAGTACCGGTTCGTCGATCTGTTTGAGCGGCCTTTGCTGCTTCAAACGTTAATCTCTGGGCTGGTTCTGGCTGTTGAGATCGTGCAGATACGGGCCCAGAATCCGCCAGTCGTCGAGGTGCGAGTCCTTGTGATGGGCGTGGAGACGATTTTTCGGCGAGTAGTGGTCGAGTTATATCTTCGTCCTTGGTTTCAGATTCAAATTGAAAATTCGAGCTGACTGCCAATAACGTGAGAATCGTGACAGAGGCTCCCCGCGGTGCGTACATAGCGGTCTCCCACTCACTGATCGTCTGCTGACGGATACCAATTTCTCGGGATAGCGCAGTTTGTGAAAGTCCAAGGTGTGTTCGCAGGGCACGGATGTTGTCTGCTTGCCACTTGAAGTCGGTTGGAGGTGCTTGTCTTGTCAACATGATTAGAAAGCTACGCCGGTTTAATTGCCAACCCCTAGCGTTTTTTTTACGCGCTTAACCGATTCTTAGTAAATCAAAAAACGACTAATTACCGAACGAACGACAGCTAGCTACGTTTAGAGCAGTGCGTTGGAAGAATCTGGTCGAAGGATTAGTCGAACGCAAGCATCTCTTGAAAGTGGCTTGCGTCGTCGAACGGCCCGACGATCGACAAAACAAGATTCTCGGATTTTATGACACGGTTTGCGGCTCGTTTGATGTCTTCGCGTGTTACGGCAGAAATCTTTGCAATGATTTCGTCGACAGTGTCAACTTTGTTATGAAGAAGCTCTTGAATTCCCAAGAAGCTTGAAACGGCTCGACTCTCTTCCATGCGTAGCATCATCCGCCCCTTGGTGAGTTCAAGGGCTTGCTTCCACTCTGCTTCAGTAACTCCATCTCGCATTTTCCCGATCTCGTTCAGTATCACTGGGATCGCTTCGTCGATACGTGCGGGGTCGATTCCCGATTCGACTATCAGTGCGCCGCAATCGCTCAAGAAGTGTGTACCGCTGTGGATGTCGTATGCGAGTCCTCGTTGTTCACGCACTTCTTCGAACAATCGGCTGCTCATGGTTTCACCAAGAATGACCGACATGATTAAAAGTGCGTGGCGATCGGGATCGTTACTAGAGAAGCCTGCGAGTCCGAATGCAATGTGGGCCTGTTCTGTAGGGCGGTGTTCAAGCGCAACACGCTTCGTTAGATGCTTTGGCTCGTGAGGGAACATTGGAAGAATTTCGCCATCGTGTAGTCCTCCGAGTGCGTCGGTGATCTGCTCGACGACGTCAGCATGTTCGATATTTCCGGCTACAGCGATGACTGTGTTGGAGCCTACGTACTGGGTTTCGAGATATTCGAGCATTTGTTCGCGAGTGATTGCGCCAACTGACTCGACGGAGCCGGCAATGTCGCGTCCCAAAGGCTGATCTGGCCACAATAGATCGTCGAGGAGCATCGAAACACGAGCCCCCGGTGAATCGTTAGACGCGCGAATTTCTTCGTAAACGACTTGCTTCTCTTTTGCGATATCTTCGTCTTTGAAGAACGAGTTCAAAGTCATATCTGCAAGAAGGTCGATACTATCTCGGTAGTTGGGCTGTGCGACTCTACACCAGTAGCCAGTAACTTCTCTATCAGTGAACGCATTGAGCGTTCCGCCTACGCCTTCTACGACTTCAGAAATTTCTTTTGGAGTTGGGCGGGTTGGCGTTCCCTTAAAGAGCATGTGCTCGAAAAGATGTGAAGCTCCGGCAAGTTCAGGAGTTTCATATCTGGAGCCTGCGCCAAATAGGAAAATAATGCTTACGGCGTTGGTGTGGCGAAAAGTGCTAGTGAGAATTCTAAGACCGTTGGGAAGCTGCGTTCGATCGAACGCACTAGAGACGAGCGGCTGAGTTTCAGATGTGGCCAAGTGGGATTGCTGACTTTCCGTTAGTTGTTTTCGCGTTTATGTAATCGACCAAATCAAGCGTAGATGTGAGTGCGTCGGTGGTCAAACGAGAGAATCGTTGGGATTTTTCCTAATTAATAAGTCGATATTGCCACAGCTTGTATACCTATAGACACGAAATATGCTGCGCTGGCCTAATACACACCGATAGAATTCCTCTTCATGCGTGAAGATCAGAATTTAGATTCGAAAGATATGAACAATGCCGACGCGAGTGAACTCGCAGACCGTTCACATCCAGAATCTGACTTTATTCCCAATAATTTACCTTCTGAACCGTCTAGGACAGACTCGCTTACAAAGCTCGGTCGGATGCCGAGAATTTCGACGCGCTATGCATTGGCACTGATTTTGTTCCTGGCTCTGGCATTGCGCTTGTATGGGATTAACTGGGATCAGGGAGGCCTGTTTCATCCTGACGAACGGGCATTTCTTTCGCAGGTGTACAACCTGCAGTTTCCTGAAGGTGACCAGTGGGGGGATCTTACGGATCCACGGCTGAGCACGTTGAACCCTGGGTCGTTCAACTGGGGTAGCTTGCCACACTACGCACTCAAAGCCGTTTCGTATGCGGTCTCCCCGTATCAGCACATGAGCTTGTTCGATCTTCGCTACGCGGGACGTGCTCTCTCGGCGATTTCAGATACAGCGACCGTATTCTTCATATTTCTGATTGGGCGTGCTGTATTCAGTAATCGCGTTGGAGTTCTGGCGGCGTTGCTATCGGCGTTGGCAGTTCAGCAGATTCAGTTGAGTCATTTTTTCGCCGTAGACACGTTCATGACGACATTTATTGTCGCCACGATTTACTACTCACTTCGAGTTGCGGAACATGGACGTAGGTATGATTCAATTTTGGCTGGAGTCATGTTCGGGCTTGCTGTAGCGACCAAATTCTCGGTCTTGCCGCTCGCATTGGCCTTGGTGTTAGCTCATTTGATTTATGCGACATCGAGAAGTGGCGATCGGTTCGACTCAAACGGTGCCGGATCGGGTGAAGCTGCGATAAGGCAGTGGCTTGCGTTCAAGAACGTAGTGATCACGGGAATCGTGGTATTGGTAGTTTTGGTTGTAACACAGCCGTACATGTTCCTCGATTTTTCGACTTACATCGAAAACATTTCGACTCAAGGGAAGATGGTCAGGCGCGATGTCGATTTTCCTTTCACGAGACAGTACGCCGATACATCTAAATATATTTACCAAATGGTTCAGCTAGGTACATGGGGACTTGGTCCGGTACTTGGAATTGTCGTTTGGCTGGGTCTTGTAGGCGCTGTGATTGCTGGAGTGCTTGCGCGACGTAAGGCCGATCTGGTGATATTGGCTTGGGTGCTTCCGTACCTGTTGATTACAGGTTGGTTCGACGTGAAGTTCATGCGGTATATGATGCCGATCACGCCGTTCCTGATTTTGTATGGCGCCCGAGTGTTGTGGTGGGCGTTCGAGATAATCAAATCGCTACAGCCCAACAGGCGTTGGCTGCAGACGTTACCGATTGCTTTGGTATTGATATTAACGGCCCACTATTCGCTTTCATTCATGAATGTGTACTCGGGGCAGCATCCACTTAACGATGTTTCGCAATATCTACGTGAGAATGCCACGCCTGGTTCTAAAGTGGTTCAGGAGCATTGGGAAGAGGGTATTCCCGGGGTTATCGGCCTCGATATGCATGATAGGGCCGAGTTGTACGACGACGAAGGCGGTCAAAAGTTCGACAAGCTGACCGAGTTGCTTGCGGATACGAACTATTTCGTTCTATTGAGTAATCGTCTGTACGCCACGATTCCACGATTGCCAGATCGATATCCCATTACTTCCGAGTTCTACAGGAAGATGTTCTCTGGTGATCTTGGGTATGAGCTGGCGTACTCAGGAAGTCGTTACGTCGGAGGACTGGGCGTCGACTACTACGAGGATCCGTTCGCACGGCTGGATTTTGGTCCTCCAGAGGGATTCGAATCTCCTTCGAACGGGTTATTCACTGCCGGATTCGGATGGGCCGACGAAAGTTTCTCGGTATACGAGCATCCGCAAACGTTCGTATTCAAAAACGTTGAAGGCTACTCGGCGCAGCGTCTGAAATTCGAAATCGGAGCTACCGGACCTTCTGTGAGAGGGTTTCCACCGCAAGATGTCGGTCTTCTACTTTCCGAAGAGGACGCAGAGATTCAGCAATCTGGTGGTACGTGGAGTTCGATTACGTTTCTGCGCTGGATGCCCGACTGGTTGACTCCGGCTGTTTGGTATTTGGCGGCACAGCTGTTTGCGTTCGTGATGCTGCCGATAGCGTTCGTTGTATTCAGACCGTGGCCAGATGGCGGGTACTTGTTCGCAAAACCGCTTGGATTGTTGTCAGTAGCTACTATGACGTGGCTTTTGGTGAGTCTGAACGTACTGCACTTCAGTTTCTTTGCGGTTCTGCTCGCTTTGGTTATTTTGACCGTGATTTCGTATATGACCGTGCGAGCGACGGGTCGAGATCTAATTAATCATGTACGTTCCAACAAACGGCGATTCATGAGGATGGAATTGCTGCTTTTGGTTGGGTACGTGGCGTTCTTGCTGATTCGTGCGGCGAATCCTGATCTTTGGCATCCGTGGAAGGGTGGCGAAAAGCCGATGGACTTCGCCTACCTGAACGCTGTTGTGAAATCCTCGACGATTCCGCCGTACGATCCTTGGTATGCCGGCGGATATTTGAACTACTACTACTTTGGTCAGTTCATGATCGCTACGTTGATTCGGTTTACTGGCATCGTTCCGTCGGTCGCCTACAATCTCGCTGTTCCACTGCTTTTCATGTTCACGATAGGTGGCGTCTACGCCATCGTTAGCGGATTGGCCGAGCTCACACTCCGGGCGCGGCGAATTCCCGCTTGGTCACGTAAATCTCCGATATTTGCAGGCTTGGCTGCGGTTGTATTTGTGGCTATTGCTGGGAATATAGATGGTCTGTTGCAAGTGGTTGAAGGTGCTTCTCGAAAGTTCTTGCAAGACCAACCGTTCGGATTCTTTGACTTCTGGCGTAGTTCGAGAATGATGGCTCCAGGATCACCTGGAAACGAAATCACTGAATTTCCATTCTTTACGTTCTTGTTTGCCGATTTGCACGCACATTTAATTGCGATTCCGATAGCCATAATATCGTTTGCTGCGACCATTGCTGCTTACCTGAGGATTGGTCGAAAGCGCCACTGGGCAGAGTCGCTGGCAGGGCTGTTTGTGATCGGAGTCTTGATCGGGTCGCTCAGAGCGATTAATGCTTGGGACTTTCCGACCCAACTCCTATTGGCAGGTGGATTCCTGGTTACTGGGCAGTTCTTAGCGAGCAATAGATCGTTTTTTGGCAAGCTTGTGAGTGCCGGGGCAAATGCGGTGTTTATTGCTGCGGTTGGGTACGTTGTATTTCTGCCGTTTCATTCGAGTTTTGAACTGTTCAACAATGGCGTAATCAAAAGCGAATTCACTACCGATCTATGGCGATACATCGTTATCCACGCGCTATTTCTTCTGGTGATTTTGAGCTGGTTAGTGTTTATGTGGCGAGAAAAACTCGCTGATGTTCTGACAAGTATTACTAACCCACCACTTCCGGGATCGGGGTTGAGCGGTTGGACAAGTCAG
Source organism: uncultured Dehalococcoidales bacterium (assembly GCA_963934365.1). Taxonomy (GTDB): domain Bacteria; phylum Chloroflexota; class Dehalococcoidia; order Lucifugimonadales; family Lucifugimonadaceae; genus Lucifugimonas. Next base: position 6,848 of record CAWVYJ010000005.1, on the reverse strand, counting down.
ATTGTGTTCGTGCTGGTTGCTGTATCGGTCTCAGCATTAGCACTTACGGGGTTCGCAACGATCGGATTCGTCGTGATTGTTGCCGCTTCGGTTCTTGGCGTAGGGGTTGTCGCATATGGCTCCCGAGTTCCAGGATCGCGATACTCACTCGTTGCGGTTGGCATGGTTGTGATGTCTATGGCACTCGCCGCTGGGGTCGATATGTTCACAGTCAAAGACGATATCGGTCGAATGAACACGGTGTTCAAGTTCTATTTGCAGGCATGGATATTGCTTGCGATGGCTTCGGCTTACTTCCTGTGGTTCCTTGCCGATGCCGGAAAGCTTTCACTCAGTAGCGTTCGAGCACCTCGCGTCGTTTGGATGGTCGGACTTGCCGTATTGGTGATCGGCGTGATGATTTATCCGGTTCTTGGCACACGAGATCGGAATTCCGAGAGATTTGAATATAGTGGGTTAGCTCTCGATGGTATGGCGTATATGGAATCGGTTACGTACAACGATCATGAGGGCCCGCTGACGCTGAAGTATGACTTCGATGCAATAACGTGGATGCAAGAGAATATCGAAGGTTCTCCGGTGATTATCGAGGGCATAAGCGATCAGTACCGATGGGGCAATCGAGTTTCTATCTACACTGGTCTACCGGCGGTTATTGGTTGGGATTGGCATCAGAGACAACAGCGAGTTGGCTACGCTTCCACTGTTAGCAGCCGCCGGATTGAGGTCGATAGATTCTTCGACACACCATTGCGCGGGACTGCGATTTCTTTGCTCGACAAATACGATATTAGGTACGTTTACATCGGCGAGATGGAACGGGCAAAATATGCGGAAGCTGGGTTGGAAAAGTTCAAAAAATTGGATATCAATGGACTTGACCAGGTGTACCCGACGTCAGAGATGATCGCAGCCGGAATTGATACTCCGGTAGTGATCTACGAGTACAAGCCTGATTCGGTAGAACCCCGTTCTTAAATAAATAAGCCGACTACTGGAGCCGGCTTATTCACTTGACCATACTTAGATCGATTTAGTCTTCTGGTTCTTCAGGAACGATCAGACCGTAGTCCTCATCGTGTCGGCGATACACGACGTTAATTTCATCGGTTTCTTTGTTTCGGAACACGTAGAAGTTGTGAGCAAGAAGCTCCATTTGGGCCGCTGCGTCTTCAACGGATACAGATGCCATCGGGTGACGTTTTGTACGAACTAGCTGACCGTGTTCTAGAGTGGCGATGCCATTTTCATCGATTTCAGATACTGACTCTTGCGCCATCTGCTCGGCAATGGCCATACCGAGCCCCCCTTCAACAGAGCGTCGGGTCTTATCGGAGTAGCGATTTTTATACCGGCTGATTTGCCGAGTAACAGTGTCGGAAACGTGATCGATGGCGGTATAAGGGGAGTCTCCTCTCATCTCACCTCTAATTACGCCACGATTCAGTCTGATTGTTACCTCAGCTATGAATCGGTCTTCTTCTTTCTTGGTCTGCTCTTTGCGAATTTGTAGGAACACAGGCACCGGATCACGGAATCTGCGATCAAGGATGCTGAGACGCTTCTCTGCATAGGCCCTTATGGCGTCGGTTACAGTCGTGTTGTTGGCGGTGATTGTAAGTTCCAAGTATTCCTCAATTCGAACCTGAACTATGTTTATTAACAGGCACCAGCCTGATACTCCGCTATTCTAGTGAACTGCCGGCTTTTTGGTAGGTATTGAACGTGATTTTTATCTGATGATGACCAATTAATAACAAAAATAAGGGAATTAACTTCAGGCACTTTGGATCTAATCTTCTCGCCGACTTGTTGGTTCAATCGACAAACACAGCTCCACAATCAGAACAGCAAACGGTCGCTGCGAGGAGTAGCGCTCTTTTAAGTGCGTTTTAGGTGTCTTTGTACTCGGTGAGTGAGATCGTCGATCAGAGGATTTTGATAGTAAACGACGCTTTAACACGGACTGCACCTTAAACGCAGTAGATGCCACACTGAAACCTAACTGAGTAAGTTGGGTTTATGGTTGTGCGCTAACCGTTCAGCCGATTGGTTCATTGAAGTAAATGAATCGTGATTGCGAAGGATATGAAGTGAGCCATGAATGTCTGAACTAAAGGCAGTTTTGTTCGATGTATACGGCACGCTCGCGGGGTTTGATCCTCCGAGAGAGCAAATACAGTCTCAGGCACTAGAACATTTTGGTCTCGAAGTAACCGGTTCTGGCATCGATGCTGGGTATCACATGGCTGACGCATTCATGACTCGACAAAATGCGACTAAGCCTGTGCGAACGATGAACGGGAACGAGCAGAGGGAATTCTTCGCCCGATTTGAGCAACTCGTGCTACAGGGTGCGGGTCACAAAGTTGATCTGGCACTCGCAGGAGAGATTTGGTTTGAGGTGAGGAAGCAGGAGTACCGAATAACTTTGTTTCCTGACGTTATAGACGGCTTAGACAGGATACGGTCATCGGGTTTGATCGTTGGTGTCGTCTCGAACATGAACTCGACTGCTCAGCGACTGTGCGATGACATGGGGCTGACTGGCCACGTCGATTTTGCGGTGACTTCAGGTGAAATCGGTGTCGAAAAGCCCGATCCGCAAATATTTGAAGCCGCTCTGATTAAAGCTGATGTTTCAGCAGAAGAGTCAGCATTTATTGGAGATCAGTTGGAATCGGACATTTTTGGTGCCGAACAAGCTGGGATTCGACCTATATTGATTGATCGATATAACGGTCATTCTGGTTACAAGTCTCATCCTAGGGTTGTCGATATGGAGTCAACAGTTGCTCTAATTGCTGATATTAGATCGAAATAGTCAGTATTATCGTCGCCGTAACAACAGCCTACGTTGGATGAGTTATTCAAAGCGCGCATCAAGCGTGGAACAGGCCTACGAGTAATAATATGAAAATCGAACGCGTTGAATCGATCCTCGCTGGTAACAGCCAGATCGTAAGAATCTTCACCGATAACGGTCTTGTTGGAGTCGGGCAGTCAGCTTGCTGGGGTTATCTCGAAGCCACTGATGCGGTAGTGAAGAAGTTCGCTGACTATCTTGTCGGCAAAGATCCTCTAGATATCGAGCATCACTGGCAGTACTTGTACCGAATGGGACCTTTCCGAGGATCGGTGCTTTCGGGTGCAGTCAGTGCAGTTGATATTGCTCTTTGGGACATCAAGGGCAAGCAACTTGAAGCTCCTGTGTGGCAATTGCTCGGCGGGAAAGTTCGTAACAAGATTCGACTGCATTTGTTGATGGGTGGAGTTCGGCCTGATGCTTCGGATCAGGGAACAACGTCGCAGGGTTTAATGTTGAATTCGCGTGAGGCGGTTGAGCAGGGATTCACTGCTATCAAGACAGATCCACTGCCTGATGGCTTCCAGTCTATGACGCTTCCTCGACTGATTCACGACACGCGTGAAAACGTGGCTGCAATGCGCGAGGGTGCGGGAATGGATTGCGACATCATCCTCGAAATGCACCGCAAGCTAACGCCGATGGTTGCGATTGCGCTTGCTGAACAATTGGTTGAATTCCAGCCAGCATTTTACGAAGACCCGGTACAGATCGACTCGATTAAGTCGCAGGCCGAGGTTGCTAAGCGAACGACGCTTCCAGTAGCGAATGGCGAGCGCATGCATTCGATTTGGGAATTCCGAGAAATGTTTGAAGTTGGTGGAAGCCAATATGCACGACCTGATCTTGGACTTGCTGGTGGATTCACTGCAGTGAAGAAGATTGCCGCAATTGCGGAGTCGTACCACTCTGCAGTCGTGACTCATAATTTCCTCGGGCCAGTTTTGACTGCTGCGGCTTGTGGTCTCGACACATCGATTCCGAACTTCCTTACGCAGGAGTACTCCAAAGAAGACGAACAACCGTTCAACGCGATGTTCAACTCGGCGTGGCAGCGTGATGGTGGCTACATTCCAGTTCCAGACGCCGTCGGTATTGGAATCGATTTGGAAGTTGAAGGCTTCCAGTCGCAGCCGTACGAACCGCGTAACTTACAGGTCATTCCAATGCGAGAAGACGGTTCCGTCGGATACTCGGTGTAAGTGGTGTGAGCCACGTTTTCTATAGGACGGTTATTTCCATTTGAACGTTGACACTAGCGAAGGCATTTCGCTGAAGTTGCAAGCTGCGATTTATCGTGAGTCGCTTGCTTTGGTTGAGGCGGGTATTGCGGATGCGGGTGATATCGACATAGTCATCACCAACTCGATAGGTCGTCGTTGGTCTGTTGGTGGTCCGTTCGAGATTTGGGAGCAGATCGGTTGGGATCTGGTTCAGGTGATTGCTGGTGAGCTATTCGCTGATATTTCAGTGGTAACTTCGGCGTCAGAAATTTCTGTCCCTGGGATTAGCGAGAGTCCAAGTGTTACAAGCGTTGGCACTTCGTCGGGATCAAAATTTCAGAACGTTGCGGTTATTGGTGCTGGACTCTTGGGGCACGGAATTGCACTTGAACTAGCTGTTAATGGCAAGAATGTTTTTCTTAACGATGTTTCAGATTACTTGTTGCGTGATGCGATATCGAGAGCCCGGGTGGGTTTAAATGCTCTAGCCTCTGTTGGTTACATTTACGAACACCAGATCGAGCAAGCTCTTTCGCGTATTTCAACTTCGACAGATTTGGGTGAATCGGTGAAGAATTCCGACCTGGTAATCGAAGCAGCATCAGAAAATATCGATCTAAAGAAGAAGATATTTGCTGAAGTCGACGCTTCAGCGCCCAGCCATGCTGTACTTGCTTCGAATAGTTCGACGTTCGTGCCAAGCGCTTATGGTTCGGTTACCAATCGAACATCGCGTGTTGTAGGTATTCACTACTTCAATCCACCTCATTTGTTGCCGGGTATCGAAATTATTACAGGTCCAGATACATCGGGTGAAGTTGTTGCCTTAGTCAAGGACGAATTCGAGGCGATTGGCAAAAAACCCGCTGTGATTCGTACTGAAATTCAAGGATTTATCAGCAATCGCTTGCAGGTGGCACTGTTGAGGGAAGCGATGGTGACCGTTGAGAACGGCGAGGCTACTTCAGCCGAGGTAGACGAAATTGTTCGCAGCGGATTTGGGCCGAAGTTTGCTGAAACTGGAGTGTTTGGATCGGTTTCACATTCGGATATGTCCGGTCTATTCTCCGAACTCAATAACGAGCCTGAGCTTCCAAGACTGTTGCTCGACAAAATCGAATCAGGTGATCTTGGCGTGAAGACCGGCAAAGGCTTTTACGAGTGGACACCCGATACTGCCGAGGTGTGGCGCAAGCATATGGCAGATTCACTACTTCACTTTGGGATGGATATGACCAGTCGCGAGCAGTAGCGTATGGCTATTTAGCGCGGTAGTCTCCGGAGATACGTTTTTATGAACCGGAGATAAATTTGCCAGACGCCTCGACTAATCCGCATCGCTTACCCTCATTCGTTGTTCCTTCGCACTACCGAATAAACCTTGAACCCAATCTCGATGAAGCCACATTTGCTGGCACTGTCGAAATCGAAGTTGAGGTCGGTCAGCGAACCGACAATATCCAGATCAACTCTGCCGATCTTGAGATTTCTTCAGCTGTCATACTCGACGCGGTTGGTGGAGAGATTGTCGCTTCAGGCATATCGCACGATGAAGACATGGAACGTGCGACTCTGAGTTTCGACTCAGAACTTGCTAGAGGTCCGTATACGATCGTTGCAAAATTCACTGGAGTCCTTAACGATCTGCTTCACGGTTTCTACCGATCAGTGTTTACCGATGACGATGGAGTCGAGCACACGATAGCCACGACCCAGTTCGAGAGCACCCACGCTCGACGTGCCTTCCCGTGTTTCGACGAACCTGCGTTCAAGGCTTCCTTCGGCGTGACTTTGGTAGTTCCAGTAGATGAGTTCGCTGTTTCAAACGGACCAGATATTTCTACTACCGATCTTGGCGATGGACGAAAGTCGATTTTGTTCGAAGACACTATGGTGATGTCGACTTACCTGGTTGCATTCATCGTTGGTCCGTTCGAAGCTACCGATCCGGTCGATGTCGATGGTGTGCCACTGCGAATCGTTCATCCGATAGGCAAAGGGCATCTCACCGACTACTCACTTGAGGCTGGTGCGTTTGCGCTGAAATTCTTCTCGAAGTACTACGGAATTCCATACCCTGGCCAGAAGCTTGACATGGTCGCAGTCCCTGACTTTGCGTTCGGTGCGATGGAAAACCTTGGTTGTATTACGTACAGAGAAGTTCTGCTTCTCGTCGACAAGTCACGTTCGACCGAGCCCGAATTGCTTCGGGTTGCCGACGTTATTGCTCATGAGATCGCTCACATGTGGTTTGGTGACCTCGTGACCATGGAGTGGTGGAACGGAATTTGGTTGAACGAAGCGTTTGCAACGTTCATGGCAACGATGTGTTCCGACAATTTCAATGCCGAATGGGGACGATGGAACCAGTTCAGCCTTGAACGCTCGATGGCGTTCGATGTCGACTCACTTGTGAACACACGTCCGATTGAGGTCGAAGTGAACTCTCCGTCCGATGCTGAAGCCATGTTTGATTTATTGACTTACGAAAAGGGTGGGTCGGTTCTGCGAATGCTCGAGCAGTACTTGGGCGAGCAGGAGTTCAGGGACGGAATTTCCTACTACCTTAACAAGCACAAGTACGGAAACACTGAAACCAACGACCTATGGGATGCGATTGAGCACGTTACTCAGCAGCCGGCACGCCGGATCATGGATTCGTGGATTTTCCAAAAGGGCTACCCGCTAGTAAGCGCTTCGATTTCAGAAGATGGCTCTACGATTTATCTTTCGCAGGATCGGTTTCTGTACACCGAAGG
>CAWVYJ010000004.1:0-57967 GCA_963934365.1 uncultured Dehalococcoidales bacterium | reverse complement strand
ATTTCAGACGACGAAGAAACGACTACAGAAGAAACCGAGACTGAAGTTTCTGAAGTTACTGCGGTAAGTTCAGAAACTCCAGTTGCTGAAGCCGTTGAGGAATCAGTAGAAGAAACTGGGTCTGAGGAAACCGAAGAGGTTTCATCTGAAGAGGCTCCAGAAGCCGAGGATGACAGTTCTGACGAAGAAGAGAAGTAACCTCTTCTCGCAGACAATTCAACGTTAGTAAGGCCGAGGTGTCGCTGTAGAAGTGAACCCGGCCGCAGCAGTAGCAAGCGCCGAAAATGTCCACAGAAGACTCAAGTGAAGATCGTAACGAAGAGCAGCAACCGGTAGTCGGAGATCCCATTCCCGACTATGAAGCCGGTCGCCGCAGTATTACTGTACGTGGCGGAAAGACCCGCCGCGAGATGGTCAACGAAAAACGCCAGTTTCAGGTTAAGACTCGACCATTCATGCTCGTTGGGTTAGTTGTCTTGGTCGGTCTTTTGGCGATTCCTGTTTACGCCTATTTTCAAAATTACGTATTTCCACCGCGTGAGCTTGCTCTCAGAGTCGAAGACACTGAGTACACTCGCGGTGACGTCGTCAACTTCATTCGTTTCAATCAACGGATGAGTGAAAACTTGGGTGTTCCATTTGAAATTGGGAACTCGTTATTTGACTCTTTGCAGACCTTGCAAGAGAACGAATTGGCGTTCCAGCTAGCACCTCGCTACGGCATTGCTGTAAGTGCTGAGGATGTTGACGAACGGTTGAGTTCAATCCTTGGTTTTGTAGCCGTTACGGTTGCTGAACGAGAGTCTCAGGAATACAAAAATAATGTCGAGGAAGCCAAGCGGCAGTTCATTCACCGTATTGGTATCGATGAAGCGGTTTTCCGTGATTTCATTCGAAAGAGTATGTTCAAAGAGCAGCTACGCGAAGTTATAGGTGAGACGGTTCCTCGCGTTCAAGCTCAGGTGCACATCTATGAAATCATCACACTATCGAACGATTCAGAAGATCGTCGGGCTATCGAACGTGATTTAGCTGCGGGAATACCTATTGAGAACGTAGTGCTCAAGCATTCCGCCGACCCGAACGTTAAACGAGATTATGGTGACCAGGGATGGAAGCCATTTGGTGTTATCCCAGAACTCGATGGTCTCATGTTTGGTCTCGACGGTGATGGAAAACGATTATTGCCGGTTCGAACACCGAGCAGTCCGCGTTTTGATGAAGAGAACAGTTGGTGGTCTTATCTGGTAGTTAGTGAAGTCAACGATGCTCGAGAAATTGATGCGGAAAACTTCGATCTACTGATCTCTCGTGGCATGACAATTTTCTTCAACGAAGAACAGCCTAATTTCGACCTTCATATGGTTTTAGATAGCGCAATCTTTGATTGGGTGAACAATCAAGTTCGTCTGTCAGCAATTATTCCTACCCCGACTCCGGTACCGTTCGGCTTTACCGGATTACCTCAACAAACCGGGCCATAGGAAATGGCAGATTCAGCAATGATGGATAGCCAGCCTACGGGTATTGGCCTGCTGGGCCTTGGCGTAGTTGGTTCGGCAGTGGCGAATGCCATTAGCCAACGACACAGGTTGGACGACCTTAGTGTTTCGCTCAAAGTAGTTGCAGCTGTGGTTCGAGATACTTCACGTAAACGTGAGGTGACTATCGATTCCAGTGCGATTTCAACAAATATTGAAACTGTAATTGGCAACCCTGAAGTTGGAATCGTCGTCGAATTAATGGGTGGTGTCGATCCGGCGTTCGACTACATAACCAGTGCCCTAAAAGCTGGCCAGCATGTGGTTACGGCCAACAAAGAAGTTATGGCGAAGCACGGCAGCGAACTGCTTGTCACTGCTGCTGAAAATGACGTTTGCTTGTACTACGAAGCTAGTGTTGCAGGCGGCATACCGATCATCGGTCCACTGATGAACGATCTGACGGCGAACAAGATTCAGAGCATCCGCGGAATTATCAACGGAACAACGAATTTTATTCTTACGAAAATGGCCCATGAAGGCGCCGATTTTAACGACGTTCTGGCAGAAGCGCAGGCACTCGGTTACGCTGAATCCGACCCGACTGCGGATGTCGATGGGTTCGATGCGCTTTATAAGATTTCTGTTCTCGCTCGTCTTGCATACCACACCGAAGTGCCGGTTGATGCGATTCATCGAGAGGGCATTCGTGAGGTTCACGCAAAAGATTTCCGATACGCCAGCGAACTTGGCTACACTATCAAACTTCTTGCAGTGGCTCAGGCGAAAGCAGATTCAGGTCTGCTTGCTCGAGTGCATCCTGCATTGATTCCGCTTGATGTTCCAATGGCTTCAGTGAACGGCGTATTGAACGCTGTTGAAGTCGAAGGTGATCTGGTTGGACCGCTTTGGTTCCAGGGACCTGGAGCAGGACCAAACCCGACAGCTAGCGCTGTTATGGGAGATGTACTTAGAATCGCAAAGGGTGCTGTGCACGATGCCGGATCATCGACGCTACCTGAATCATTTGGGATAGCATCGATGTCGGATCATGAGTGTCAGTACTACATTCGATTGACGGCTTCTGATCGGCCTGGAGTGCTTGCAAATGTTGCAAGAATTCTGGGTGATGCGGACATTAGTATCAACTCGGTCCTGCAAAAAGATACCGACACAGCGAATGGGCACGCCGACCTGGTGATAATGACTCATCCGGCGCGAGAGGCTAACATGCAGAGTGCTGTGCGTGCTATTAAGGAACTCTGCACTGTCCTACAGTTGGACAGTTTGTTACGAGTCGAAACTTACGGCGACCGGTCTTAACCTCCGGTTTTGAAAGTAGGCGAGCTTTGGCTCGTGTTAATCAGGAGTGTTCTTCTCGTTGACGACGAAGTCTGGATTGATAGATAGGTATCACGAATTTCTGCCTGTTACGGATGCAACACCGTCAGTCTCTCTGGGAGAAGGAAGCACCCCGCTTGTCAGATCGCAAAGTATCGGAGATTCGCTCGGTTGCAGAGATCTATATTTCAAGCTTGAAGGCTGTAATCCAACAGGCTCTTTTAAAGATCGCGGCATGGTTATGGCGATTGCCAAAGCCCTTGAAGCTGGCAAAAAGCGAATCATATGTGCTTCGACAGGAAACACCAGCGCAGCGGCAGCAGCCTACGGCGCTCGCTACAAACTAGAGACTATCGTACTGGTTCCTGCCGGTGAAATAGCACTTGGCAAATTGGCTCAGGCAATGGCGTACGGCGCTCGAATTCTTGCTGTAAATGGCAGCTTTGACGACGCTCTAAATGCCGTTCGTAGTATCGTCGAAATTATGGACATCGAGTTGGTCAACTCGGTGAACCCGTATCGAATCGAAGGCCAGAAAACAGGTGCATTCGAAATTGTCGACGAACTTGGTGAAGCACCAGATATGCTTTGCATCCCAGTGGGCAATGCTGGAAATATTACTGCTTACTGGAAGGGCTTTAATGAATACCAGGCGCTTGGTCGATCTGAAACAACTCCCAAAATGATGGGGTTTCAGGCAACGGGAGCTGCACCGATTGTGCGAGGTGAACCTGTACTGAAGCCCGAGACGATAGCTACCGCTATCCGAATTGGAAACCCGGCAAGTTGGGGAAAAGCGGAAGCTGCCAGAGACGAGTCCGGAGGCATGATCGACATGGTCGACGATAACGAAATTGTCGATGCTTACTTACGATTGGCCCGAGAAGAGGGTATTTTCTGTGAGCCAGCCTCTTCCGCATCAGTAGCTGGATTGATTAAGCTACCTGAATTGGGTGTCGACCTGACCGGAAAGACCGTAGTTTGTATCTTAACTGGTAACGGACTGAAAGATCCTGGCACAGCGGAGAAGCGAGCTCTCATCGAGCTTGAGTACGTCGAGCCAGACATCGATTCGATTATGACTCTACTGACCAGCGTTAAGTAATTACTGCTGACTTACTTCAGGGCATTCGCACATTTGTACTCGCTAAGGAACGTCCGCCAAATTGACTTGTTGTAGCGCTGGGATTGAGCAAGGGACTTTTGAAAGTCTCGCAGATCATTGGCTCAAGATTTTTGAAGAAAGTTCGGAACCTACATTCTTCGATTCACAAACATGGCAAAAAACTTGGTGGTCTGAATTTGGGAATGATTCCAAGCTTCAGTTACTAATAGTTCGTTCTGAATCAGGTGATTTGAAGATGATCGCCCCGTTAATGATCGACGGTTCAGAAATAAGCTTTCTCGGTAGTACTGACTTAGTCGATTATCATGATTTTCTTTCAAGGGATCGACTTAACTCGTCATGCATTCGATCACTCGTATCTGCGGTGAGTGAAATGTCAGAGATCGACACGATTCTTCTCCAGTCCCTTCCTGGTAATTCACCAACGATTACTCAGTTCCGTGACGAAGCAGAAAACGCAGGTTGGCGAGTAGATCTCGAACAGGAAGACGTCGCTCCTCGCATGGACTTACCTGACAGCTGGGATGAATACATATCCGCTCTCAGGAAGAAAGATCGGCATGAACTTCGTCGAAAATTACGTCGATTAGAAGCTGCTGGCGCAGTTACACATGTTGAGCTATCTGAACCCGGCGATATCGAGGCTTCTATGGCTGAGTTCATGCGGCTTCACCGTATGAGTACACCCGATAAGAATGAGTTCATGACTGCAGAGCGTGAGCAATTTTTCTGCAAAATCGCCATTGAGTTGGCATGTGAAGGTATTACTAGGCTCTGCTTCTTGGAAATAGACGGTATAAGAGAAGCAACCTCATTGTCATTTGTAACTGGTAATGTGCGCTACCTGTATAACAGTGGTTACAATCCGGCTCAGTCCAAACTTTCGGTTGGGTTGTTGAATCACGCTTTGACGATAAAATCGTCTATTGAATCAGGTCACAAAGTGTTTGACTTCATGCGTGGCAATGAGTCATATAAATATCATCTCGGCGGCGTCGATCGTCAGGTATTTGCGTTAACAGCAACACGTGGAGCAGCTGCTCAGGCGAACTAGCTTCCAACAACTATGAACGTAGCAGTAATCACAGTCCACGGATGTCCCATGCGCCAAGCGGGCAGTAAAGACTCCGGCGGGATGAACATATACATTCTTGAGATGGCAAAACGACTTGCAGCTCGGGGAGTTCAGGTTGACGTGTTTACTCGGCATCATGACCCACGCGATCGTCAGATCGTAATGATTGCCCCCGGCGCTCGATTAATTCACTTACCAGCTGGTCCGTGCTCGCTCGATAAGAGTGGCGTGTACGAACTGCTTCCGCAGTTCACTTCTCAGATGCGCAGGTTCTGTATTGCTAATAGCCTGAACTACGACATCGTTAGTAGTCACTACTGGCTTTCGGGGCTAGTTGGTATGCAATTGGCTTCAGAGTGGGGTGTGCCACATACGACAAGCTTTCACACAATGGCCGAGATGAAACGACGCGGCAGGCCTGAAGAATCTGAAATCGCTCAGCGTGATAGTTCAGAAACTGATATTGCTTGCTCGGCAGATTCGGTCGTAGTTTGGACCGAACACGAACGTGCGGTAGTGGCTGAATATTGCGACGTTGATCCCTCAAAAATCGACGTTATTCCACCGGGTGTCGACCTCGCTCGATTTCGCCCAATGTCACAGCGTCAGTCTCGAGATCACCTCGGCTATGGTGATGAAAAGAACATTTTATTTGTTGGGCGTCTTGAGCCATTGAAAGGTCTCGACAATCTATTCCGTGCGGTTGCGAGCCTCGAAGATCCAGCGAAGATAACGTTGAACGTTGTTGGCGGTGACGAGAGCTCTGAGGAAAAAAGACGCCTTCAAACGTTGGGGAGTCGAATGAAACTTACCCAGTCCCTGAATTTCATTGGTTCGGTAAGTCAGGACGAACTTCCTTATCATTACAACGCAGCCGATGTTTGTGTACTGCCATCTCACTATGAAAGCTTCGGTCTCGCTGCGCTAGAAGCAGCAGCTTGCGGACGACCAGTAGTTGCATCTGACGTCGGAGGTTTACCTACCGTTGTTAAAAATGGCGTAACCGGATACCTTGTCCCTGCCAAGCAGAGCGATATAATGGCTGAACGACTATGTGAACTTCTTCAGGATGACGTACTGAGAGCTCGAATGGGTGACGCAGCAAGAATTCACGCTGAATCTCTGAGCTGGGATCGCTCTGCCGATGCCTTGCTCAATAGCTATCGAATGCTAGTGCCAGCAACTCCAGTTGCCTCAGCGCCATTTGCAGGAGGTTAAAGAGCCCGTTCCCACCAGCTTACTTCACTGTCTTTTTCAAATCCTAACGACGAATAGACATGGATTGCTGGAGCATTTTTCGAATCGACATCGAGCTCTATCGAATCGACGTTTTGGCGAACCAAATGATTAAATCCTACTTCGGCGATTGCTCTTCCAAGGCCCTTCTTACGAGCCGTCGGTAGCACACCTGTCATTCCGATTCGCCCGATTTTTAGATCCTCACGTCCATAGATGAGTGTCCAGCAATACGCCACCAGCTGTTCGTAGGAGTCGTGAATCATCACAATATTGTCGAGACTGGAGTTTCCCGAAAGTAGATGAGCCTTAATTTCATCTTCGGTATTCGGCGAATAACCAAAGTGTTCTTTAAAGGCCTCGTTCTGGATATAGGTTAGTTCCGGTACCTCGTCAAGACCCAACATGGTTCGTACCGTGAATCCATCTGGTACCGCTGCTATAGCGCTGATCATATTTGATGACGTTGTGAGTTTTATGTATCGGCGTACCTTCGACCAACCAAGCTGTTCAACCAATTTTTCAAGCTCAGTTTCGTTATCACGAGTAGATAGGTGAACTATGGGTGCTTCTTGCGCGGCTAGATTGATTGCCCAATCGATTAGCTTTTTACGGATTGTCAGACCCATTGAGCTGCTTCCAATCCCGATTACTGACCGCCCGATATTTGCTTCAGGCTCGACGATTGCATAGCCGACGATCTGCCCATCATGCTCAGCTAGTGCGATGTTTCGTTTAGGACGAACACGAGGAAATGCTAGTTCGGCACGTAGATCGTCGGGAAAGGCAGCCCAATCTCTGTGCCCATGTCGACCGATCTCGTTCAGCAATCGCTGAAGAATGTCGATGTCGGACCATTTGAAATTGCGGAGCTGCAGGTTGGTTTGGATGGACAATAACTTTGTACCGAATAGTCAGTAAATAACGGAAGCAGTGTATTCCAGTGGACGGTGCGCCGGTTTTAGTTGCAGCATCAATACCCGAATAATTGGTTTTAGGTATCACATTCTGTATTGGGATGATTGCTTCTCGACGACCGAAACACTTATAATTGTCGTGTATGAAACGCTGTGAACGGGAGTAGTACCGAAAGCAGTACGTAAGAGAGAACCGGTGTTGGTGTGAATCCGGTACGTACTAATTCGAGAACTCGCCCTGGAGCGGTTGGTCTGAACTCTGTAAAATGGGGCTAGGATCAAACGGGATTGGCCACGTTACGGTTAGTTGAGCGGTCAAGTGTTGATCAAAATATTAACACTCGGCAATCGAAGGTGGTACCGCGGGATGCAAGTCTCGTCCTTTGTGAAGGGGCGAGATTTTTTTTTGCCCTGCGTAAGTGTGAATTTGTATATGACGCAAGTTCGCAAAAGTTGTGAATCGATAGTTACGAAATTTTCATAGGAATAAATTGCTGAGTTACATCGGCAATCGTGCCAGGAAAACGATATGTCCAAGCACCTCAGTGGTAGTCAAATAGTCTGCGAAGCGCTCCTCAAAGAGGGCGTAGAAGTGGTCTTTGGCATTCCCGGTGGCGCAATTCTTCCGCTCTACGGCGTGCTTTCGCAGTACCCCCATTTACGACACATTCTGTCGCGACACGAACAGGGTGCAGCCCACTCTGCTGACGGTTACGCACGTTCGACCGGCAAAGTCGGTGTAGCTTTCGCCACGTCTGGTCCTGGTGCGACGAACCTCATTACGGGTCTGGCAACTGCCATGATGGACTCGGTTCCAATGGTTGCAATAACCGGTCAGGTCGGTCGCGCTGCGATCGGCACCGACGCGTTCCAAGAGGCCGATATCACAGGCGCAACCCTGCCTGTAACCAAGCATAACTACCTTGTGATGCGTGCCGACGATCTCGGTGCGACAGTCCACGAGGCGTTCCATATTGCACGAACCGGTCGACCTGGGCCGGTGCTGATCGATATTCCTAAAGACGTATTCATGGAGATGGGTGAATACAATCCGAATGCGCCAGTCGACCTGCCCGGATACAAAATACCCGGCATGGCTGAAGAATCTCAGATTGAAGCTGCCGCTAGGCTGATCAACGAATCAGAGCGTCCTGTGATCCTCGCTGGTCATGGCGTTGTACTCTCTAGATCTTGGGATGAACTGAAGGAACTTGCTGAGAAAGCTCAGATTCCTGTAGTTACGACATTGCTAGGAATTTCATCGTTCCCAGAAGATCACGTGCTCAGCACAGGATTTCCTGGAATGCATGGCATGGCTTACGCCTCGCTGGCGATCGATCAGGCCGACTTGATTATCAACTTTGGTAGCCGGTTTGATGACCGTATCGTAGGGGATGCCAAACGATTTTCGACTGGCTCGAAGAAAATACATGTCGATATAGACCCCGCTGAAATCAACAAGAGTATTCAAGTTGAAGCGCCGGTTGTCGGCAATATCAAAGATGTGTTCACTCAACTGACTCCTAAAGTGAATCAGACGACTCACGTTGAGTGGTTACAACGTATTGAGCATCTAAAAGCAGAACACCCATCACTGCGTATTCCTGAGACTGACCGCTTGATGGGTCAGCACGTTGTGAAAGCGCTCTCCGACGTCACCATGGGTGATGCGATTATTACTACCGGGGTAGGTCAGCACCAAATGTGGGCTGCTCAGCACTATCAGTTCAAGAATGCTAACTCGTGGCTTTCTTCGGGTGGCGCTGGAACGATGGGCTATGAAGTTCCATCGGCTATCGGTGCGCAGGTTGGAAACCCAGACAAGCTGGTCTGGTCGATTTGCGGCGATGGTGGTTTTCAGATGACCCTCATGGAACTGGCGACGGCTGTCGAAAACAATTTGCCGGTGAAGTACGCTATTTTAAACAACAACCACTTGGGAATGATTACTCAGTGGCAGGATTTCTTCTACGACGGTGACTTTCAGGCCGAAACATACACGGCTAACCCTGATTTTGTGAAGCTTGCAGAAGCCTATGGGATGAAGGGTATTCGTGTGACTAGTCAGGATGAACTTGAGTCTGCTATCGCGGAAGCGAATGCTCACGATGGCCCTGTGATTGTCGATTTCGTTATCGAAAAAGTCGACGATCTTTACCCAATGATTCCTGCAGGTCAAAGCGTTCAGGAACTGATCGAGGACCCGAACTAATGGCACCAGAGAACGGGACATTTCAACGAACCATCTCGGCTCTTGTTCAAGATAAGCCGGGTGTACTCGCTCGCATATCTGGCCTTTTCCGACGACGCGGGTTCAACATTGCCAGTTTAGCTGTTGGTCGATCAGAACAACCGGGTTTGTCTAGAATGACCTTCGTTGTCGAAGGACCTGATGAGGTTGTACGACATGTGGCAGCACAGCTCGATCGGTTGATCGATGTTGTGGAAGTTCACGATATAACTGAAAAGAATATCGTCTGGCGAGAACTGGCGCTAATCAAGGTGGCTGCACCAGCTGCAAAACGAGGCGAAGTACTTGAACTGACGAATGTATATCGAGCAAACGTCATTGACATCGGCGTTGAAAGTCTGACACTTGAAATTTCGGGTGGGCGACAGAAAATCGATTCTTTGATCGAACTAATGAAGAAATTCGGATTACTGGAAGTGATTCGGACCGGTAGAGTCGCAACTCTCAGAGGAACTCTTGTAGAGGGCAAAGAAGATGGCCTATATCAGGCCGATGCAAGCCACTCGACCTATGTACTTCCCATTACGACTGGCGAATCTGGAAGCGTCTGAGAACGCTTCCGAAGCATACTGCTAGGACTGCTAGCAGGAAACAAAATCACGAGCCCTAAGGCTGACAATTCGAAATGGCTACTCTCACTTACGACAAAGATATTGATGATTCGATACTGCGAGCTAAGACGATCGCAATACTCGGATATGGATCGCAGGGTCACGCCCATGCGCTGAACCTTAAGGACAGCGGTTTCAACGTTATTGTTGGCCTCTACGAAGGCAGTCGCAGCAAGCAAACTGCTGAAGAAGCAGGACTAGAAGTTGTTTCGAACGCTGAAGCAACCAAGCGGGCCGACCTGATTTCGTTCTGTCTCCCTGACACTGTTCAGAAGACGGTTTACGAAGAAGACGTTCTGCCAAACCTGGCCAAAGGCAAGACGATTCTCTTTGCCCACGGTTTCACGATTTTGTATGAACAAATAATCGCACCTGAAGGTGTCGATGTGGTCATGATCGCTCCTAAGGCGCCAGGGCACCGAGTGCGTGCAGTATTCGAGCGAGGACTTGGTGTTCCATGTCTTATCGCTGTTCACCAGGACGTTTCAGGAACTGCTCACGATCTCGCACTTGCTTACGGCAAGGGAGTCGGTGGAGGGCGAGCTGGCATTCTGGAGACTACTTTCAAGGAAGAGACCGAAACCGACTTGTTCGGTGAGCAGGCTGTTCTCTGTGGTGGGGTGAGCGAACTTGTGAAGACCGGATTTGAAGTTCTAGTTGAAGCTGGTTACGAGCCAGAATCTGCTTACTTTGAGGTGTTACACGAGCTTAAGCTCATTGTCGACCTCATGTACCAGGGTGGTCTTGGTCACATGCGGTACTCAATCAGTGAAACAGCTGAGTACGGCGATTACACACGTGGTCCAGTCATCATTGACTCAAACGTTAAGAAGAATATGCAGGAAGTTCTCCGTCAGATCCAATCGGGTGAATTCGCCCGAGAGTGGATTGCTGAGAATGATGAAGGTCAGCACAAATTCAAGCAGATGCGTGCCGATAACGAAGTTCACGGCGTTGAAAAAGTCGGTAAAGAACTTCGCGACATGATGCCTTGGTTGGAGTCGACTACTTAAATAGTCCCTTCCTTTTTTGATGGGAATGCCGGTTTTCACGAAAAAGGCCGGCATTCAAAATTAATTTTTGGTGGGTGTAGCCCGTCTAAAATGTCGAGCGCTGGAGGTATTCACATGGCGCAGCAGAGCGATACACAAGACAAAGTAATAATTTTCGATACGACACTACGTGACGGCGAGCAATCTGCCGGAGCAGGTCTAACGGTCGAGGAAAAACTACGTCTCGCTCACCAGCTAAACAAGCTAGGCGTTGATGTGATCGAAGCAGGTTTCGCAGGTAGTTCGCCTGGTGACTTTGAGGCAGTACGCCGCATTGCCAACGAAGTGAAAGGCCCGATTATTACTTCTTTGGCGAGAGCGGTCAAAGCTGATATTGATGCTGCAGGTAAGGCGCTTGAAGGTGTTAAGAACGCACGTATACATACGTTCCTCTCTGCTTCCGATATCCACCTGATGCACCAGATGCGGAAAGACCGCGAAGCTATCATGGATATGGCTGTGAACGCAGTCACCCACGCGAAAACCTACGTCGATGACGTCGAGTTTTCGCCAATGGATGCCTCACGCACAGAACCAGAATATCTCTATGCTATGGTCGAAGCTGTCATTAAAGCTGGTGCCACTACTGTCAACATTCCAGACACCGTTGGATATTCAACTCCCGAAGAGTTTGGTGCTTTGATTAAAGGCATCAAAGATAACGTTCAGAATATCGATCAGGCGGTGATTAGTGTTCACTGCCACAATGATCTTGGTATGTCGTCTGCTAACTCGCTTGCTGCCATCGAAAACGGTGCTCGGCAGGTTGAAGGCTGTATCAACGGACTCGGAGAGCGTGCGGGTAACGCAGCTCTTGAAGAAGTCATTATGGCTATCGAGACTCGGCCGGATCACTATCAGATCGGTACAAACATAAATACGAAGGAAATCGGCAACTCCAGTCGCATGGTCAGTTCGATTTTTGGTATTCCTGTTCAAGCGAATAAGGCAATCGTCGGTCAGAACGCGTTCAGGCACTCGTCCGGTATTCACCAGGATGCGTATCTGAAAGATCGAACGACCTTCGAAATAATGGAGCCGGACATAGTCGGATGGCGTGGTCAGGCAATCGTGCTTGGCAAGCTGTCGGGTAGAGCAGGGCTTAGATCACGTTTGCACGAACTTGGTTACGACTTGTCGGACGACGAGCTTTCGAGCGTATTTGTTACGTTCAAGGATCTTGCCGATAACAAGCGTGAAGTTACTGATGTTGACCTTGAAGCACTCATGTCAGAGCAGCACCGATATATTGATACGGACCGAACTTACAAAGTTACGTCGGTTCATGTCGTGTGCGGTAACGATGTAGAGCCTGAAGCGAAAATTACGCTTGATTGCCCAGATGGTGAGTTGCGGTCAGTCGAATCGAAAGGCACTGGTCCTGTCGATGCGGTTTGCAAGGCGATCGACTCGGTCGTTGACCTCGATATCGAACTCACTGAATTCTCTGTATCAGCGGTCACTGAAGGAATCGATTCGCTAGGTGAAGTGACAATCAGGGTTGCGAAGGACGGATCGGTTTACTCCGGTCGTGGTTCCGACTCCGACATCGTTGTGGCTTCGGCCAAGGCGTATGTGAATGCCATCAACCGGCTGATCACAATCGGTGTGCAGGATCGATCTGTATCCACAGGGGCGGTGTAGATCAAAACATGCAACGTGAAACATAGAGAAGCGGCACTCCAAATTATTCGGAGTGCCGCTTTTGCGTTACTATTTCTGTCTACTTTGATTAATTGTAGGCAATCGACTCAAAAAGTCATCTAGTTATTGGGAGTTATGTGCACATGGCAAAGACCATGTTCGAGAAGATCTGGGAACAGCACATCGTTGCCGAGCCTGAAGGCCAACCAGCTCTTATTTACATCGACCTTCATTTGGTTCACGAAGTCACCTCTCCACAGGCTTTTGAAGCTCTGCGATTGACCAACCGTAAGGTTCGTAGACCCGATCTCACAATCTCTACGGTCGACCACAATTTACCTACCGACGACACACGAAACGAAGTAATCAAAGACCCTATCGCTCGTATTCAGGTCGACACTCTCCGGAAGAACTGTGAAGAGACTGGTGTCGTTTTGTACGACATCGATTCCGAAGCCCAGGGCATAGTTCACGTCATTGGGCCTGAGCAGGGCTATACCCAACCCGGAATGACGATCGTTTGTGGCGATTCGCACACTTCAACTCATGGTGCGTTCGGTTCGCTGGCATTCGGTATCGGCACATCTGAAGTTGAGCACGTTCTTGCTACTCAGACTCTCCGACAGATGAAGCCAAAGACTATGGAAGTTCGCTTCAACGGCGAGTTGAAAAAGGGCGTAACCGCCAAAGATATGATTCTCGCTGCTATCGGTACAGTCGGAACTGCCGGCTGGACTGGCTATGTTGTTGAGTACACAGGCGACGCCATCAAGAAACTCGACATGGCTGGACGAATGACCGTCTGTAATATGACTATTGAGGGTGGTGCGAGAGCTGGCCTGATCGCTCCAGACGACACTACGTTCGACTGGATGAATGGGCGTAAGTTCGTTCCTAAGGGCGATGCTTTCGATGCTGCCGTTACTAAATGGCGAGAACTTGCCACGGACGAAGACGCTGAATACGATGACCTTCTTGAGATTGATTGCGACACTCTCGAGCCTCACGTGAGTTGGGGCACGAACCCTGGCCAGGTCGCTAAGATCACCGACCGTGTTCCTGCGCCTGATGATTTCGAAGACCCGGCCGATGTTTCTTCTGCAGAGCATGCTCTTGAGTACATGGGGCTTACAGGTGGAACTCAGATAGAAAATATCGAAATTGATCGAGTGTTTATTGGGTCATGCACAAATGCACGAATTGAAGATTTACGTTCTGCCTCTGAGATCGTAAAGGGACGCACAGTCGCTTCAACTGTTCGGGCTCAGATCATGCCGGGTTCGACTCTGACAAAAATTCTCGCCGAAAAAGAAGGTCTCGATCAGATCTTCAAGGACGCAGGCTTCGAGTGGCGTGAGTCTGGTTGTTCGATGTGTCTGGGAATGAATCCCGACATTCTGGTACCAGGCGAACGATGTGCATCAACATCTAACCGAAACTTTGAAGGCCGGCAGGGTAAGGGCGGTCGTACGCACCTTGTAAGCCCTGAAATGGCAGCAGCAGCAGCTATCGAAGGTCACTTCGTAGATGTTCGAGATTGGGAGACCGAATAGTTAGGTCTTTTGTTTGAATAGAAAGCTAGTCTGAGAGTAGTACGTATTGCAATCCGGTGATCCAGCAGAAAAATATGATCCTCGTCCGCCAAAGGATAGACGGGTCGTTGGTGATGACGCGCCTGATTCAGCCAAGTCTGGTCGCCGTACGCGTAACTCCAGTAAGCCAGTAGCCGGTGGCGGCGGACTTATTGGAAGCATCACCGGTCGTAATGAAATGGATCGTGCCAAGGCCAAACGATACGAGCCATATAGCTATGAATCGAACAGTACTCAGATCAAATGGGTCGTCGTGGCTCTCACGGCTTGGGTTATTGTCGCTCTGGTGCTGGCATGGCAAGATCGTGCAGCAGCGAGCTACCTGATTGATTTGCAAAACCAAGGTATGGCAAGCGTCCCTCCGACTCAGCAATCGACCTTGCGTGACGTCAACAAAATTCTCGAATTCGCTGCACTAGAAGGCGTTGACTGTACAAACGAGTCACAGATTATCGCTATGTCACCAGAGTGCACTCGTCTTATGGATGTTCAGGATAAGTACACATCGGTCAAAGACACTGGAGCGATGTTGTTTGTACTTCTGATTGCAATATTGCTCGCAAATATGTTTGCGTTCGGAGCATTCACGCATCGATCGAGCCGAAACTTGTTGACTCTCAAAAGCGACAAACAAGGATTCTCACCTGAGAAGTCGGTAATGTGGTTTTTCGTTCCCGTTCTGAACCTTGTTAAGCCTTGGCAGGTGTTCCGAGAACTATTCCGTGGAAGCGACCCTGACGTTACAACAAGTAACCAAACAGAGTGGAAAATAAAGGGCAAGGTCCCTGTTATCGTTCATGTCTGGGCAGCAATATTTGTCGCCGTATTCGTTTTCAACCCGCGTACTATCGGAATGTTCTGGTACTCAGTACGAGAGACTCTCGATGATGTGGTTATTGTTCATCAGCGCCTAATCGTCGCCGATCTGCTGCTGGCCGTTCTGGGAGTTGCCGCAATTCTTGTTGCGCTTGAGCTTCACAAACGTCAGGAATTACGTCATGCCAAAGTTGGCGATATAACTGTGACTCCTCCTTTTCCTGTTGATCCTCTCGAAAAGGCTCTGAAAGAGGGGATTCGACGTAAAGATCTTGAAAACCAAAAAGCTCGTTCTAAGCGGCGTGGTTCTGGTCAGTAGTTGTTTTGATCTGGCAATATCACGAAGAGGTCAGTTAAAACACAAATTTATAAGTGTCCATACAGATTCCTAACCGAAACTCTGAAACAAAGATAGATAAAAGGTAACTACATTGGAAAAGTTTACGAGACTCACCAGTATCGTCGCACCGCTCGACCGAGCGAATGTCGACACCGACCAGATTATTCCGAAACAGTTCCTGAAAAGGATCGAGCGTACCGGGTTCGGTGAATTCGCTTTCTTCGACTGGCGATACCTTGAAGACGGCGTTCCAAATCCAGATTTTATCTTGAACCAAGACCGTTACCGCGATGCGAATATTCTCGTTGGCGGTCGCAACTTCGGATCGGGATCGTCACGGGAGCATGCACCGTGGGCGCTCATGGAAATGGGCTTCAAGTCGATCATTGCTACGAGCTTCGCTGATATTTTTCGCAACAACTGCATGCAGAACGGTCTTCTGCCTGTGATTCTCAGCGAGCCACAAGTCGACACCATTATGGCGAGAGCGCTTCGTGGTTCTGGGTACAAGGTAACTGTCGATCTCACAACGCAGACGGTTACTGACGATCAAGGGCTGAACGCTAGCTTCGAAGTCGATCCGTTCCGCAAGAACTCGCTTCTTGAGGGATTAGACGACGTTGGGATCACGATGTCACTAGGCGAAACAATCGACTCATTCGAGGAAAAACGTACCGCCCGCTGGTAGGCGGTTATCTGCCCGTAGTACACTCCTTACAAATTATGGTGGTGAGTGCGTCTGCGCGCTGGTAGACTTCACTGGTTGTTTTATTATGGGACATTCAATTTTGAGTAGCGAAAGCAGAGCTTTTTAGATGGATGCACGGATCGCAGTTCTTGGTGGCGATGGCATTGGGCCAGAAGTCACAGCCGAATCGATAAAAGTTCTTGACGCTATTGGCAGTCGTTTTGGACATGATTTCACATACGTGACTGGTCCTGTTGGTGGCGCTGCTATCGACGAAACTGGATCGGCGCTTCCAGCCGACACTATGAATATTGTTCTTGGTTCTGATGCTGTTTTGTTCGGTGCTGTTGGTGGCCCCAAGTGGGACGACCCGGCGGCTAAGGTTAGACCTGAAGACGGTATCCTCGCTCTTCGTAAAGGTCTCGGCCTTTTCGCCAACCTTCGACCTGCGAAGGTATACGAGCAGCTCATCGATGCTTCTCCACTGCGACCAGAACTGTTAGTAGACGTTGATTTCATCATCGTTCGTGAACTAACCGGTGGCCTTTACTTCGGTAAGCCAAAGCGTCGCTGGGAGAATTCCCGTGGTCGCCGAGCAGTCGACACCCTCGCCTACTCCGAAAAAGAGATAGAGCGAGTCGTTCGAGTAGCTTTCGAGCTTGCTCGTGACCGCAAGAAGCGCGTTCACTCACTCGACAAAATGAACGTTATGGAGTCGTCACGACTCTGGCGAGAGATCGCAACTGAAGTCGGTATTGAGTACCCAGACGTTGAGCTAATTCACATGCTTGCCGATAATGCTGCGATGCAGATCATCACCAACCCTGTGATATTTGACGTTATCGTTGCCGAAAATACTTTTGGTGACATCATTTCCGATGAAGCTGCGGTAATTGGTGGATCTCTCGGAATGCTTCCTTCAGCATCATTGTCGTCACTGCCTCCAAAGAACGGTCGACGTCGACGTGGTGGTAAGCCAGCGTTGTACGAACCAATCCACGGTTCGGCACCTGACATTGCTGGTAAGTCGATTGCGAATCCAATGGCATCGATCTTGAGCGCAGCAATGCTGCTCCGATTGTCACTTGGATTGAATGACGAAGCAAAGGTCATTGAAGATGCCGTCGATTCGATCCTTTCAGAGGGATACCGTACTAGCGATATCGCAACTGGTGGCGAGCGACCGCTCACTACCAGTCAGGTTGGCGACATGATCGCTGGCTTGGTTGCTGGGTAGTCTTACCTAGATTATTCGTTTGAAACGGCCGTATCTCTGCTATTTGGCGATGCGGTTGTTTCCTTTAACCCCTAAGAACTATCACTTGTCTAGGTTGTGAATTCGAGTGCTGACTAAAGACGAAAATTCCGCAGCTTAGATCGCTCGTGTTTATGCGCTTACGAATCCTTACCAGCGAACTCGTCGTTGGGATCTATTTCGTGAGCAGCGAGCCAGTCCGGATCGAGATTCACGCCGAGCCCCGGTCGATCCGATACAGTGAGATTGCCTTCGCTAATTTCCAACGGATGATCGACCATCACGTTGTAACCCGACAGATCGTATCGGCTTGTTTCGAGCTTGTAGAAGTTAGGTACTGTCATCATCACCTGCGCACCTGAAATTACGTTGATAGGACCCGATGCGTCGTGGGGCGAGATCGGTATGTAGTATGCCTCTGCCATTGTGGCGATCTTCTTTAGCTCGGTAATTCCGCCGGTCCATGTAACGTCGGGCATGATGTAGTCGGCGAGACCGTTTTCGAAGATAGGAACGAAATCCCAGCGGGTGTGGAGTCGCTCACCAACCGAAACAAGCGGAGTGATCTGCTCTTTGACCTGTTTCAGTGCTTTCCAGCTTTCAGCAGGAACCGGCTCTTCGAACCAGAAAATGTCCCATTCAGCCATCTGGTTGGCCAAGCGAATTGCGGTCGGAACGTTGTACATTCCGTGTGCATCGATAAGTATTTCGATGTCGGGTCCAGCAGCTTCTCGCGCCGCAGCTACGACGTCCATTGCTGCATTTTCTGCTTTGGGGCTGATCTCTCCATCAAGGAAGCTGGCATTGCCAACGTGAAGATTATGCATCATCGGGTCCATCTTGAACGCCCGATGACCCGATGCAACAATTTCCTTTACCGACTCGGTGATGTGTTCGGAAGACTGCGGTTCAGGCGGGTGGCAGTAAAGTGCGATTTTGTCTCGGACTGCTCCGCCTAGCAGCTTATAAACAGGCTGATTCAGAACTTTTCCTCGTATGTCCCACAGTGCGATGTCGAGTCCGCTAATCGCGGCCGTCGTCGCACCACGAGTTCCGACGTAGGTCATGCCCCTGAAGATCTTCGCCCAGATTCGTTCAATATCTTCTGGGTTTTCTCCAATCAGCCATTTTCCGATCTGATTAACGAAAGCTGCTATGGCTCCGTTGGCTACAGGACCTGGGTATGTAGTGATCTCACCCCAGCCGGTAATACCTTCGTCAGTGTCGACCTGAATAAATACGAATGTTCGATTCACGGGGTCTCGTACTTCTTCGGTTCCCGGATTGTTGTCCCATGGAGTTTTGACTACCCAAGATCGGGCGCTGGTGATCTTCAACGTTCAGTTCCTGTCGGTGGCTTGGTGCATTGTTGGTCGAGCGGAGCTAGCCTACTCATTACGCGTCATATTAGCTACTCGGATTTGTCGTGGTCAAGTTCAAAAAAGCCGTGACTTTTCTCATGATTTCCTTGACACTGGCGAGCCTCGGAATAAAGTAACCGGGTTCCAATGAACAAGTGTGGAGATAAAATAGGATTCACTCGAGAAGTATGACTAACCAGATAACCGATGCCGATCTACAAAATGCACTACCTGATGTTGAATCGGATCAAGTACTACCGGACATAGTTTCGGGATCCACTATCCACCGTGATAAATGGGGTATCCCTCATATCACCGCCGACAACGAAGCCGACCTCTTCTTCGCCCAAGGATTCGCCACTGCGCAAGATCGACTTTTTCAGATGGACTACGATCGATTGCGCTGCTTGGGTCGATCGTCAGAGCATATTGGCGAACTCGGACTCGCTCAAGACCGACTTATGCGCCAGCGTTCGCTGCATATTGTTTCTAAGCGTGACCTCGAAGTTTGCAGCCCTGAGGCAAAGGCGATGATCGCCGCCTACACCGCCGGAGTGAATGCATTTATTGAGTCGGATGCGCCTCTACCAGTCGAATATAAGCTTACTGGCACGAAGCCCGAGAAGTGGCAAGACTGGCACTGCATTCTCGTTTACAAAGTACGCAACACGGCTGAAGGGTCGTTTCAAGCGAAGCTATGGCTCGCAAAGCTGGCCGCTGAGATTGGACCCGAGCGAACTGCAGCGATTTCTCCCGGTAGCCAGCCTGGTGTACTTATGACCGTTCCACCCGGAGCTGAATATTCTGGTGCGGTGCTGAACGCCATTGAAGAGTTGACCGAAGTAGTGAACGCCACAGAGTCGTTACGTGAAACCGATGGCGGCTCGAACGGCTGGGCTATCTCAGGAGATCGCACGGAATCAGGATTGCCTCTGGTCGCTGGCGATTCTCACAGAGGGCTAGAAGTTCCGAACGTCTACTACCAGGTTCATCTACAGACTCCTGAGTTTCAGGTACTTGGCCATTCTATACCGGGCGTTCCGATGGCAATGCACTTCGCTCACAACGATAACGTCGGGTGGGGCATGACGCATGGCGGCGCCGATACGCAAGACTTATTTGTAGAGCAGCTGCGTCGGAACGTTGGCAAGGTTGAATACCTTTTCAAGGACAGTTGGCTGGAAGCCGTTTCTTCCACAGAGAAAATTTTTGTGAAGAACGGTGAATCGCAGCAAGTTGAGATAGTCGAGACTCATCACGGTCCGATCATTTCGGGGAGCGTCGATTCTGGATGGGGGATAGCGATCTCTGATCCTGGATCCCGAGGCGGAACAAGATGGGTCGACGCTGCGTACGGCGCTATGAAGTCTCAGTCGGCTGATGATCTAGAAAAAGCGTTCGATACATGGACTGACCGAGTGAACAACTACCCATACGCCGATGTTCACGGCAACTTTGGGTATCTATTCAAGGGCCGTGTTCCGGCCCGATCTGGCACAAACGGTTGGGGTCCGATTCCCGGCTGGACAGGCGAGAATGAGTGGAACGGATTTATTCGGAACGCAGAACTTCCTCGGTCTAAAAATCCCGATTCGGGCTGGATTGTTACGTGTAACCAGCGAGTTGTCAACGAGGATTACGAACACTTTTTAACCCACTCGTATGGCACTGACTACCGAGCTCGCCGTATTCGAGGGCGGATCGACGATCTGGAAGGTCTAAAGGCGACTGTTGCCGACATGTCTTCAATTCATGGCGATACGGTTTCTATTCCTGCAATCGCACTGACTGGCGCAATTGGAAGCCTGTCGGGATTAGAAGGTATCTACTCAACTGCCGCCGATTTACTTGCCGGTTGGGATCACGATCTGAAAGAAGACTCATCTGCTGCCGGCGTCTATGGCGCATCTACACGTGAGCTAAACAAGCAACTGGCGATTGCCGCATACGGCTCTTTGGCGGGTGGAGTGACAGGCGAGGATGTTGATGCTGGAGCGGAAGATCAACTTCGACGCCAACTGAAACCAGATTTCATTCGAAGACTGCGTGATGGAACGTTGGCTGAAGCTCCCTATGGCTTCGATACAAGTGCACTCGTTGAAAATGCTTTTAGAGCAGGAATCGACTATCTAGTTGCTCGATTCGGCGATGACGTTAGCAAATGGCGGTGGGGTGATATGCATAAAACCGGGCACATACACCCGTTGGTAGGTGCCTATCCCGATGCAGCTGACCAGCTGAATCCTCCGAGAGTTGAGGCATCGGGTGACGGCGATGTGCCGTTTGCCAGCGGAAGTCCTACACCGGCAGAATTTGCAATAAAGACTGGCCCGATTAATCGATACATTCACGATCCTTCGAACTGGAGCAACGGTCGCTGGATTGTTCCACTGGGTTCGTCAGGTCATCCTGCGAGTCCGCATTTCGCCGATCAGCAGAACATGTGGGCTAAAATCGACACGATTCCGCAGCTTTGGAATTGGACTGAGATCGCAAATACTGCTGAATCGACCCAGCGACTGTTGCCTCAATAGTCACAACCACCTCAACGAATTTCGCCTCGCCGTAGTTTATTTTTTTATTTGCAAAATATCGAGTAAAACGCTCGAAAGTATTCACGCGATTACTAAAAAGACTAGAGAAAATACCTAGCAAAATCACGCACACGCCTTTTAATGGTGATTATTGGCAATATATGCCACTAATTATTACGAAATGGATATAGATGCGAGAATATACACTGGCTAACCGTGAGGCCGTTGTTGTTATCGAGTGTTTACGTGACGAAAATCGTTACAAAGCTATTGCATTGGTGATATTATTGAACTTAGTTCATCGGATGGGTAATAACGAAATCCACTGGTAGAACGCAAAACGGTACATAATCCGTTTAGAAGTTAATTCTAAGAGAGAAAAAATTGAGTAATGTCATCCGTCTCGCATTTGCGCGGCTTGGCCATTTATTTGACACAAAACTTGTGTCGGCGAAAGAGCTAAACCAGGCGAATTTGCTTGGAGACCAGGTTGCACGCCACAGTCACTACGTTTCGAGCAAGACTCGACGTAGCTACGGTGTAAGCTAGCGCTCGCTGTCATTCCTCCGGGCAATATGGCATAGCATTTCGATACTGTACTGAGTGTGCGCATCTAAACCGAACACCCCCGACCATCAAGGTCGAGGAGGTTCGGTTTTAACTCGACTTACAGATCGTAATTTAGACGAACTAGTGCCACTGGCGTTCGTCTTCAACTGTTCGTATGTTTCGAGCAGGGAACGGCTTGTACGGGTGTTGGGCGAGCTTTGCTTCATCGATTTCAACACCAAGACCAGGCGCTGTAGGTAGTTCGATATAGCTGTTGTAAGGCTCTAAGTAGCCCGATGTGAAACTGCGACAAACTTCTTCCACGTTGACGAAATATTCGTAAATAAGGAAGTTAGGCATGTTCGCCGAAGCGTGCACTCCAGCGGCGAGACCAATCGACGTCGAGTTGTATCCGTGTGGAGACACGCCGATGTAGTGTGGTTGTGCCATTGCGGCGATTTGCGATATCTCCAGAATCCCGCCTGTGTTGCAGATATCTGGATTAATAATGTCGACAGCTCGTTTGTCGAAAATCTCTCGGAAATCGTTGCGAGTATAGTGCGCTTCGCCTGTAACGACCGGAATCGTCGTGTTCTCTTTTACTTCTTTGATCGCGTCAATGTTGTCGGGCGGGCAAGGCTCTTCGAACCAGTACGGGTTGTACTTTTCAATCGACTTCGCCATCCGAATAGCGTTCATTGGTGCGAGGCGCCTGTGTACTTCTATCAATAACTCGACGTCTGGTCCTACAGCCTTACGCACCTTGCCGACGGTTGCCGCAGCTTCTGCAAGTTCGTCACGATTCACATATTCACGCCAAGGACCAGGAAATGGATCGAACTTTAGGGCGTTGAACCTGCGTTCTTCAACAAGTATTGCGGCCTTTTGGGCTATGTCGTCTGCCGATCCGCTGGCCCAGCCGTTCGCATAGACCCTGATAGTGGGGCGGACAGGTCCGCCAATCAGGTTGTAGATGGGCTGTTCGGTCGCTTTACCTACAATGTCCCACATGGCGATTTCAATGCCGCTTAGAGCGCAGTGAAGATCCATTGCTGAACGCTTTGTTGCGAAGTCCTCGTGGGCGACGTGCATGAAATGACGAATGTGGAACGGATCGCGACCGATCAGATAGCGTGCGAGTTGGTCGACATGTGCTTCAATCTGAGTATCGCGATCGGCCTGAGAGTAGGCCTCTCCCCAACCCGTAATTCCGGCGTCGGTCGAAAGCTTGATATAGATGAAATTCTTACCAGCCCCCGGATGCCATTTGATGACTTCAATGTCGGTAATTCTCAACGTGCCCACTCCAGACGGCTTCGAAGGTTGTATGTTCGGTGCGTTTATCCACGCAAGCGAGATCATATACCCGCAGTGCACGTTGGTAGCGAATAAGCCGGGAAAATGGTGTGGAGACGTCGGCGCTAAACGAACTTCACGAGTGCGCCACCGACACCTTCGATGTCGATAGCGACTTCGTCGCCACGTTCGACCCACTTTGTCTCTACGACACTCCCTAGCATTACGATTTCCCCCGATCGAAGGTGCTTACCGCGCTCTGCAAGTGAATTCGCGAGCCAAGCGAGAGCTTCGTAAGGGTGACCTAGAATATCGCCGGTTGTGCCTGCACCAACTTGATCGCCGTTTATGGTCATATGGCCGCGTGCCGATCCAAGATCAGGGGCTTTGTCAGCTGGCTTCGGTTGGCTTAAAACAATTCCAGAAGCGAAGAAATCGTCAGCGATCAATGTTGGTGTATCAACAGATTTGTAATCGGTCCAGCGGTCGTCGACTATCTCGATAGCACCAAACAATGCTTGAGCCGCCGGAGCCACCGACGCCCGAGTGAAGGGCGAGCCATCTGCGGCTGGAGTTAAATCAGAGCCGATGAAAGCTGCAATTTCGCATTCAACGCCCGGGTGCGCAAAGTTGTCGAACTGTGCCGAAACAGCGATGTAATTGATAGCAGTGTTATAAATCGCGCCAGCGCAGGGACTGTGGATGCCCAAGAATTTTTGCATCACTTCGGTCGTGCAGCCAATCTTGTAGCCAACTCGTTTGCCGTAGCCAGCTTCATCCAACAGTTCATGAAGCTGCTCCTGAACTTGGTACGCCTCTGCGACGTCGGCAGGACGGTATCCGTCAGGCAATGCATCGATCGCTTGATTACGGACTCGGGCCAAGGCGAGAATGCCAGCTGATTGCTTAAGTTCTTCTTTATTCATCAATTTCTGCGCTCTGGCTAAATTTTGTGGGAAGGTGGTTTACAGCAAAACGATCGTTCAATTTCGACAATTGATTCTATGACTGTACGTATAATCGTGCATCCACGTTACTAGTGTGTTGGCGACCTGTTGAAAATCGATTGCCAACCAGTTGCACATCACGAAACGAACCTTTGCCGATTAAGATACCGCGACGATTACTTGCTGATCTCATTTCTCACGCACTCCAAGACGACCCCACCGAGAGTTGCGGTCTGCTACTTGGCAAAGGGCATGAAGCAGATGAAGTACATCGGATGTCGAACGTAAATAGCAAACCTATTAGCCGGTACACAATGCAGCCGGTTGAGTTGATCGAAGCGCAAGACAAGGCGAAGAAATCAAATCGAGAGTTCGTGGCGATTTATCATTCGCACACGTTCACTCAGGGATATCCGTCAAAGACCGACATCTCGAACGCTGTTGCCGTGGCGAACATATCTACTCGCCAGGTAATCGTTTCTTTGGTGGAAAAAACTCGCCCGGTCGTTCGCGCTTTCGCTATAAACGGTAAATCTGAAGTTATTGAACTTATTATCGAAACCGACGGTGATACGTACAGAGCTTCGGACTAGCTTCCAACCACGCCGTTCTTGAAAAGCCACCATTCAAAGCTGTCGGTTAGCGCAAGCCAACTGGCCTCGAGAATATTCGTCGACGCCCCAACCGTGTACCAAACGTCTTTGTCGTCGGCAGATTTGATAACGACTCTTACAGCTGCACCGGTTCCAACGCCTTCGTTTACCACGCGTACTTTGTAGTCCGTTAGGCGAATAGCTGAAAGCTCGGGGTATGCGCCGACTAAGCCCTTTCGTAGAGCACCATCGAGAGCGCCAACGGGGCCATCGCCTTCTGCGGCTGTGTGCTGAACAACGTCGCCTACCCGCACTTTCACCGTAGCTTCGGAAAGCATCGGGTGCTCTGCGCCATCTTTGCGCCAGCCGGTTCCGAAAGAGGAGCGACGGCGGTTTTCGATAACCACCATGAAGTCGACCATCTCGAACGGCGCTTCATAATTTGGAAGTGCCCGCCGTAAAACCAGATCAAACGAAGCGTTTGCTCCTTCGTAGGAGAATCCCTTAGATTCCTGATCTTTAACGTGCTGTACGATTCGTCGTGCGTCGGTGTCGTTCAAATCCGCGTCGAGACCCATCTCTCGAATTCGGTGGATGACGTTGCCTCGGCCTGACAGCTCAGAAATAACAACATCGTTCGAATTACCGACCAACGAAGGTTCAATGTGCTGGTATGCCTGAACCGACTTCTGAGTAGCTGCAGCGTGTAGTCCACCCTTGTGCGAGAACGCACTTGAACCAACAAAAGGTTGGAACTGGTCCGGTGATCGATTCACACGTTCTGAAACAAAATTAGAAACTTCGGTCAGCGAAGCAAGCTGTTCATCAGAAACGGCATCTAAGCCCATCTTTAACTTGAGATTGCCGATAACGCTGATCATGTTGGCGTTACCAGTTCGCTCGCCGTATCCGTTGATACAGCCCTGCACCTGTTGTGCGCCTGCCTCTATTGCTGAGAGCGCCGAAGCTACTGCCGTATCGGTGTCATTGTGTGAGTGGATTCCGATCACAGCATTTTCCCCAAGATCTTCTTTAATCTGCTTTACGATTTCAGAGACTTCAGTTGGTAACGTTCCGCCATTGGTGTCGCAGAGAATCAATCGCTCTGCACCGGCATCCATCGCCACACGCAACGCCTGAACGGCGTACTCGGCGTTCATTTTGTGACCATCAAAGAAGTGCTCAGCGTCGAAAAATACACGACGACCTTTGCGCTTTAGGTAGCTGACAGAATCGGCGATCATCGCCAGGTTTTCTTCCAATGAAGTCTGTAACACGTCGCGAACTTGATACTCGGAAGACTTACCAACGAGAGTCATTATCGGCGCGTTCGTATCTAGCAAAGCCTTCAGCGTAGGGTCGTCTGCTGCTTCGACGTTAGCGCGTCGAGTATTTCCAAATGCTGCGATTTGGGCATGTTTTAGATCGAGCGACTGTACTTTTTGGAAGTATTCGTCGTCCTTTGGGTTCGCACCAGCGTATCCGCCTTCGATCACATCGATACCTAGTAGATCGAGACGCTCCGTAATAGCGAGCTTATCCTCAACCGAAAGTGAAATACCTTCCTGCTGGGTTCCGTCACGAAGTGTCGTGTCGTAAAGCTCAACTTTGTTTGTCATGGCGCGCTCGAACTCCTTGTATATGCGCTTTAATATTCAATTTAGGGTCGGATTCTTTTATTGCCTGTTCGATTTCGGACACAAAAAAACCCATCCCAGTAAGGGACGGGTCGAAATGACTCGCGGTACCACCCTCGTTGCCAGCTGATCAAACTCATTAGCGCTAGCCACTCAGTAGAGCACAGTTGTTATGCTCTCGCGCCTTATAACGGTGCACGAACCCGGTTGCGCCTACTTGTCGATGATGTTCATCAGACTTTCAGGCAACGACTCTGGAGTGATTTTCTGTAGATTTTCAGGTGCCCGCTCTCACCATATCGGGCTCGCTCATACCGTTAGTATCGACGTACACGTCTCCATAGCGCAGAACCGTCGTTCCGCAACGCCTTAATAGTCAATGCTATCACTTGCGGCAGACAATCACAGAATCGATAAAGCCACTCAGATTGTGCCTGTACTTGCTCAAGCTATTAGCGGGATGTGCTCAGCATGCCTAAAATGACCCAGTGATTTACTCGAAATGGGTCATAATAAATTAGTATCGATGGACATCTGGAGCAATATTTGAGCGAGTTCGAACGAAATGACTTGGGTCTCGTCGACTACCTCCATTGTGAGACTATCGGTGAACCGGGGCAACGTACATTCAACATCACCGCTCGAAGCGACCGCGGTGAAGCCATTGTTTGGATGGAAAAAGAACAGCTATTTCAGGTAGGAGTTTCGCTACGACAGTTTCTGTCGACTCGTGATTCTCCATCTTATCCTGCGCCGTTCACTGCGCCTCCAATCGACTCCCCGGTACCAGTACATGTCGAGTTCAAAACCGGCGACATGTCACTTCAACACGATCCTGCTTCCGATGTGTTCACCATTGTCGCGAGCGATATTCCGAGAGAAGAATCGTCCGAGCCAATTTCTGAAATTATCTTTAGCTTCCAGCGACATCAGGCGGAAGAAATTTCCAAGCGATCGGTTTCAATTGTTGCGGCCGGCCGCAAATCATGCCCGCTATGCGAGGCACCGCAGAATCCTGGTGAGAACCATTTCTGCGTCAAGGTAAACGGTTACAACCCAACGGAAAACCCGATGGGTGAAGAGCACTCGTGAGTGGCAGCTCTGATGGGATTGATGAAAATGCGTCGGTTGCCGAGCATGTACTGATGCAACGATTGGCCGGCTGGCCGATTTCTGGTATTGGCCTGCATCCCGGTGGCTCGAACTATGTGTTCGTCGTTCGACTGACCGATCCTGCAAAGTACAAAGAGCCTCAATCTGAAAATGACGAGGTCGAAATAGACGAGGCGGCTTCGATATACGGAATCTACAAACCTCAGGCAGGTGAACGTCCACTTCGTGATTTTCCAAGTGGAACGCTGCATAATCGTGAACTAGCGTCATATCTGATTTCTCAAGAACTTGGCTGGCCACGCATACCGCCAACTGTGATTCGGATGGGGCCGCACGGCGAGGGCAGTGTCCAATTGTTCATCAACGCTGCTTCTGTTCCTGAAGATGAAGAACCGGATAACTTCTTCTCCATGCGAGATTCACGATTGGACGAATTTCGAGACATGGCGATGTTCGATGCGCTGGTCCACAACGCAGATCGTAAGGGCGGATCGTGCATCCTCGATGAATCTGGTCAACTTTGGGCGATCGATCACGGCCTAACGTTTAACCAGTTGTCACGTCGTCGTACTGTGATGTTCGAATTTAACGGAACCGAGTACCCGGCCGAACTGCTTGCTGATGTGAAGATGTTAGTCGCTGAATTAGAATCTGATTCAGATATAGCAAGTGAACTGCGTACGCTGCTTAGCAAAACTGAGATAGACGATCTAGTGACACGGGGGAAAGAGATGGTCGAGTATAAGCATTATCCTGTACTCGATCCAAATATCAACGTTCCTTGGCCGATGGTCTAAAGCTCTCTTTGTAATCGATGACTAAATGCCACTTTTTCTTTCAAAACAGGATGTCAAACGGATAGCGATTCGGGCACAAGGACTCGCCGGTGAACGCCCGGATAAAGCGATTGTGATCGACGATGTCAAGCGTTCGATTCGGGCTATGAATTTACTGCAAATCGACTCAGTAAACGTGTGTGTTCGATCTCACTACATGCCGCTATTTTCTAGACTCGGTGTTTACGATCAAAATCTTTTGGATGAACTTGTTTATGCTAAGAAATCGGTCTTCGAAACATGGGCGCATGCCGCGTGTTTCGTACCAGTTGAAGACCATCGATTGTTTCGACCGCGAATGGGGACTGAAGACTTAGATGAACGGGTGACCCGACTGGTAAACGAAAAGCCAAACCATCGCGTTTCTAAACTGGTCATCGATAACCCAGGATTTCTTGAGGACACGCTTAATCAGGTGCGAAAACGTGGAGAGCTAACCGCTTCGGATCTTGATGGTGCGGGTAAGCGGAGTGGTCCTTGGTGGGGCTATACGTATGGCAAGATCGCCATGGAGTGGCACTTTATGGTTGGCTCTGTATCGGTTGCTGATCGACGGAACTTTACTCGCTACTACGATCTAACTGAGCGGATAGTGCCCGCGGAACATCTCAATAGCGATACTCCAACAACTGGAGAAGCACATCGTGAAATGATGTTGAACGCAGTGATAGCTCACGGAGTTGGTATTGCCGAAGATTTTGGCAACTATTATCACGTGAAGAGTGTAGACGCTAAAAAATGTCTCGCCGAGTTAGTTGAATCTGGAGACATTCAGGAGGTAGAGGTTGAGGGGTGGAACGACACTGCGTTCGCTCCATTAACTATTGAATCGACCAAACCAACTCACGCCCGGGCGTTGCTCACGCCGTTTGATCCGCTGGTATGGAACCGTGATCGCATCGACCGAATTTTCGATTTCTTCTACCGAATCGAGATTTATGTACCTGCGAAAAAACGTCAATACGGTTACTACGTGTATCCGTTTTTGCTAGGCGAAGATCTAGTAGCGCGAGTGGATTTGAAAGCAGACCGACTCAAAGGTGTGCTCAGAGTGAAGAGTGCCTTTGTTGAGGACGAGCAAGACCATGACTACGTTGCTGCTAGCTTGGCGGATGAGCTTCGCCTGATGGCCGACTGGCTAGGACTACGTCGAGTTGTTCTTGGGCGCAAAGGCAATTTGATTACTGCGCTGCGGAGCGCACTAAAAAAGTAGGCTTATACCGTCGAATAAGCCCGTTACAGATATATCACTGTGATTTATATGGAATCGGAGATATGTCGATGGTGAAAGCTATCTTGAACAGCACAGTAATTGCAGAAATAACATAGGATTACGAAGTGGTTGAGGGGAACGTTGACGTTGCGCCTAGTTCGATTAAATGAAAGTTCTTTTCTGATATGGGACTACACACCGCGTGTCCTTGGAAGGGACTAGCCAGCTACTACTCGATGAACGTCTATGCGCAATATGCTAGCGACATTGCCTGATACTGCCCAGTTCCGTCCGACGCGGCTGGCAAGATCAAAGATCACATGTCGTTCTATCATCCAGTAACGATCGAGAGTTGAAATGACGGCTGGCTGGGCGAACTCCGCAGATTATCCGCGTATAGCCGAATGAAGCGGAGTGTCTGGGCCACGCTACTTCTCGATACACCATTTGACGTTATGAACTTACTAGCGATGTAAGTTTTCCGAGTAGACCCCGCCGTTTTGGTTTGAGGTTCGCTGAAATGAAATCGACTGTTGCTGGCGATCCTGTCAGCAGCAGCCCACGCCATTTCCTTATCCGCCCGTACGTCGCTGAATCGTTGGCGTACCCGCTACTCCAACCGTCGAATTCAGAAAAATACTGAGTCGAATCGAGGGCAAGAACTTTGCCACCTGATTCTTTGACCAAAAGAATTGCGGCTGCGAAATCCCAAGTCATTGCCCACCCGGTGATGGCGTATTGCATTGTTCCTTTGGCTACCAAGAACTGCTCGTGGCAGGCACTTCCGCCTACCCGAATCTCTCCAAAATTACCTTCTAACGGCTTTCCGACATTGAACATTCGGTGAATCCATCCAGGTCGAGCCGAAAGCACGCCAGTGATAGGTTCACCCGAGTCACTCGATTTGTGGACTTGAACTTGAGTATCACCAATCCATGTGCCATGACCTTTTCTTGCATGCATTAATAAGTGGCCGTCTGAATTCGGCCATGGAATCCAAATAGCAGCGGCAACCGGTTCCCCCCTGAACAGAGCAGCTACTGAAACAGCATGGACCGGCGACGAGTTCACAAAGTTCGTGGTGCCATCGATCGGATCGACGATCCAAAGCCAATCTTCCGCCGCTGGTTCCTCGGCTGGTGGGTCTTCCTCGCCGAGTAGCATGTGATCAGGACAAGTTTCCGACATGATCTCAGCGATCATCCGTTGGCTAGCTTTATCGGCATCGGTTACAAGATCCTTGCCGGGCTTGTCGCCTTTTTGAGAAATATCCAGAAAACCACCGAACCTGCTTGCCACGAATAAGCCGGCTTCCGTGGCTGCACGCACAACCGAATTCTCGATGTGTTCTAGTTCGGATTCAGTAAATCCGGCTTGAGGTTTGTTTGATGCACTGTTCGGTGATGATTCGTTCAATCTGATGCGACTCCAGCTGCGTAAATTAAGTAACTTTCCTACTGCAACGAGCAACAGGATCGATTGGCAGATGATCGAAATTTAAGGAAATTCTTTTCTCGCCAATGCCAACTCTGCGGTAAGATTCTACTTGCAAGTTTGATTGTGAATGTGCTGGAATATTTCGCAACGCTTTAAGGCAAGGGAATGACTTCGACTACTACTCGTAAATTTCATAAAGATCGTGGACTCGTCACGCGTATGTACTTCACCATGTTCATGCTCGGATTCCTTTATGCCGTATTCGCTCTGTTTCTGATGGCAGCGGGCATGCAGCTCGTGTTAATTGGCGGAATTGTCGGCGTAATGGTCGTTGTGCAGTACTACATGTCCGACAAGTTGATTCTGATGTCGACCGGTGCGAAAGAAGTCACTGCCGGGCAGCAACCTGCGCTTCATAAGATGGTCAAGCAACTTGCCGATCGATACGAAATGCCGATGCCACGGGTCGCTGTGATCGACACTCCTATCCCAAACGCATTTGCTACAGGTCGAAACCCAAATAACGCACTTGTAGCCGTTACGGCGGGGATTCAAGAACGACTCAACGAGCGAGAACTTCAGGCAGTTATCGGTCACGAGCTTGCCCACGTCGCTAATCGTGACATGAGGGTGCTGGCCGTTGCCAACTTCCTCGTCACCGTCACCAGCTTCCTTATGACTATGCTCTTCTGGAACATGCTCTTTGGTGGCATGGGCGGTCGCCGCAACAACAACGGCGGCGGCATTATGATGGTCTACCTTGTAACGATTATCGTTTATTTCATTGGCCAGCTACTGGTTCTGGCGCTTACTCGATATCGTGAGTACGGTGCCGATCATACGGGTGCCGAAATTTCAGGCGACCCTGGTGCGCTTGCCGATGCTCTCGAGAAGATCAGCGGTACTGTAAACAAAATTCCTGACAAAGATCTACGTAAATTGCAGACAGCAAATGCTTTCTTGATTATTCCTGCAGCACTGAAGGGTGAAGGGTCGATGAACTTGTTCTCGACTCATCCGCCGTTGCAGGAACGAGTCAAACGACTTCGTGAACTTGAACAGCGCATGCGCTACGGGTTGCGATAGTCATGGGGATATTCGGCGGTAACAAAACTCCCAAGAACGACTGGTCGGCGATGTCGACCGTTATCAATGCAGAAGCAAAGCTTCAGGCGCTTGGTGAAATCACTCCTTCTAGGCGCGCTGGAGTGATCTATAGGAACGATGAATCTAACTCTTTCCAACACGATATCAAGATCGAACTCAACGAAGTATTGTACTCAGGCGCAGGTGCGACCAAAACCTCTTTCGAGATTGAAGACGACGATCGAGGCATGCGCTGGATCGTCCTCGAAGACGGTAAATTCGATGATTTAGTATCGACGGTTTACACGGTCGGTAATGCCATTGGCATGAACGATGGCGCCGACAATCTTCTTGCTGCAGTGTTCGAGTTGTACTTCACCGGCACGGTTGAAGACAACACCTACCGATCGGGACTGCGCACCTATTGGATCTACCGTTACGATCGCAAAGCTTTTTATCCATTTGTTCCGACCGGTGAAAGCGAAGGCGATCGAGACCGTCCTACAGAAGCGCGGTTGGGTCAGGATCTACGTAAGCACGGCCTAGCAGTCGAAAAATCGCTTACCGAGTGGATGGGACTTTGGGGCATACCGTTCTAGAACTCTGCTGTGACGTTCGATTTTGTATCCCGCTCTAAATTATTTAAGTTTAATCTAGTCTCAGTCCGAAGGCCAGTTCATGAGTGATCCAGCGCGCGTAGCATTAGTAGTCCGCCCCGGCGAGAATTCGCAGCCATTTATTGATGCGATAGCACACGGCGCCGGTCATGCTGTTGTCATTGAATCGGATGATGAACTACCTGGTGACGTCGGTGGCTTGATGGTCGCTGGTGAAGCAGGATTCGTATCTCCTGACAGCTTGCCTGTTGCTCTTGCACAGGCAATCGACGCTGGATTCCCTGTATTGGGTATCGGTTGGGGCATGCACGCTCTCAACATCGCCCTAGGCGGCGAACCGCCGATCGAAGTACAAGGTCACGGCGATCCTGGCGAGGACCCAACGAAACACACATCGTTCATGGCACCAGGCGGTAAAGTTGGATACACGATCGCTGGTTCAGGTTGGGTTACGATTCCTTCGGCCCATACACACGGCTTACTTCCGGCTTATGTTGCCGATGGATTGCTGTCTTCGATGTACGCAGAAGATCAGGTTGTTGAAGCTATAGAGAAACCAGGGCGTGAATGGCTGATCGGCGTTCAGTGGCCTGCTCATCTCCATGAACGTACTCCAAAAGGGTTCGATAGCCTGCTGCTCGCCCTTGTCGAACGCAGCGAGCAGTAACCCAAGATTTTAAAAGACCTCGCGTGCGGGGGCGCACGCGTTGCGCGTGCAAGCGGGAAAGCGTACTGTTAGGTCATTAACTTTCGTATTGGGCTCTAGTTTGCAGCGATACGGTTTGTCATCATCCCATTAGCCGGAGAATTATATGGTCAATAGCGACCTCGGCAGCATCAGACCAATCAGCATCGAAGACGAAATGAAGACGTCTTACCTGGACTACGCAATGAGCGTAATTGTGTCCAGGGCGCTTCCGGACGTTCGTGACGGCTTGAAGCCGGTGCAGCGTCGTATTCTCTATGCCATGCACGATCAGGGGATGCGTCCAACTTCTTCGTACAAGAAGAGCGCACGTCTGGTTGGTGAAGTACTAGGTAAGTACCACCCGCATGGTGACCAGTCGGTTTACGACGCTCAGGTTCGTATGGCGCAGCCGTTCTCGCTCCGTTACCCATTGGTAGACGGTCAGGGTAACTACGGTTCTGTTGACGGTGATCCACCGGCCGCTATGCGATACACCGAGTGTCGTTTATCGTCGATCACCGAGATGATGCTTAGCGATATCGATCGCGACACAGTTGACTGGGGCGAGAACTTCGACCAATCACTTAAAGAGCCAACAGTTCTTCCTGCTCGATTGCCAGCGTTGTTGGTAAACGGTGCTTCCGGTATTGCTGTTGGAATGGCAACAAACATTCCACCACACAACGTTGCTGAGATATGTGACGCTATCGTTCATATGATCGGAAAACCTGACGCTTCAGTCGATGACTTGATGCAGTTTGTGCAGGGTCCTGATTTTCCAACTGGCGCTCACATTTGGGGTCAAGAAGGCATACGAAATGCCTACGTTACTGGTCGTGGGCGCGTAATGGTTCAGGCCGATCACAAGATCGAAGATATTGACAGGCAGGAACGTAAGCGCCTCGTATTCAACGAGATTCCGTTTCAGGTAAACAAAGCGAATCTGGTTGCGAAGATTGCTGATCTGATCAAACAACGCAAAATCGAAGGTATTAGCGAAGTTAGAGATGAATCCGACCGTAAAGGCATGCGAGTGGTTCTGGAACTTCGACGTGGTGCTCACGTGCCGGTTGTGCTCAACAATTTGTACAAGCAAACGAACCTTCGAAATTCTTTCTCAGTCAACATGATCGCTTTGGTCGATGGCACCCCAAAGGTGCTTACGTTGAAGCAGACACTTCGTCACTACATTGACTTCCGAATCGAAGTAATTCGAAGACGAGCCGAATTTGATCTGAAAAAGGCTAAGGCACGGCTCCACGTGCTCGAAGGTCTGCGCATTGCGATCGATAACCTTGATCGAGTGATTGCGCTAATTAGAGCTTCAGCCGACGTTGAAGAAGCCCGTAATAGTTTGATGGCAGAGTTCAGCCTTTCCGAGATTCAGGCGCAAGCCATTCTCGATATGCAACTGCGTCGTTTGGCTGCACTTGAACGTGAGAAGATCGAGAACGAATACACTGAACTTCTTAATCTCGTAGCCGAACTCGAAGCGCTTCTTGGCGACAGCGCTCAAGTCCTTGGCGTCGTTCGCAAAGAGACCCGAGAACTCAAGCGAAAGTATGGTGACGAACGCCGCACAGAAGTGCATCAAGAAGAGCTTGGAGATTGGCGCCGAGAAGACACCGAACCGCACGAAGATGTTGTTATTACTCTTAGCCGTAACGGCTACGTAAAACGAGTAAAGCTCGACACGTACAAGAAGCAACACCGGGGTGGTAGAGGCGTCCGTGGTCAGAGAATGACCAAGGAAGACGATGTAACGCCGCACTTACAGATTGCTGATACGCACGACTATCTATTGTTCTTTACAGATCGAGGTCGAGTGTTTGCATCGCGAGTATTTGAACTTCCTGCCGACCAGTCGAGGAATTCTCGCGGTACGCCAGTGCAGAACCTTGGTTTCAATATGGAACCGCGCGAGGAAGTCCAGGCGGTAGTTGCTGTTTCGAGTTACCTCGAAGACACGTATCTGGTGATGGCGACTAAACAAGGTCAGGTGAAGCGAATGCACCTGCCGTTGCTTAGGAATATGAACCGTAGTGGACTGCGTTGCTTTAATTTGAAGGGTGATGACGGGCTTATTGGCGCAGTGCTTGCTGATGATACTCAGGATGTAATTCTTGTATCAAAAGAAGGTATGTCGATTCGCTTCAAGTCTTCTGAAGTACGGGCACGTCAACGTGCTGCCGGCGGAATGAAAGGTATGACAGTTCAGGGCAAAGACGAAGTCGTCTCGATGAACGTTGTCGATGACGAGGGGTACCTGCTTATCGTCAGCCAAAAGGGTTACGGAAAGCTTTCCTTACTACGTCACTATACTCAGCAGCGTCGTGGCGGAAAAGGTTTGATTACTCTTAAAGTCACACCAAAGACCGGTAACGTTGCTGACTCGGCGGTGGTGAGCGAAGACATCAGGACCGACTCGACTGGCATGCTAGTGCTTGTCAGTGAACAGGCTCAGGTTATTCGCACAAATCTTGGCGAAATTCGATCAACTGGCAGGATCGCTCAGGGTGTGAAAATTCAGGTGCCGGATGCTGGAGACAAGATCTCAGCGATTCGAGTAATCGACGAGCGGCGTGAAGCTAGAGCCGTGCTCGACCTAGCGGAACTGGAAAACGGCAATGAATCTCAGAGTGAGAATGAAGTCCAAGAAGAATCAAATGGTGAAGTCGAAGTAGCGACCGAAGACTAATTCGAGGTTGTTTGGATAGAAATTACGATCGGGCTGTCTTGAAGAATATCGAGGCAGCCCGATTTGTTTAATCAGCAAACGGCATCGTTGATGCTGAAAGTATTCTTTGGATATTTCACGTAATACTTAGCGACTCCGTACACCCAATCGCTAGGGGAATAGCCCAAAATTACTAGATGATCAATGCCAGCGGGAAGCTCTTAATCCGACGGAAATACTACGTCCTCTCTATTTGGGCGATTATCATTTTGGCTGCGTTACCGTTCTTTCCTCGTGCTGACGAGTACCTCAAACCGGGCGGATTCTCGAACGAATCATTCCCATCGGTTCAAGCTCGTAAAGTACTTCAGGAACGACTTGAGTTAACGACATTAACCGTTGATTTTGTGTTCAGTCACCCGGATTGGTCACCATTCGATCCTCGATTCTCCAGCGCGGTAGAGGATGCTATTTCCGACCTCCCCGACTTAGAAAATATTTCTAACGTCGTAACTCACCTCGACGACCCTAAACGAGCCTCTGCCGTTAGCAATACGGTCCACGCTTCAGTAGGGCTGACAATGGAACTGGAGGAGTCTCTAGATTATCTCGATAC
Source organism: uncultured Dehalococcoidales bacterium (assembly GCA_963934365.1). GTDB lineage: Bacteria > Chloroflexota > Dehalococcoidia > Lucifugimonadales > Lucifugimonadaceae > Lucifugimonas. The sequence goes on along the minus strand of CAWVYJ010000004.1, from coordinate 21,342 downwards.
GGTGATAGAAGCATTAAATCCAGGCCCACTCGATCTAATAATCACCGGTGGCCCAGCGTTGTATCGCGATATTTCATTGGCAAGTGAACGTGATTTACGGCGAAGTGAAACCGTCGCATTCCCGGTCGCAACGCTTGCTCTGTTACTTGTATTCGGAACCTTAGTCGCGGCGATTCTGCCAGCCGCGGTTGGTGGTGGGGGAGTACTTGTCGGTGTCGCTATGGTGTTCTTCATATCACAAGGCATCGACATGTCGGTGTTCGCTTTGAACATCGTAAGCCTTTTGGGAATCGGAATCGGAATCGACTACTCGCTGTTCTACACGTCGAGATTCCAAGAAGAATTACGTAACGGTAAATCTGTCGATGACGCTGTCTTGGGTGCTCATGTCCATGCTGGTCAGGCAATTCTATTTTCAGCTCTCACAAGTCTGATCGGACTATTGAGTCTCGTTTTCTTCGATGTAATGATGCTTCGGTCGGTCGGCATAGGTGCAGTCGCAGTTATTTTTGCGGCGTTGATCGCAGCACTTACGTTGATGCCAGCGATATTGGCTGTCTTGGGTGAACGAGTGAACAGATTCAGGATTGTTCCAAATTGGAACAATCGTCCTAGCTTTTGGGTACCGCTATCGAACTGGGTGATGAAACGACCGTGGCTCGTACTTGTACCAACTTCGGCCGTGCTGATTTTGCTAGCAGTTCCGGCGTTATCACTTCGATTAGGAACTGTTGACGCGACCATATTGCCCGACTCTCTGGAATCTAGACAGGGCTTCGACGTACTCACAGAAGAATTCGGATTTGCCCTGCAAACCGTAATTCCGGTGGTCTATACGTTCGCCGCAAAAGATGACTTGTCGGTCGCTGCCGATCCGTTCTCCCCTGGAAATATTAAACGCGCATTCGACATTGGACGGGAATTTGAACAACTCGCAGGCGTTTCGAGTGTGACGAGTATCGTGAACCTCGAACCGACGTTCGGCACGGATGAGTACGAGCTTCTCTACACTCATCCAGAATCTATCACCGACGTCGCTGCCGCTCGAATTGTTGAAGAGTCGGTTCGCAACGGTGCAATTTTGTTCCTGATTCACAGCGATATGCACCCATTCTGGCCTGAAACTCGCCAGTTAGTAATTGACATACGAGCGCTAATTCCGCCGAGTGGTGAGTTTCACGTAAGCGGTGGTGCAAGCGAAATAGCCGACATAATTGATGCCCTCTACGGCAAGTTCCCATATATTATTGCCGCCGTTTTGGGCGTGACTTACATATCGTTAATGGTGCTGTTTCGATCGGTGTTACTGCCTTTAAAGGCAGTGCTACTAAACGTGCTATCGATTCTTGCAAGCTACGGAGCATTGGTGTTCGTATTTCAAGAAGGAAACTTTAGCGGAATATTGAACTTTGAAGCGATGGGAGTTATCGAAGCGACCTTGCCCATACTTCTATTCGCAATTATTTTTGGCCTTAGCATGGACTACGAAATATTCTTGCTGTCTCGAGTCGCGGAGGCTTATGAACGCACGGGCGATAACGTTGCAGCTGTAGCCGAGGGGCTCCAGCGGAGTGGCCTAATCATTACCGGAGCCGCATCGATACTCATCATAGTCGCTTCGAGTTTTGTGCTCGCCGATGTCGTAGTAGTGAAGGCCATCGGGCTTGGTTTGGCGATCGCAGTGTTCGTCGACGTGACATTAGTCAGGGCTCTAATTGCTCCCGCCATTATGCGAATCGCCGGTCCGTGGAACTGGTGGCTTCCGGGTTGGCTCGACCGGATATTGCCAGAGGTTAAACGTGTCGATTAGGTACCTGTATCCTCTCTTGACGTTAGCTGTCGCTTCACTGATAGCGGTCACTGCTTGCGTGGAATCTTCTGAGCCCCGTGAAATACCAACGGGCTCAGTTCCAGATCCCACTGCCACCCCTTCGCTTGTCACATTTCCTGTTGATGAACTGGATCATGAAACTCGACTTGAATGGTGGTATCACAACGGACACCTTGAGTCTGAATCTGGCAGGGAGTTCGGATTCCATTTTGTCGTATTCAAAGCGGACGACGGACTTAACGAACCGAACTTTGTTTCACAGCTTGGAATTCTCGATGTCGAAACCGGTGCGCACTATGAATCAGCCAGGGCAGAATCTGGTATGCATCAGATCGACGGCGGGCTGATGACCATTGGCATTGCGGATTGGGTTTACGGTCTGCTTCCGGTAAAGGGTGGACATTCATTTTCTGCGATAAGTGGTGATATTGGCTTGTCGCTTGATCTTGAGGCTGTTGCTCCCGTTATGCTCCACAATGAGATCGGCTGGCTGCCAACAGAACTTGGTTCCACTTATTACTACTCGTGGCCGAGACAGGAAGCGGTTGGTGAGCTGACTATAGATGGAGAGACTTTCCAAGTCACAGGTACAGGCTGGTTTGATCACCAGTGGGGCGACTTTTTCGTGCTAGGTAAGCCCGCTGGATGGCAGTGGTTCGCAGTCCAACTTGATGACGGCGGATCGCTAATGATCACCCAATCACGAGGTATTAACGGCGAAATTTTTGATACGTACGGTACTTTCATGTCGACAGATGGAACTGTTAGAGATCTCCAAGCCGAAGCCGATGGGATTGATCTCACCGTTTTGGGTGAATGGACGAGTCCTGAATCTGGCGCCACGTACCCATCCGGCTGGTCATTAACCATAGATTCGCTCTCAATAGATTTGATAATCAATCCAACGGCGAAAGATCAAGAGGTCCAGTTGGGATTGCCATCCGCATCTACGTACTGGGAAGGAAAAGCTTCCGTTAGCGGCCGACAGAACCGCACACCAGTAGCTGGTAAAGCCTATGTCGAACTCTCCGGTTACGTCGAACCTGAGCCTGTCGAGTGGATGCAACGCCGTTAAAATCGCTGCTTAGTCCGACTACACGTTTATACTTCCGCCATTGGTTTCGAACTTTCGAGAGGCGATAGAATTGCAGACGGCCGAATCAATTGCAGAGATGTACCGCGATGCGTGGTCGAGATTCGCTACTGGGGTCACCGTAGTCACTACGGTCGAACCAAGTGGAGCTGTGCACGGGATGACCGCCAACAGTGTGACATCAGTATCGCTTGATCCCCCGCTGGTTCTAGCTGTAATCGGCGACTCGAGACAAACACATGCTTTGATTGAAGCTACGGGTCGGTTCGGTATGAGCATTCTCGACGCATGTCAAACCGAAATCGCTAAACACTTTGCAACTCCGCCCGAATCGCGTGGAGAATTGGCTGGAGAAAAACTCGATCAGCTTTCGGACACTCCCGTTATTGCCAATGCTATAGCCGCTATGGATTGCAAAGTTATAGCGGCTCACAAAGCCGGCGATCACACAGTGTTTATTGGCGAAGTGCAATCGATTAAGGTTGGCGAGGGCGATCCGCTGGTGTGGTTCCAGCGACAGTTCGGTGGATTCACTGATAGTGCCTCGAACCAAAACTCCAGCAGCGATTTTGAGTAGGTAATATCGTGCGAATCGCCGCGATTTCAGTCGCTCCAATATTTCCTAATTACGTCATTGGCGGATCGCAGAAGATTCTCGCTGATGTGACGGCTGGTCTGAAGAACTCAGGTTACGACGTGCAAATCTGGTGTACTGGAACGTCATCACACGATGGTGATTTCGAAGTTGGAGGAGTACCTATTCATCCTGATCTTCAATTGCGTGGCTCGTTTCCCGCAACTCATCAGGTTTCCCCAATCTCTCTTGCTAGGTCAGCCGAAACACTGCGTAACGCCGCTGAGTGGGCGGATCGGGTTTATCTGCATGCCGACGCTGTTTATTTGCGATACGCCTTAGAAGGCGCCGAGATCATTAGGTCGATTCATGACTACGTCTACGAAGAGGCACTTCTGTCGACGTTGACCCTTCCGGCCGCAGCAACCATCGCTCCGAGCGACTATATGAAACGAGTTATCGAAACGACCGTTGCGATGACCGGAAGAAAAACGATAGAGCGAGTGGTGGCGATACCGAACGGTGTGCATGTTCCAGATATAATCCCGATTCCAGCACTTCCAGATGGAATATCACCTCGTGGTGAACACGATCTGATTTTATTGTTTCCACATCGACCCATTCCAACGAAGGGAGTGGCCGAAGCAATCAGGACGGCAGTTGCAGTTCAGAAAATCGAATCCGCAAAAAATGTTCGATTGTTGATACCGGCGTATCCTGCTGATTCGAATTTTGACGAGGTAGCTGGCTCAACTGACGAACTTATGAAGCTGGCGAGCGATCTGGGTGGCGTCGATATCGTGGAACTCCATAGTTGGCTTAGTACAACCGAAATGGCCGAATATTACGCGGCAGGAGATGTGACTCTATGCATCGGATCGTTTGTTGAGTCCTTTGGTCTGGTTCCAGTTGAATCAGTTGCGAATGGCACGCCGGCAGTCTGCGCCAGAGTTGGCGCATTCAGGCAATTTGCTGATGTTGATGGAATTACCCTTGTGCCATATGGTCAGATAGATGCGTCGACTCAGGCGGTGCTTTCAGCCGCCGGTGCACTGGAAGATCTGATCGAGTCAGGTCGTTCCCAGATCAGTCACGCCTATTCTCCGTATTCGATGATTCAAGGTTATGAATTGATAATTTCACAAACTTTGTCTGACGAGCGGAAAATCGAACTTGCGGCCGACGATCAGCTGTCGTTTGCACCTTGGTGCGACATACAGGGTCAGGAAATTTACGACGACTACACAGCGACCCGCCTACAATACCCACATCTTGTCAGTGCCTTGAAAGCAAACGCAGGGCTAATCCGGTCAGAGCCTCTCCTGCTTTCGGCAAACCTCGATAATGAGGTCAGGCACGCCAAAGAACTAGGAATACTGGTTCCGAACTACGTGATCAAATAGCGTGGCTTATCCGACGTAACCTCGGATTTTGATCGTCTCTGCCACACGGTTTACTGCGACATCGAACGCTGCCTCTCGCAACGATCCGCCGTTTCGACCCGCCTGCGCCTTCGTTACGTCGTAGGCTTCGTTCATCTTTTTATCGAGCTCTCGGTTCACACGTTCCAGTTCCCAGTTGAACACCTGGATGTTTTGTGCCCACTCGAAATAAGAAGCGATCACCCCGCCAGCATTGGCGAGAATGTCAGGAATGATGTTCTTGCCCGCGTCAGTCAATATTTCGTCGGCGACTGAAGTAACCGGTCGATTCGCCCCCTCGACGATTATTCTTGCCCGAACATCGGATGCGTTCTCAGAGGTGATAACGTCTTCGATCGCCGCCGGAATCAGCACATCGCAATCGAGGGTCAGCAGATCGGAATTGTCGAGCGGATCCGCATCAGCGTAATCCGAAACCGTGCCACCATCGAGCACAATTTGCAGTAGCGCATGTATATCAAGACCTGAAGTATTGATGATTGCTCCATCGACATCTGATACGGCGATAACCTTCGCACCGTTGTCGAACATGATTTGCGCTGCCGCCGCACCCACTGCCCCGAAGCCCTGAACAGCTACGGTGCATTGATCTGGCGTCGATCCAGAATCTACAATTGCGCGGCAACCTACTACCGCAGCTCCTCTACCCGGCGCTTCCGCTCTGCCTAGTGATCCCCCAAGCTCGATAGGCTTTCCTGTGACGATGCCGGGAGTGTGACCATGAATCGATCCGTAAGCATCCATGATCCAAGCCATCGTCTGAGCCGAAGTGCCTAGATCTGGTGCTGGGATGTCACGGTTAACGCCGATTACGTGGTGAATGCTCATCGTGTAGCGGCGGGTTAGCCTATTTAGTTCGCCCGTCGAAAGCTCGCGTGGATTTACTGAAACCCCACCTTTGGCACCCCCAAATGGCACATCGGCAAGGGCTGTCTTCCATGTCATCAGCATGCCGAGCGCACGGGTGTGGTCCAAATCGGCGTTCGGGTGGTAGCGGATTCCACCTTTATATGGACCACGTGCCGCATTGTGCTGTGAACGATAGCCGCGGAACACTCTGACTTTGCCATTGTCCATCTGTACAGGCAGGCCAACTTGAATCTCACGCCACGGCACGACGAGCGTTTCTCTCATGTCATCTTCGAGCCCGAGACTGCGAACCGCTGTGTCGAGACTGGCGATCGTGCCGTCGAGCATTGAGGTATCTTGGGCCATTGCGAGACTCCTATCGGAAGCACCGAAAATTAGATTCTTAGGCCCGTGAAGCCTATATCAATGTGAATGTGGGTGGAAATCCACCAAAAATGAAATTGACCCTGTGGAACATTCGTATTTAGAATAGTTAAGTTGGGCAGCGAACGGATAAATACGAATGACAACAGATTACGCAATTATAAATACAGGTGGAAAGCAGTACCGAGTTCGCGAAGGCGATACGGTATCTGTTGAAACCATCCCGGGTGACGTCGGGTCCGACTTCACTTTTGACCGTGTGCTTATGACTTCGGTCGATGGCAAGCTTTCTATTGGAGCCCCATCAGTTAAGGGCGCAACGGTTATCGGCGAGATCTCCGAGCACGGCAAAGCCGACAAGGTGATATCACTCCGATACAAGAATAAAACTCGACAGCGTGTAAAACGTGGTCACCGACAGCAGTTTACGTCGGTCAAGATCAAGTCGATCTCGGCTAAATAGTTCACTCCTGCATCTTTGCAGAATACTGGGACATCTAAATGGCACATAAAAAAGGTGGCGGGACTTCCCGCAACGGTCGTGATAGTGCAGGCAAACGTCTGGGAGTAAAGGCATTCGCAGGTGAAGCGGTTTCAGCAGGGTCGATCATTGTTCGACAACGCGGAACTAAATTTCACACTGGCAGTAATGTTGGAATCGGTCGTGATCACACCATCTATGCACTCGTGGATGGTCAAGTCAGGTTCGACTACGCTCGCAAGGACACCAAGCGGGTCAACGTCGATCCTGTAGTTTCCTAGTCAGGTAAACGAGAGATATGAAAGCCAATATTCACCCTACCTACCACGTCAAGGCAACAGTTGAATGTGCCTGTGGCAATTCTTGGGAAGTCGGGTCAACCAAAGAAAGCCTGCGGACTGAAATCTGCAGCAAATGCCATCCTTTCTGGACTGGCGAACAGCGAATCGTTGACACCGAGGGTCGTGTCGAGCGCATGATGCGCCGTTACAGCCTCGGATCAACCGACAAGAGTTAATTGAATAAGGGCGTCATTCCGGCGCCCCTATTCTTACCATAAAAATTGTCCTCACCTCAATCTTCACAAAAACGACCGGTTCTCTACGGTGGTCAAGCTGTAATCGAGGGTGTGATGATCCGAGGGCAAAGCCGAGCCGCCCTCGCCGTACGTCGACCAGATGGCATAATCGTGCGTCGATCTATTCCGCTCGAAACTTGGGCCAATTCTTCCCTTCGAAATATTCCGTTCCTACGGGGTGTACTTGTACTGCTAGAAACTCTTCTGGTCGGTATGAAGTCGCTAACGATTTCAGCCAACGAAGCAGCGGCCGATGAAAATTCTGAGGAAGATCAGCAGCTGTCATCCGTAGCGATGGCGAGCCTGTTAACGGTTTCACTTGTTCTCGGGATCGGAATATTTTTCCTTATACCCGTGTTTGTATCGCGACTGGTAGATAACTCTGGTGCTAACAACTTCATCGCTAACTTGGTTGAAGGTGGAATTCGTCTGGCATTATTCATAGGCTACGTGTGGATAATCGGCAAGATGAACGACATCAAGCGAGTGTTCGGGTATCACGGTGCCGAGCATATGGTTGTTCACGCTCATGAAGCACGTGAGCCACTTACTCTCGAATCTGTACGGCGATTCCCACCAGCACATCCACGCTGCGGAACATCGTTTCTGATGACGGTAGTTCTTGTTTCGATAATCATGTTCATGTTTTTCCCACGTGATCCGTTCTGGTTCCTTGTAGTTTCACGAATCGTATTGGTGCCGATTATTGCCGGAATTAGTTATGAATTTATTCGTTTTGCGGGAACGCATCCGAACAGCATTTGGATACGAATGTTCAACTCGCCAAACATCTTGCTTCAAGATCTGACAACACGTCAGCCTGACGATGGAATGATGGAAGTTGCGATTACAGCAATCGAGTACGCCATAGCAATGGACGAAGGACGAGCAGTACCGAGTGACAATAAATCAGAACTATCATCTGATCCGTTCGAGCCGGTGCCCGCTGTAATCGAGCCTAGCCCGCCGCCGACGAGCTAGCGCTGCCTAGCGCTCGAGCCGTTTAGCCTCGCCGTTTGGCGAGAACTTCCCACACCATATCGACTGGCATTTTTAATGATGCCAATAGAACCATGCAGTGGTACAACAGATCAGCCATCTCGTTCGCCACATCATCATGAGTCTGGCTTACCGAAGCGATAGCCGTTTCGCCAGCTTCTTCGACAACCTTCTGGGCTACACGACCGGGACCTTCTTCGATTAGTGAAACCGTGTACGAGCCCTCGGACTTCTCTGATACACGCTGATTAATCACGTCGAGAAGTTCTTGCATAACCCCGGGGCCGAGCTTTGCGGTTGAACCGTCGGCTTCGAGTAGGGCGGCATCAATCACGCCTGAGTCAAAGCAAGACTCGGCGCCAGTGTGACATGCAGGTCCTACTGGATTCACTTGAACGATAATGGCATCGCCATCACAGTCTTGTTGCACCTCGACCACTTTCAAGAAATTACCTGAGGTTGCACCTTTGTGCCAGAGTTGTTGGCGGCTGCGTGAATAGAACCATGCATCAGGACCTTCGAGGGTTCGCTTTAGCGCTTCTTTGTTCATGTACGCGTGCATCAAGACACGACCGGAACCGGCGTCTTGAATAATTGCTGCTAGCAATCCGCGATCATCTAACTGAATCATTTCGAATATCCTCCTGGAGATGAAGAGAAGCTTTGTGGAACTGTAAATCTTGTAAGATCAATCGAACTGCAACTATCGACTATAGAAAACGTGACGGGTCACCCGCCGATATGTTCGAGTATTGCTGACAAATCTCGTAAATCAGTGATCTCTATATCGGGTTCTGGCTCACGATCGACTTCTTCACCATTTCGATTTATCCAGACTGTAGTTGCTCCCGATCGATATCCGCCAAGAACATCATCGAACAGCTTATCGCCAACATACCAAATCTTACTTGGATCGGTCTTGAGACCAGCGTAGAGATACTCGAAAGCCGCTAGAGCGGGTTTGTACACTTCAGCCGATTGCGAGCTTGCTACGAAGTCGAACTCAAGCGCTTCACTCGCTAGCAAAGGTAAAAGACCTTCGTTATCTGCATTTGAAAACACCCCGAGCTTTACTCGACCTTTGAGCAGATTAAGTGCTTCCACCGTTTCTGGAAAAACCGGACGATCAGTCATGTGTAACGCTGCGCGGTCTCCGGCTGAGTTTGCATCTGCATATTCGAGCTTTAGATCATCGAATACTTGCTGGAAACACTCGGTCCACGCCTGTCGATACGACTTGAACGGCGGACTGTTATACGGTCTCCCAAGGTCGGTTCTAATTTTGCGAAAGTTTACTTCGTACTTGCGCCAGTGAGTCCAGAACTCATCTGGAGTCAGTGGAATGTTCTGATCTTCGATAATCTCAGCGAAGGCAACTTTCCAGCCATCATGATTGTTAAGGAACAGAGTGTCGTAGCAGTCGAACGCTATGGCCTCAGGCAACACTGGCTCACCTGATCTCAGGGTTACTGGCAACAGTTAGACCTCCCGCATCGGAATGCCGCGTTCGGCAAGATACGACTTGACCTCGGAAACTCGTAGTTCGCCGAAGTGGAAAAGGGATGCAGCTAAAACAGCGTCGGATTTACCTTCGACGATCGCATCGTAAAAATGATGGAGTTCACCCGCACCTCCGCTGGCGATAACGGGCACTGTAACCGATTCTGAAATTACGGACAATAGTTCGTTATCGTATCCGGTTTTTTGGCCATCCGAATCCATGCTGGTTACCAATAACTCGCCTGCTCCTAATTCGGTCACAAGGCGTGCCCACTTCACTGCATCGAGGGCAGTGCTGCGTCGGCCGCCGTGAGTGTAAACCTCCCACGTAGTTTCGGTAGGAAGGCTACTGTAGTTTTCTAGCTCGGAAGAAACGGGTTTTTCTACTCGTTTGACGTCCATCGCTAGAACGACACATTGCGCACCGAACTCTTTAGCGCAATTTTTGATCAACTGAGGATTGGCGACGGCGGCAGAGTTGACTGCCACTTTGTCAGCCCCAGCCTCGAGCATTTGGCGCATGTTATCGACAGATCGGATGCCACCACCGACTGTCAGGGGAATAAATACTTCTGACGAGACCTTCTGAACGACGTCGATCATCGTGTTTCGGGCGTCGGACGACGCGGTGATATCGAGGAATACGAGTTCGTCGGCACCTTCGGTGTTGTAGAACGCTGCCAGTTCAGCAGGGTCGCCTGCATCACGGATGTCGACAAAGCTGACACCCTTGACCACGCGACCGTTGTCTACGTCTAGACATGGTATGACGCGTCGTGTCAACATCGTGGGGTCTCCGGTCTACTTGCGGGCGACGATGATGTAGCGGTGAGGAGTGAGCTGGCGTGAAGTGAGAGTCGTAAAGCCTAATGCCTCAACAGCCTCTCGCATTTCCTGCTGAACTAATCGCTTCGAACCAGCTGGCCCAACTTCAGGTTTACCCTCAACAGGCAACCATTCGACAATCGAAATCCAACCGGACTTCTTCAAAAGTCGAGCAGCTTCCTTGATGAGAGTCTTTGGGCGGGTTGCTTCGTTCAATACGTTGGAAAGAGCTACGCCATCAAGCGACTCATCGTCGAGCGGAATCTTGTTTTCCTTCGAGATGATGGTTTTGACGTTTTTCAGCTTCGCAGCAATCGCTTGCTCAAGGACATGCTTCAGCATTTCTTCTTGAACATCGACTGCGTAGCAGGTGCCTGAATATACGTACTTGGCGAGTGGGATCGACAACCAACCAGGACCGGAGCCAATGTCGGCAACCTTGTGGTCGTTATGAATCGGAACCAATGCGATCATCGATTGAGGGTCGTAAGTTTCCTCAAGCGTTGGGTGCAGCAGAGCTTCTATTTTATCTACTGAAGTTTTCGATGGCATTCGTGTCTTTTCCGTTCACCAATTGTTTGCCGACTAGTTGCCAGCAGTTGTCATTTCGTCAATCGTTTCGATGGCGCTCTTTAGATCGAGTGCACCTGAGTAAATTGCCATGCCTGATATTGCACCTTCCACACCCAACTTCGCCAGTCCGACAAGGTCGTCAATGGATGCAATTCCACCAGCCACGATAATAGGGTATCTCAGGTTTTGGCTTAGTTCTCCTACTGCTTCGAAGTTTGGGTGGGTCAATGTGCCGTCTCGACTGGTATCCGTATAGATAAATCTTCGAACCCCTCGCTGAACCATCTGCTGAGCAAGATCGATAGCAGTGACATTAGATTCTTTGATCCATCCACGAGTCTGGACCATCCCGTCTTTGGCGTCGACGCCGACTATCACATGCTCGGCACCAACATCTTCAACAGCTTTTTGAACTTCTTCGGGTGCTTCAATAGCAGCCGTGCCCATGATCACTCGGTCGACTCCGAGGTCGATCAACCGTCGTGCTTCTGCGGCGTCCCGAACGCCTCCACCAAGCTGTACTGGAATTGCGATTGCTTCTACGATTGCTGCAACAGCGTGGGCATTTGCTCGGACGCCATCTCGCGCACCGTCAAGATCTACAACGTGCATCCTGCGAGCGCCCTGATCTACCCACCGCTTGGCTACTGCAGCGGGGTCGTCGTCGAACACGGTCTCACGGTCGTAGTCTCCTTGAGTCAAGCGGACGCAGTGTCCGTTTCTCAAATCTATTGCTGGAAGGATATCCATTCGAATTCAGAGTTCTTTTGGTAGAGCTGGGGAGCTGAGTTGTTGGTTAGAGACATTAGAAGCTAGAGACAGAAAGTTTTTATAGATCTGAAGACCGACATCGCCGCTCTTCTCCGGGTGAAATTGAGTTCCCACGACGTTACCACGGGCAATGGCAGCACAGATTTCGACGCCGTATTTGCTGGTTGCAGCGACTTCCGCTATCTGGTCGGGAACACATCTGTATGAGTGAACGAAGTAAAAGTGCGAGCCCTGCGGGATACCTTTGAACATCGGGTTTCGATTAGCGTCATCGCCAGTGAACTGAACTTCGTTCCAGCCGATGTGCGGAACTTTCATCGCTGCACCCAGCTCGTCGATCATACCCGTCGGGATCAGTTGAACATTTCCATCGACTAGTCCTAGGCCAGGCAGTGTGCCTTCTTCAGAGCTATCGAACAGCACTTGTAAGCCAACGCACACGCAAAGAAGCGGTTTCCCGGAAGCTGCGAATTCTTTCACCGGCTCAGTCATTCCCAGCGTGTTTAGCGCTGTCATGACTGCATCGCTGGCTCCAACACCAGGAAGAACAGCGGCATCGGCGGACTCAAGCTCGGCTGGATCGCTCGTTACGATAGGGTCGGCTCCAACTTTGCGAAGCGCCTTTTCAACGCTGTGCACGTTTGCTGCACGAGTGTTTAGTACGACGATACGAGGTTTGCTGGAGTTTTCAGTCATTTGCGTAAACTAATTTGTTCCTAAAGTGAGTCTAACGGGCGTTAATTTTTACACGAAGCCTCAATTGTAGTTAGGAATTAATCAAATCACAGTAAAAAATGACTTAACGCGAGTTTTTTTGCCCGAAAGTGTTTTTCACGCGAGAATAGGTAGAGTATGATTTCTGCAGTACTAGAACCTACGACAGCAGGTGAAGATAGATGACGATGGCTCCGGAACGCACAGTTCCAATCAACACTATAAAAATCACTGAAAAAGCAGCGAGCAAGGTAACTCAGTTCGCCGGTGACAAAGGCATGGAGAAATTCGGCCTGAAAGTCGCAGTGAAAGGTGGAGGTTGTTCGGGCTTAACTTACGTTCTTGATATCGTTGAGCGTGCGGAGCCAGATGATAAAGTCATCGTCCAGCATGGAGTCGAAGTCTTTGTTCCGAAAAAGGCGTTCGTGTTCCTTGCGGGAACTGTTCTAGATTTCTCCGATGGACTGAACGGTAAAGGCTTCGAATTCTCGAACCCGAATGCCGCTAAAACTTGTGGTTGCGGTACTTCTTTCTCGGTTTAATGTGGCTATCCACTTTTTCTTGAGCCCGAAATGGTTTTGGGTTTAGCTCTTGCAACCAACTACTTCTCTAGCGGCAGATAATTTTCAACTTGACGCGCTCGCCGCCGGCTGCGGAATGTTTGTTTGGGATAATGCGGCTATTGTTTCGCACACCGGTCCTGATGCTCTAGATCTGCTTCATCGACTGACTACGAAAGACCTGCTTAGTCTTGAGGTCGGGCGGTCACGTAGAACTGCGTTGACTTTTGCCACAGGTCGAGTGATCGACGTTTTCTTGGTTGCTCATACTTCTGAGAATGAGTTATTACTCATCTCCGACTCTTCGAATTACGATCGTCTCATTTCGGCGATCGACTATTTCACCATTATCGAGGATGCTGAGCTCAACGATCGTACCCGACAGAGTACCCGAATTTCACTAGTGGGTCCTAAATCTATAGCGGCAGCTGAGGAGGTATTCGGTTCAAAGATCGATCTTGATGCCGTGGTGCAGGCTTCTCTCGAAGATGATTTGGTGGAGCTCATTTCCGACTCGTCTCGTGGAGTTGAGTGGGTCGACATTATTTGCCAGAAAGATAGCTCTGTACAGATTTTGGAATCGCTTGTAGAAGTTGGTGTAATAGCAATTGATCCAACTAATTTTGAGCACTTCAGGATTGACAACGCTATTCCAGGCTCAGACCGTGAATACGGTGAACACGCCAATCCGATCGAGGCTGGATTGCTGTCATTGATAGATTTCGATAAGGGCTGCTATGTCGGTCAAGAAGTCATCGCTAGACTCGATGCCTACGATAAGGTTCAACGTAATATAAGGGTGCTGAAATCGTCGACGTCATTGACGGAAGGCACGAAGCTATTGAGTGGTACCAAGCCTGCGGGAGTAGTTACCAGTGCCTCGCAGATGCAAACGGGCTCAGGTGAATTCCTTAGTCTTGCGCTAGTTCGGATGAAATTCATAGAGGCCGGTACAGAATTTGATGTTGACGGAGTTATAGCGACTGTTCGATAGCTCGAACATCCGACTCGTCAGGTAGGGCAATTTCTCCTACTGGTGACGAAGCGTTTCACCGCCGTCGACCGTGATTACTTGCCCACGGATCATCTCGGCGTCGGTACCGCACATCATCGCGACTACCTTCGCTACATCCTCAGGCAAAATGACTCGCCCGGCTGGTGTCGCCCTTGAAGCGATATCTTTTATTCCAAGCTCATCGGGGAATGATTCGATGGCATCGGTCATCACAAATCCGGCCGAAACGGTGTTCACAGCGATGCCTTTTGGACCAAATTCGACCGCTAGGTATCGAGTCACAGCTTCGATAGCCGCTTTCGAAACGCCAACTGCGAAGTATGCGGGGAGTACTCGAGTTGAACCCGGGCTGGAGAGATTTATAATCCGACTGTCCTCAGGCATCAGCCGTGCGGCAGCTTTAGCTAGCAACCACGGGCCACGTGCGTTGATATCGAGAGTCCAGTCCCAGTGCTTCGCTGAAAGTTCTGTGGCAGGACGCATGACTCCAGAAGCAGCATTGTTTACGAGGATGTCGAGGCGTCCAAACTTTTCATCGATCTTTTCGATTAGCGATTCGACTGCTGTTTCGTCACCAACGTGTGCCTTGATACGAGTGGCAGATATGCCGGCTGATTCTAACTCGTCGACCGTGGCCTGTGCAGCTTTGTGGTTCTTGAGGTAGTTGATGGCGATCGTGGCACCGCGCCGACCCAATTCGAAGGCGATAGCCTTGCCGATTCCGCGTGAACCGCCAGTGATAAGCGCTATCTTTCCCGAAAGGTCGTTGCTCGAACCAGCGGACTTATTGTTAGACATATTGGACTCGTTCAAAACCAGCCAGGCTGTACTAAATGGCCATTCCGCCGTCGACACGAATTATGTCGCCGGTGATGTATTGGGCTTCGTCGGTAGTGAGGAAAACTATCGTTGGTGCGACTTCGTCAGGCTCACCGAATCGACCCTGTGGAATCCAGGTCATTACGGTGTCGCGTTGCTTGTCGGTGATATCAGCTGAAGTAGCAGTCGTGATGTAGCCGGGAGCTACTACGTTCGCTGTGATGCCCCTAGTCGCAACTTCCTTAGCAATCGATTGGGTAAATCCAAATACGGCAGCTTTCGACGCTGAGTAGTTCGACTGCCCTATGTTGCCTCGCATGCCGACAACTGAAGAAATATTCACGATTCGTCCCCAGCGGCCTTTGACCATTCCGGGAATTACTTTGTGGGTGCAGTAGTAAGTGCCGAACATGTTCACTTTCATGGTGTACTCGAACTGTTCGTCTTTCATTCTCATCAGAAGCGAATCATTGATGACGCCTGCATTATTGATGAGGATCTCGATAGGTCCGTGTGCTTTGACAGCTTTATTGATCATTTCAACAGCACTCTCTTTTTCGGCGACGTTTCCACCGACGGCTACTGCAATCCCGCCTGCAGAGCGAATTTCTTCGACTACGGTTTCAGCCTCTTCAGGGTGAGTGTTGTAGTTAACGGCAACACGGTGTCCGTTCGCGGCTAGCCGAAGAGCTGTTGCTCGTCCTATACCGCGAGAACCTCCCGTTACCAGCGCACTTCTTGGCTCATTGCCGCTCAATATATGACCCCTAATTTACGTCATGTATTGCACAGAGCGAATTGCTCGGTGCAGCTAATCACTAACTAACTTCAGCTCTAATTCGATCAAGTTCAGCCTGCTGGGCTCCGATCAATCCGGTGTCGACAACGAATTTGGCAGTGCCGATGGCGTTTGCCACAGCGTTCACGCCTGATGCTCCGTGTCCGACGATAGCAAGGCCGTTCACTCCCAAGAGTGGCCCTCCGCCAAATGCCTCAAGAATATTCATTCTTTCGAATATTTCTTTCGAGAGTCTTTCGCTCTCTTCGGTCTCACCGAGAACCTTCTTTACGTGGCTGACAATTGCGTCGCCGAGCCCTTCGGTAAGTTTGAGAATAACGTTACCAACGAATCCGTCACAGAGAACAACTTCGGCTTTGCCTTCTGGCAGATCGCTGGGCTCGATGTTGCCGATGAAATTTAGATCGGTCGAATTCAGGAGGTCGGTAGTCTCTTTGACCAGAGCATTACCCTTGCCTTCTTCTGAACCGACACTCAACATAGCAATTCGAGGATTGACGTTCTTGTAAATAAGCTTAGACATTGCGTTACCTAGTGCAGCAAAGTCGACCAGTAGGCTGGGTTTGGTATCTACGTTCGTACCAAGGTCGATAATTACGGTGTTGGGTGCGTAGCCAACAACTGGTCCACCGAGCGCACCGCGATCGATACCGTCGAGTGTTCCGTAAACGACTGTCGCTGCTGCTATTGAAGCACCAGTCGAGCCCATGCTTACGAATCCGGCGGCTTTGCCCATTTTCACTACACCAGCAGAAACGAATACGGATGCCTTGGGTTTGGAACGGAATGCGCGTGCCGGGCTTTCGCCCTCTTCGACTAGGCCATCGGCCGGAACGACCTGTACTAACTGCTTCGCAGGTGTGTCATATTTGTCGAGTTCAATTTGGATCGCAACTGGATCTCCGACAAGCGCCACCGCAACGCCACCCTTGCCGATAGCCTGAAGTGCGGCGGGCACCGTAACCGATGGGCCGTGATCTCCACCCATCGCATCGAGAGCTATTGGGACTATACCTTCAGGAATACCTGTCATTATCTGATCCGTATTTCTAATCCACACTAATAATTGTGGAAGAGTGATTTATTTTATTCCAACGGAACCATTGCCCGCCCGGCAACTGCATCCTTACCATCCTCAGTTTTGCATCCAATCGTGCAGGTTGCGATCAATTGACCATTTTCTTCGTTGATCGCGGTGATCTCTCCATATGTCGTTACGATCTCGCCAGAGAATACGGGAGCGTTGAAGCGAACCTTCAGTTTGCCGCCAGTGTGCCAAGTACGCGGAAATTCTGATGCCAGCATTTCCGTTACGAGCGCAAGGCTTAACATTCCATGTGCAATGCGGGTTCCGAACTGCGTCGTTGAGGCGTATTCTTCGCTGAGATGAATCGGATTATGATCGCCCGATGCTTCGGCGTAAGCGTCGACTCTATCCTGAGTGATTTGCCGTTCGAATCCAGTAAGAATATCTCCTGTATTTCGTTGTGAGTTGCTAGTCGTCATTACGACTCCTCCCCACTGACGATAATGGTTGTTGAGGATGTACCTATCTCAGATCCGGTCAAATCTTTGTAAGAAACCGATACCGTGGCGAAGTGATTACCTCGTCGTACTGAATTGGCTGCGAGTCTGCCAGTGGCATCGATCTTCTCAGCGATCTTCACTTGTCTAGCCCAACTGACTTCTTGCCCTGCATGAATCGTCTGTAATCCGCCAGAGAATAGCCCTAAATCTTCTATCAATTCGGTAAGAGCAGCGGCTACCACCATGATCGGGGCTAGCGAGTCGCCATAATCTGGCGATTCGTCGCCTCCTACTGCTTTTGCGTAGGCATTTGCACGTTCGGCAGGAATTGTCACGTCATAAGGACCAAATTCATGTCCAACTAACGCGGTCGAAATCAGGGGAACTGTCAATAAAATCCTCGAGTGATTCTGACTGCCCAGGCGCAGTAGAAATTGAACGTAAAACCCTTATTCTAAATTTGCCCTGCATGCGGGGCAAAAATGAAATGTGCTAAATCAGATTAAACGTCTGACTTTGTACTGCCACCACGCTTTATAGATAACGCCTAGTCGACAAGTTCGGCCGCTAAATCGAACGACGCTGGTTTGCGAAAATCGAGCTGTGAGAGTGAGAAAACTCGGAACAATAAGCCTGTGTAGACTAGCCCTCTATTGCTCTGGCCGAGTGACGGTAGCTTGATGGGCGTCGCTTCAGATATCGTCACTATAGCGTTCATGCCGCTCCTGTTTAGAAACACACGAGTGATCACTCGCCCTTTATGAGTGACACTGACATCACTCTTGTCCTGATTCAGTTCAACTCTCAGATGAGCTAGAGATTTTCCAACTAACTCGTAGCCGTATTTGAGTTCTTGTTTCTTAAAAAACGGTCAATTAGGATATTCATTCGCATACCAATTTTGCACATTACACACGACGTGGTTGCATTGAATTCGATCATTTGCAAGTATAATCTCGAGCCGAATTAGAATAATAATCAATCGTAAGTAGCAGTGTGTGAATTTCAAAGGGCAAGTTGCAGTGGTGACCGGCGGTGCTACAGGCATTGGACGTGTGATCGCGCTGAAACTCGCCGAAAAAGGCGCGTCTGTGATGATCGCTGATATCAACGAAGATGCAGCGGCACAAACCGCTTATGAGGCTCGTGAAATTTCGGGAAATTCTAACTCATTCGTCACGGATGTCACTGATCTCGAATCTTGTAATGCCCTTGTGAACGGTACTGTTGAAGAGTTGGGTCCTGCTGATTTCCTAATAAACAATGCAGGCATCGCCGGTTCAGAAGGGTGGCAAACACGTTCACACTCGACCGAAGATGACTGGAAGCGCACCTATCAGGTAAACGTAATGGGGATGACCAACGTTACTTCGGCTTTTCGTGCACAGATGACCAAACGTCGCAGTGGCCGAATCGTGAATCTCGCATCGATTGCAGGTAGGGAAGGGCGACCATCTCTCCCGCATTATTCCGCTTCAAAAGCTGCAGTGATAAGTCTTACGCAATCGACCGCACTCGAACTCGCTCGCTTCAACATTACCGTCAACGCTATTTGTCCCGGTCTGCTTTGGACGCCTATGTGGGAGCAGATAGGAGATCGTTACGCCAATGCCAACCCAGCTTTCAAAGGAATGAATCCTCGCCAAGTGTTCGACAGGATGATTGCCGACAATATTCCGATGAAAACGGAACAGACTCCTGAAGACGTTGCAGATGCGGTTGCATTCCTCTTATCGGAAGACTCTAAGAACATCACAGGTCAGTCATTGAACGTTGATGGCGGCTTTTTCATGCGCTGACATGCGCTACTTATTTTATGGATTTTGAAGCCAAAACATCGATAGTAACGGGTGGTGCGAGAGGCATCGGACGCGGGATAGCGCTCGAGCTAGCTCGACGCGGTTCGAATGTGATTATCGCTGATATGGACGAAGAATCGGCCAAGGGCGTCGTTGCCGAAATCAAGGCTAATGGAACCCAGTCTTACTACTGTGAGACCGACGTCACCCAGCAGTGGTCAACAGATGACATGGTCGAGGCAACTTTGGAAGCATTCGGCCAGTTAGATGTTCTCGTGAACAATGCTGGTGTTGGCGGTGCAGAGGGGTTTAAGACTCGTAAAAACCCGAGTGTCGATGATTGGCAGTCTACTTTTGATGTGAATGTTTTCGGCATTGTGAACAGTACGCAGTCGGTAGAGAACTACATGGTCGAACGTGGCTACGGTAAGATCGTGAATATTTCATCGATCGCTGGCCGAGCTGGCCGACCCGGTTTCGCTTCGTACGCGGCGTCTAAGGCGGCCGCTATTAATGTGTCGCAGGCGTGGGCATTCAAACTGGCTGAGCACGGTATAAACGTCAACACGGTCTGCCCTGGATTGATTTGGACTCCGCTTTGGGAGAATATCGCCGAGTGGAGACAATTTACGCACGCTGAGAATGCAGGATTAACACCCCGTCAAATATTCCAGCAGACTGTTTCGGAACTGGTGCCGCTCGGTCGTGAGCAGACCGTAAATGACGTCGGCAAAGCAGTCGCATTTCTTGCTTCTGAACGAGCGAAGTCGATCACGGGGCAGGCTCTAAACGTCGATGGCGGTATACGGCAAAACTAGGGGCGAACTTGCTTGCCACTTTCGTATCCCGAGTGCAGCCGAAGGATCTTGTGCTGGGAAGTGTCATCGTTTTTTTTATATCAGTATTGTTAACGGGATTCTCTCTCAAATACCTCGTAACATCACCTCTGTTAAGCGTAAAAGGCGTTATTTGCACAGGATTTACGGTCGATTTAAAGACGCGTATCGAACAACACAGACTTGGCCGAGGTGGTGACTTTAGAACGGAGTACAGAACCACAATGCTAGTGTGGAGTTAAATCCGTGAATCGATCGAAACTGGGTGGGCTCGTGAGTCCCAAATCAAAAAGTGGCGCCGATCTAAAAAGTCGCATTTGATAGAACTTCATAACCCGTATTGGAAAGATATTTCCCACACAATTATGTGATTTCTCGGGCAAAATAAAATTTACACACACACCCAACCAGACCCATTTGTTGCGCTCGGTACCTGTTGAACACTAGTCGGGGGAGATGATTCCAAGTGCTGTGTCGGACATATCAGTAAGAATGCCGTCTAGAGTTCGGCTGGTATTTGGACCAACGATCTTCTTCACTATTTCGCCTTCCGGATTGATGAAGAATTTTTCTGGAATCCCTTTCACCCCGAAGTCGATTGAAATTGTTCCAGAAGGGTCGATGCCGTTTACGTAGTTGATTCCGTTACGTTTTATGAACTCCTCAACGGGATCTTCGGTGTCCCAAATAGCGACACCTATGAATTCAACTCCACGTTCTTGCCATTTGTCGTAGGTCTCGGCGAGGATAGGGCCTTCTGCACGGCACGGTGCGCACCAAGAGGACCAAAAGTCGACCATAACGATCTTGCCTTTATAGTCGGCGATTGAAATCACTTCACCAGCGAGAGTTGTCAACTCGAAATCAGCGAACGGCTCTACTGAAAGATCGACTTCGCCGAAATTATCATTGATGCCTGGGCGACCAGCTTCACCATCGTTCTGGATCACACCCCATGTAAAGAGCGACAGCACTAATAAAACTGGAATTCCCACTCCGATTAGTACTTGTCGTCTCTGCTCCACAGTTAATTGTCCGAATCTGCGGGTTTGGTTTCGCCTTCATTATCATCCGACTCATCGTTGATCTCAAGCGCCATTCGTTTTAATTCATTCCGACGGTCGTAGTATTTATCGAGGTTGACGGGGGTTCCATCGTCTTCGCCGACTTCGTACCTTTCGTCAAGGCTCGCTATCTCGGCGAGGATGTCATCACGACTCATGAATTCTTCGTCGTCTTCGCTCGAAAGATTCGAGCCTTTCCGTGTCGAGTACACGGCGTATCCGAGGATGGCCAAGAAAGCGATACCAACTATCCAAATGATAATAATTACATATGTTCGGCCGCTGAAAAAGTCAGAAATCGCTTGAAAGA
>CAWVYJ010000003.1:0-62151 GCA_963934365.1 uncultured Dehalococcoidales bacterium | reverse complement strand
GAACCTCGTCTTCGCCATAGCCGAATGTCTGTTCCAGTTCGGTCATCACACGCTCAGGCTGAGCGGAAGGCATGTCCAGTTTATTGAGAACAGGAATTATTTCGAGATCGCTCTCCAACGCCAGATATACGTTCGCGATTGTCTGGGCTTGAATACCTTGGGTGGCGTCAACCAGCAGCACTGCACCTTCACAGGCAGCTAGCGACCGCGACACCTCATACGCGAAGTCGACGTGCCCAGGAGTGTCGATTAGATTGAACTGATATTCGACTCCGTCTTTCGCCTGATACTGAAGACGAACTGCCTGCGCCTTAATAGTGATGCCGCGTTCCTGCTCTAACTCCATCGTATCGAGGTGCTGTGCGGTCATCTTCCGTTCTGAAACTGCCCCAGTGAGTTCGATTAGGCGATCAGCAAGCGTCGACTTACCGTGATCGATGTGGGCGATTATGCAGAAATTTCGGACGTGATCTTGCGACATGGATTCAATAGTAGTCGTTAATCACTGAAATTCCTTGCGCTGAATCAACGAGTTCAGCACAAGTTGAAGCCACCGACTATTTTGGAACGGCCGATATCAACACTTCGACGTGAACGTCATCTTTGACGACGAAGAAGTTGCTAGTCGGAGCGGACATGTTAAAGTCTGCCCAAGTGAAATCTCCCTTTACAAGAACAAGCAGCCGATCTGGATCAAGTCGTGATTCGACGGAGAACTCGATTACGGCGTCGGACCCGTTAACGTTGACGGTCCCTGTCACGGTAGAAGTGAAAGCCTCACCATCAGCGAACTGCTCTGGAACGTCAGGAAAGTCTGTAATGCTGATCGTCGCTGTGGATTGACTTGGGAAAAGTCGGTCTCGCACATAGTTGTCGCGACGCGAGTCGTCGCTTTCAAGTGAATGAAGATCGATCTCCAGAGACGAAGACTTAGCAGAGAGATCGATTTCGCCGCTGATAACGCTCGTTCGCAGCACCGCATCGTTGGGCAACGGTAACCGAGACAGTTTTTCGTTGACTGTAAACGTTGCTTCTGAGTCTTCGCTCACCATGAACGTTCCGTCAGTCGATACAGAAACTGACGTGTCGCCTGTGACAACTGGTGATGCAGTTCGCGTTTTCGATTCTTGCGCGACGACAGTCACCGAATTTCCGCTCGGACTATCGTTACCGCCGCTACAGGCAACGGCGACAAGCGCGATCAATCCAATCGAAACAACGAACGTACTTTTTGTTGATTTGAACATGGGGAGTAAGTTAATCCAGTATCGAATAGGTCACGGAGGAGGCGGAAGAGTGAGCGTTCCAGATTCCTGGTCCCCCTGCCCTGCGAGAGCAATGCTAAGTACCACTGCGATTATTACGAGAGCAATGCCCGGCCAGTTTCCATACTTGGCTCTGGTTGCGAAGGCAGATGTAAAGAATATGGAGCAGATTGCCACGATGATCGCTAATGGAATTGTAAAGACCAAAGCATCGTCAAGCTGACTCTCCGCCAATACTGCGGCAAGCAGAATCACAAATCCCAACAAGGCTGAGTACAACCAAAATCGGCGTTTAGCTTCGTAGACGGATCCGGATAACCGCCACAATCCACCTGATATTGCTCCGACGCATAATGCAGCTAGTCCTACCGTCGCTGAATTTAGCCGTATGTCGTCGGGCGATTCCAATGGCAACGAAACCAACACGGCGATAATCGCAGCAACGGCGCCAGCACTTAGACCCACATAAATGTCTTTGAGAACAGTCATAGTCAAAGAGTCTATCCGTAACCCTCGGCACGTTCATCAAGAAATTTTGTAGATGTTTTCTGGTTGCCGAATTTGAAACTATGGATGAGAAATTGCAGCGGTTGGCAGATGAACCACTTTTGCTGTTCACTCGACGTCACATCTAACCTAAGATTGGCACCAGTACCAAAGTATTGAAGTTTCTAAACAACTAAAGAGAGATATAAGTTGAGTGATAACGATTTCAGAGCGGCGGTAGTTGGTGCAGGCGGCACAGGTGCGTACTACGGCGGAGCACTGGCAAGAGCCGGTGCACAGGTTACGATGATCGCTCGAGGCCCTCACCTAGAAGCTATCCGCAAAAACGGGCTTCAGTTGCAATCGGTACTTCTTGGCGATTTCGAAGTCGAGTGTGCTGCGACTGATGATATGTCGACCATGGACAGGGTCGATCTCGTTATTTTTGCCGTGAAGAGTTGGGGAACCGACGCCGCAATCGAAGCGATGGCATCAGGTGGGATGGTCGGTGACGGAACGTTGATTATTTCGATGCAAAACGGTATCGACAGCGAGCCCCTACTGGCCGAGGCGTTCGGTGCAGATCACGTACTCGGTTGCACTGCCACCGTTTCAGCATTGATATCGGAGTCTGGGGTGGTCAAGCAAGCCGGTGGTCCCGGTTCGTTAGTCATTGGCGAAATGAGCGGTGGTCCATCGGAACGAGTGACCGCACTCGTTGAACGCTGTTTGGCAGCTGGACTCGCTGCTGAAGCCAACGAGAATATCGAAATGGCTTTGTGGATGAAGTTCACTTTCATCTGCGCTCTAAGCGGTATGACAGCACTGACGCGCAAGCCGATCGGCGACATATTCGCTCAAGAAACTACGACCGAAATGTATCGACAGGTTCTATCTGAAGTAGCTGCGGTCGCGAGAGCGAAAGGCGTAGCGATTTCAGAAGAGTTAGTGAACTCAACTCTTGCAACTACCCAGAAACGTGAGCCGTTTATCATCGGTTCAATGGGGCACGATTTAATTGCAGGGAATCCCATCGAGATCGGACTCCTCAACGCCCGAGTAGTCGAAATGGGCAAACAACTAGGCATCCAAACTCCAGCCAACTTCGCTATCGAGGCAGCTCTTAGACCGCACGAGGATGGGGCGAACTAGTAAGCGGTGAACCAAAGTTAATTACAAACGCCCGAGTTGCTACTCGGGCGTTTGTCGTTGTATCGGACATTCGATAGAACCCGTGAGCTAATCCAGCAATCCATCCTGTGGAGTCGTCCAGGCGGCACGGGCCGACCATTGCTTGGGTCGAGGGACTCGTGAGACTGGTACGTCGATGAACACCGGCTTATTCATTGCCAGCGCTTTAGGCAGAACGTTCTTCACGTCGTACGGACCTTCAGCCCGAATACCAACCGCTCCATACGCTTCCGCAAGTTTCACAAAGTCGGGGTTCACGAAATCGGTTTCGTAAGTACCACCGAAGTCGTCGTCCATGTCACGCGCCACGTTGCCGTAGTGACCATCGTTGTAGATCACGGTTACAAGGTTGATTCCGTACTTGACAGCCGTCGAAATCTCCGACGAGTTGTACATAAATCCGCCGTCACCTGAGACACAAATAACTGGTTTGTCGGGGTTTCCGACCTTGGCGCCAAGAGCAGTCGGGAAGGCGAATCCAAGGTTTCCTGAATATCCAGAATCGATGTATGACTTCGGGTTATCAGTGATCCAGCGAGGTCGTGAATAGTAACCAAGCTGAGTCATTCCGAAGATCATAATCGCGTCGTCAGGAGCACCCTCCTGTAACGCTCGAAGGTAGTCCTCTTGCGGCTGATTGATCTCTTCTTCGCTGTTGGTGAGATTCACTTGAATCTTGGCCACTTCGGTTTCTGGAGAGTTCCACTTCCCACCGCCGGCAGCTGTGATCGCAGCACTGAGTTTCGGTAGCGACGCCTTCACGTCACCGATCACTCCAAGAGAGTTCTGGTGCACATGCCCGATCATTGCGGGGTCGACATCAACATGAATCAATCGAGCGTCGGCCGCTGCCTGATTTCGCATCGAGAAGCGAGTTCCAATACCGATAACAAGATCAGCATCCTCGATGTAGTCCTTCAACAGACCCGTCGGGCCAAGCGAGCCTCCTAGTGCAAGAGCGTGGCGTTCCGACATCGTTCCTTTACCACCGGCAGAAGTTAGAACGGCAATATGGTGGGCTTCGGCAAATGCCACAAGTTCGGCCTCGGCGTCAGATCGTGCGATTCCGCCGCCGGCGTAGATAACCGGTTTGCGAGCGGCAGAGATCTCTTTAGCAGCCTGTTCGATAATCGAGTCGGCAGGAACTTTGCGTTCGATCTTCGCCGGCTCTAGAAGTTCAACGTCTTCTCGTTCGACCATAGTCTCCGGAGGAAGTTCGAAGTGAACCGGTGAAGGTCGGTCTGACTGGGCCTGTTTAAATGCTTCGTGGATGCCTTCAGGAACCTCGTGAGGACGAAGAACCTGCTTCTGCCACTTGGTTACGGGATTAGTGATTTCCTTTTGATCGTTTACTTCGTGAAGTCCACCAAAATTCTTGCCAATACCGTCTCGAGGAATCTGACCAGCAATCAACACCACTGGGGATGACCGAGAGAATGCAGTCGAAAGTCCACCACCAGCGTTGTAGATGCCGGGGCCAGGTACAACCATGGCTACTCCGGCCTTGCCGGTAGTTCGGGCATATCCGTCTGCCATATAGGTCGTTGAAGTTTCGTTGCGAGTCACGACGAACTTGATGCTTGGCTCATCTCGTAACGCAGCGACGATGCCGTACATCTGAACACCCGGCAATCCGAAAATGACTTCAACACCCTCCCGTACCAACGATTTGATTAGGGCTTCTCCACCCGAGAGCTTTGGCATGTATTACCTCTACTGCAGCACCAGTGGTGCGTAAATTTGTCTAGCTTTTTATTGAGGGCGAACGCAGATTACCGCTGTATTGGTTGGGAAACTAGCACTAAACGATCTGCATAGCGATTAATCGTGCGGGGCGATCATGTACTTCACGCCGCCGCCCTTTGCCGATATTTCCAGTGCTTTCGATGTTTCTTCGAGTGGGAATCGTCCGCTAACGACTCCTTCAAGATTGAGTTTTGGCAGTGTTTCGAGAGCTTCGCCGAACGCATCACCCGCACCGAACGCGCCGCTCATGGTGATTTCTTTGTAGTGCAAATCATAGAGGTCGACTGGCAGCGCTGAACCCTGCGGCGATACACCGACCAAAACCAAGTTACCTCGTGGACGAATCAGTTTCGAAACGCTTGCGACCAACGCTGGTACTCCAACTGCCTCGGCGCCAATCTTCACGCCATAGCCGCCGGTTACATCGTTGACGAGCTCGGCGAGATCATCTTTTGTTGGATCGTTCAGGTGAGTAGCACCGAACTGCTTGCCCATGGCGAGTCGTTGGGCATTCGGTTCCGAGACGATGATGTTCCCCGCCCCGCGTAGCTTGAGCAATCCAACAGTCAACAGACCCAACAAGCCACCACCAACGACTAGTGCATCACACCCTTCTTCGACGTCGATCATGTTGAACGTTGATATAACGCAAGCGAGCGGCTCTGCCATAGAAGCGGTTTCGTGGTCGAGTCCGTCAGGGACGATGTGAGCCTGTCGGTAATCGACTAGGACGTATTCAGCGAATCCACCTGAATAGCGTTTGTTGCGCTCGCAGTGCATTGCCGACCATGTTAGACAGCCTTGGCATTCGCCACAGGCAGGATTCAGTGTGCATCCGATCACCTTGCCAATTAACGATTCGGCGACTCCATCACCGACTTGGATAACAGGCCCAACAAATTCGTGACCAAGAATGTCTGGTGGAGTTGCCGGAAACAGGCCCTGAGTCTTGTGTATATCCGTTCCGCAAATTCCAGACGAAAGTACCTTCATCACCAATTCGCTCGGGCCAGCCTTTGGCATCGGAATTTCGTCAATTGTTATTTCGGTACCGCCGCGCCACGTCGCTACTTTCATTGCCGTCTCCGTTTGCTGAGGAAATATTTTCTGACAACGAATAGTAATACCGAAATCCAATATTCGTCTGATTTACAGATCTGATATTAGTAAACACATCTGGTCTATTATTACGTTTTATGCTGCAGCTCATGCAGAAATTTTTCAAATATCGATGAACGTCATTCAATAACTCGGGAACTGAACTTGAAAATCACCGACCTAAAAGTTGCAATAATCGGCGATGCACCAATAGTACGAATCACAACCGACGAAGGCATCGACGGCATTGGGGCTGCTGAATATTGGAAACCGTATCTAAAGCCAATGATCGAGTTCTACCGGGACATGATCATCGGTAAGGATCCGACCGACGTAGAACGGGTCATGCTCGGCATACGCCGCATGGGATCTTTCAAGCCTTGGGGTGCGGCTGTAAGCGCAATCGAGATGGCTCTGTGGGACATCGCAGGAAAATCTGCAAATCTACCCGTATATAAATTGCTCGGTGGCAAGATTCGGGACAGAGTTCAGGTTTACAACGGTAGTGTTCGGTTCGACATGAAAGGGAAAGAACCGGAACATTACGCCGAGAACATGCAGAAGATGAAGGACCATCCGTACAACTTCTCGATTATAAAACAGGCTGTTTCGTTTCATGGTGGAATGCAGAATGTTGACGGTTTTTACTATGGAACGCCAGTAAAGAACATGAGGTACCCAAATCGCGGCACGATTACGGGCAAAGGGTTTAGGTACCTGATGACGCGAATCGAGGCGATGCTCGATGTTCTGGGAGATGATGTCGGGCTCGCCCTCGACTGTGGCCCGGGCATGACGGTTCCAGATGCCTTAAAGCTTGGAAAAGAGCTCGAAGGATCGAACATCATGTGGCTCGAAGACATGGTTACTGGCGACTACTCACCCTACGTGCTAGCCGATCTCTACACCCAAGTCACGCCATACACGTCGACTCCGATTCACACTGGCGAACAGATTTATCTGCGGCAAAACTTCGTCGAACTTATCGAACGAAACGCAGTGAACGTACTTGGACCAGATGTTGCCGATGTCGGCGGTATCGCCGAGATGAAGTTCATAGCAGAATACGCTGACCTACATGGAATTCAGTTCGCTCCACACGGGGTTTTCGATGGCTTAATCGGACTGGCAGCACAGACTCATCTGGCAGCAGTACTTCCCGACAACTACATCGCTTTCGAACTTCCGAAAGCGGAACCCGCGTGGTGGCTCGACATCATGGAAGGCGAAACGTTCCCGGTGGAAGATAGTCATATCCAAGTGCCTGATTCTCCCGGCCTCGGTGTGACATTTATTCCTGAAGAAGCTAAGAAATACCTAAGGGAAGAAGACAAAGATTTTTTTGACGAATGAAAAAAGCACAAGATCGGAAGAAAAATATTTTGCACGAGCGTAGAATCTCGCCTAACCCGCTCAGAATTTGACTATGGAGAAATCATGAAGATTACAGACATAAAGGTCGCAGTTATAGGTGACCATCCCGTAGTACGTGTCGTAACCGACGAAGGTATAGACGGTATCGGTGGTGTTGAGTCACCTCGGAATCAAACGTTTTTCAAACCACAAATCGAGTACTACAAAAACTTGATACTAGGTCTGGACCCTACCGATGTAGAAAGAGTCCTGCTACATATCCGGCGGGCAGGTGGATTTAAGCCCTGGGGATCGGGTGTCAGTGCGATAGAAATTGCGCTTTGGGATATCGCAGGTAAAGCACTGAATGCACCGGTATATAAGCTTCTTGGTGGAAAGATCAGAGACAAGGTTCGGGTCTACAACGGCAACTACCGTAAGGGTTTCGCAGGATACACACCTGAAGCTTTCGCTGAAAACATGAAATGGATGAAAAATCTGCCTCAGAATTTCTCTATCATCAAGCAGGGAATTGCATTCCACGGTTCACCAATGCTCAAACATATGCCTGATTTTCAGTACGGAGAATATGTCGAGGCCGATAAGTATGGAAACCGTGGAGTAATGACAGAAAAAGGCTTTAACATTACTGTCGATGCAGTAATTGCTATGAAAGAAGTACTTGGCGATGAGGTAGGGCTCGCTCTAGACTGCGGCCCCGGTTTAACTTCGTCAGACACGCTACGTCTTGCACAAGCGCTTGAGCCATATCACCTGATGTGGATGGAAGACACCATTACTGGGGATTACACGCCATATGTGCACCCTGAATACTTCTTACAAGTAACGCCATACACATCGACACCAATTCACACCGGCGAGCAGATTTACTTGCGGCACGGATTTAAAGACCTCATTGAGCAGCACGCAGTCGACGTAGTCGGCCCTGACCCAATGGACGTTGGTGGCATTTCGGAACTCAAATGGATCGCGGAGTTTGCCGATCTACATAATATTCAAATGGCACCCCACGGTACGGTTGATGGTTTGATCGGGCTAGCTGCGCACGTCCACGTAGGTGCAGCGATGCCACAGAACTTTATAGCGTTCGAACTTCCAAGTGGAAAACCTGACTGGTGGTGGGATATTCTTGAAGGTGTAGATGCGTATCAGGTCAAAGACAGTCATATAGAGGTGAATGACAGTCCAGGTCTCGGTATTAGTTTCCGAGTTGAGGAAACCAAGCGGTATCTGAGTGAGGAAGACGCGGCTTTCTTCGACGATTAAACTTGGTAAACCTAGATATCTAGCCCTTTAGGCGAGCGTTACTAGAGATCTCTTTCTGGTTCACACAGTAAGGGGGCCAGTCGCCCGCCATACCCGCAAGGACGTTCTCAACCGACATCATAGCCATCTTCATTCGAGTGTCGCCTGTAGCGCTCGCCACATGCGGCATGATTAGGCAATTGTCTAGCGTGAGTAGCGGGTGGTCAGAAGGAATCGGCTCTGGCACCGTGACGTCCAAAGCTGCTCCAGCGATTTCACCAGACTTTAGGGCTTCGTAGAGCGCATCCTGGTCGACAACCGGACCCCGCGTGGTATTTATGAGGATGGCTGATTTTTTCATCAGCTTGAACTGATCTGTGCTCATCATGTTCGTCGTTTCCGGCGTCAGAGGATTGTGCAAAGAAATATAGTCAGATCGCTCGAGAATTTCTTCAAGTGAATCAACGTAAGTTGCGCCAAATTCCTTCTCACGCTTGTTTCGATTAAAATACAGCACGTTCATGTTGAATCCAGCGGCACGTTTTGCCATCTCAGATCCAATGTTACCCATGCCGACTATTCCAAGCGTTTTATGATGAATATCGGTTGCAAGATAGCCTAGTGGGTCGAAATCTCCCCACTCGCCACGTTTCACCATCGCTGGCAGATCATTGGTACGTCGAGCCATTGAAGCCAACAACGCAAACGCTTCGTCTGCTGTGCTTTCGGAAAGAATTCCCGGGGTGTTGCAAACGGCAATTCCACGCTTGTTAGCAGCAGCGATTTCAATGTTGTCGTAACCAACGCCAAACTCTGTAACAACCTTCAAGTTCGGTGCTGCATCCATTACCTCAGCGTTCACTTGATTGGTGATATGAGCGTAGAGACCATCAATATCTGCAACTGCAGCGATTAAGTCCGACTGGGATGGGGCATCAGAATCTTCCCAAATCACAACTTCTGCACCGCTTGCACGAAGTGCAGCTGAGGCTTCCGGAAATGTACGCCGAGTAACGAGGATTTTAGACATTGGTCTTCTTTAGCTTGAACGATTATCGGGACGTTGTTGCGACTACAGAGTCGCTCTGTCGACCGGTGATTGTACGGAAAATTGGTGGGGAAGGTGGGAGTCGAACCCACACGCCGATTAAGGCACATGCTCCTAAGGCATGCGCGTCTGCCATTTCGCCACTCCCCCACATGGTGAATCGCGTTCTGCTTACTTCTATCCATTCTAGCCAGCAGAACCCGAAATAGGCTAGCCCCGTTGTTCCCAACCATCGGCGAATTTATCCCAACGTGCGTGAAGATCGGAAACCGTGGCGTCGGTAATACTAAATGGCTCGGAAACCATCTCTAAATTCGATTTCATGTGATGCGGACGCTGCGTCCCTACGATAGTAACGTCGACCTCAGGATGAGCAAATGTGAATCCCAAAGCCAGTCGAATGCGGTCGTTCGGGTCGTTGGCAAGTGGTCCTTCTTCGCCCATGACCCCGGAGCGCCGGGTGTATTCCAACGTGTATTCAGGAATGTGCGTATAAGGTCGAGGATCAGCTACAGCACCCCAAACGGCATTGCCGATCGGTCGTTTTATGATCAGTCCCATATCGTTTGCTTCGACATCTTCGAACAGATTTATTCGTGCCGACTGATCAACGAGACTAAAACTGGTCTGCAGTGTGTCGAAAAGTCCACTCGTTACCGCCCATTTAGCGGATTCGTTGTCGCCGCTATAGCCCACGTGTCGGCTTTTGCCAGCGGCTTTGGCGTCCTGCAGCGCCCTGATCACATCGCCTCTTTCGAGGATTTCAACTGAGCAGGAGTGAAGTTGGACGAGATCAACGTATTCGGTCTTCATTCGCTCAAGAGAACGGTCTATAGACGAAATAATCAAATCGTAAGTCCAGTCGTCGCCATCGCCTCTCGGAAGATAGTGACCCGCTTTTGTGGCTAGCACGAATTCACTGCGACGTTCGGAAACGACCATTCCAATCAGTTCCTCGCTAATCCCGTAGCAGGCTGCGGTGTCTAGGAAGTTGACGCCGTTGTCGAGCGCCTGATTGATGACGTCACGTGCCTGATCGACGTCGGCCAATTCTAGATTGAACCCAACTTCAGACAGGCCAATGCCAAGTCTTCCGACTTCCAGATCCGTCTTGCCTAGTCGTTTGGTTTCCATTGCCATGTTTCAGCAGCTCTCTTCGATATCAGGTTCATCACGGTTTTTGCCGGTAAACAATACCGTCTTCGGGTCAAAACCGACACCCACAACCACTTCTGGTATTTAGGATGTTGCTAGATTGAGTCGGCAAGATTCGAATTCCGAATAGTTCGAACTGCCAGTCAACGAACAGAACGGGAGCAAAACATTGACCGGTCCAAATATTGTCTTAATGGTCGCCGATGACATGGGGTACGGCGATTTTGGATTGTATTCAGAAGGGCGGGTTCACACTCCAGCCCTCGACGAACTAGCTTCCCAAGGCATTCGCCTTACACAGCACTACGCTGGCTCGGCAGTGTGTTCTCCTTCCCGGGCTGCTTTGCTCACGGGTCGTTATCCGATCCGTACAGGAGCGGTAACCCCCCAAGAGGTGCTCGGAAACGACCGTATAGCCCTTGGAGAAGCGACAATAGCCGATTCATTCAAGTCGGCCGGATATGCGACGGGGATGGTTGGCAAATGGCACAACGGTGCGCTTGATCCTCGATTTCATCCGAACGCTCGTGGCTTCGACGAATTCGCTGGATTCAGGGGAGGATGGGCAGACTACTACCGCTGGAACCTTGATCGTAACGGCACGCTAGAAAAGTCGGACGGTCGTTACTTAACCGACGTCCTTGCCGACGAGTCAGCAGATTTCATCCGTCGTCACCAAGATGAACCGTTCTTCCTCATGATTACGTGGAACGCCCCACACTCGCCTTTGCAAGCTCCTGAAGAAGTTACGCAGAAGTACGTTGATGCCGGATTCGAACGTGGAATTGCTTTGATTTACGCAATGATCGAAGTAATGGATCGAGGAATAGCAAAAGTACGTGAAGCACTTCGAACCTCCGGAATCGAAGACGACACATTGTTGATGTTCACTAGCGACAACGGCCCTGCATTCAGTCACCGATATGATCAAGCTCCCGACGGTGTTTCGCTCGATGGTTCCCGATACAACAACGGTTTCGCAGGCGCAAAAGGATCGGTCTACGAAGGTGGTATTCGAGTGCCAATGATCGCGCGCTGGGCGAACGGTCTACCCCAGGACATAGAGATCGATGATCAGATCTGCTTCACCGATTGGTTACCAACGCTGTTGTCGTTGACGAATTCGGCGAGAGTTGGCAAGAAGCCAATCGACGGTCACGATGTGACCGCTGTACTTAGAGGGGATTCACCACAGGAACAGCCACGACGGTTCTGGCAATTTAACGGTGATTCACCAATAGGCATCACGAACGCTGCGATGCGTCATGGCGACTGGAAATTGCTTCGCCCTGCCATCGATATCGCTTACGCATCAGATGCCGACAAGCAGCTTGCTGACGATTACATCGAGAAAGATATCGAATACAAGTACTACCCTGAAAACTTCACTGAAAAGTTCAACTGGCCAGAGCCAAAGAAAATCGTTCCCGAGCCGCCAGCGCCTGAACTGTACGATCTCTCGACTGACCCCGGTGAAACAAACAATGTTGCCCCTAACAATCCTCAGGTCGCCTCGCGAATGCTCGTCGAACTTGAAACGTGGTTCGAGGACGTCGAGACAGAACGTCAAGCTATTATCGACTAGTGGTACTCGCTAAAAATCTAAGTACGGTTCGTCTTGGATCTGCACAAAATCAGTTGGCGTATATTTCGCCAAAGCTTCGAGGTCGATATCCGCGCCCCAACCGGGTCCGTCTGGAACGGTGGCGATTCCATCGGTGATGTCGATTGGGCTAGTTAGTACGTCTTGATACCGATCGAAGAACGATACGAATATCTCCTGCATGAACGAGTTCGGAATGCTCATCTGAAGATGTAAACTAGCCAGTGTTGATAGAGGACCGTTCGAGTTGTGCGGTGCGACAGGCACGTAGTACGCCTCTGCCATGCTGGCTATTTTAAGAATCTCGGTAAAGCCACCACAGTGACAGATATCAGGCTGGATAATCCTCACTGTGTTGGTCTCAAGCAGAGGTCGAAACTCCCAGCGGTTGTACAGCTGTTCACCCGTAGAAACCGGCACATTTACTGACCGAGCGAACTCTGCGATGGCGTCGACATTGTCGTAGAGAATGGGCTCTTCCATCCAGGCGATGTTGAACTGTTCCAGCTGTTGTGCAGCTCGTCCAGCGCTCCACGGATTTAACCGCGCCCGGACGTCGATGCCAATCTCCATGTCTGGTCCGACAGCTTCTCGAACCGCACGCACCAAGTCGATACCGTGACTAATCTGAGCAGGAGTCGTTGTCTGCGGCCCCCCAAACGGATAGAACTTTAGTGCGGTCCAACCTTCGTCTTTGAGTCGAAGTGCGGCTTCGGCGTGCAATCTGGGTGAGGCTTGCCTTGCGACCAGTTCAGCTGGAACCCCGGGTACTGGTTCTGTGAGATCTTCGAACCACCCGTTCGCATAGACGGGAACGTTGTCTCTATGCTTGCCGCCAGCCAATTCCCAAACAGGAATGCCGAGCGACTTTGCTTTTAGATCCCACAGAGCGAGGTCGATAGCGGCGATTGCTGACATGGAAACGGGACCGCCAGCCCACGTAACCCGCCGATACAGCGAGGTCCAAATCCAATCAATACGTCTTGGGTCCTTACCTTCAAGGAACTTAGCAAAATCAAGAATTTCGGCCTCAAGAGCGGCATCCTTGTACTGAAGCGAGCCTTCACCCCAGCCTGAAATTTCTTCATCAGTGTCGATGCGCACGAACAGCCAATTGGTGCCAGCTGTTTTATGAACTGGCGTGGCCATTCGAAACACTTTTACGTCAGTGATTTTCAAGCCAAACGTCCTTTTTCGGGATTGGGGGTGGGGAATGAATTGCTCTGACAGTGCAGAGTAGATCGGTCAAAGTTTGCTACTAGTCGATTGCTAGAAACTGTAGACAGACGGGCGCTGGAACGCTTATTACAGATCCCGTAGGAGTCAGAGTGCCATCTTTTTCTCGTTTGAAGGAAACGATGGTGTCGGAGTCCTGATTTTCTGCCACCAAGAATTTGCCATCTGGAGTGATAGCGAAATTTCGAGGTGTTTTGCCTTGGGTCGACTCATGGCCAACAAAAGTCATCTTCCCTGTCGATTTGTCGATCGAGTAAATGACCAGTGAATCGTGCCCGCGGTTAGATGCGTAAATGAATTCACCATCGGGAGATGTGTGAATATCAGCCGTCGTGTTCTCGCCATCCCAATTTTCAGGGAGCGTTGGAACTGTCTCCAACGGCGACAATTTTCCATCGTCACCAAGGTTGTACAGGGTGATCGAGCAGCCTAGCTCATTCAAAACGTAAACCTGTTGATTTGTTGGGTGGAACGTGAAGTGACGTGGACCTTCGCCCGCAACCTCATCCACAGTAGATGAAAGCGATAGCTTGGCGTTCTCAACGTCCATTGCATAGGTTAATACTTGGTCTTTACCTAAGTCACATACGAACGCGAACCGGTTTGCCTTATCGATATTGACCGAGTGAGCGTGGGCTTTTTCTTGTCGATTTTTGTTGATCGATGAACCTTCGTGTTGAATAAAAGTAGTGTGCTCTCCTACTGATCCGTCGGCATTGATCGGGTGTGACGAAACACTACCACCCGAGTAGTTGGTTACGATCACCATCGAATCAGTCGAATCGACCATTAGGTGACACGGGCCAGGACCGCCGGTTGACTGCTGATTGATCTGGGTGAGTTCACCGGTGGATTTGTTGACGTTGAACGCAGTGATGCCACCTGAGCCGTTGAACGCGTTAGTTTCAGAGACCGCGTATAGGTGGTCACCTGAAGGATCAAGTGCGACGAACGAAGGATTCTCTAGTCCACCAGCGACTGAAACTTGAGTCAGTTCTCCTGTCTCTCCGTTTAGTCGCAGGGTGTAGACACCCTCGCTACCGAGTCGTGTGTAGGTTCCTACAAAAGCAAATTGATCGTTGGACATTGAATGCCACTCCTAAAATTCTGTTCTCGAATTATTAGTTCGAAAACTAGTCGTTGATGATTAGATCGGGGTCGATTTCGATTCCAATACCCGGTCCCGTTGGCAGAGGCATGAATCCTTCAGAATCGACTTCTGGTGCGTTCGCCATGATCGAGAACTTGTTCTTGTAGTGACCAATCGGCGGGTCGTGCAACAACTCCATGAACGGAGCGTGTCGCCACGATGCTACGAGGTGCTGATGGGCAATCACACCGATGCTTCCACCACCGTGATGCGGAACGATTTCCTTGCCGTGTAGTTCAGCAAGATTTCCAATCTTTCGCAGATTGGTCATTCCGTTCATGACCATGCTCTCGGGCTGTAGCAACTTATAGGTGTCCATCTCGCACATCTGAACGAACTCGTGCAATCCGGGGTTATTCTCACCGCCAGCGATTCGCATTTCAACTTTGGCGTTAAGCTCTGAGAGACCTTCGAAGTCATATCGGTTTAACGGTTCTTCCAGCCAGTACACGTCGAGATCCTGCAACTCAACAGCTGTCTCGTATGCTCGTTTAAAGTTCCACATCACTCCCGGCTGCCACGTTCCGCTGCTCTGCGCCTGGTTAGCATCGACCATGATCGTGAAATCTTGGCCTACTGCATCTCGAACCGCTTCAACAATCTGAATATCATCGGCAATCGATTCGTTATGAATACGAATTTTCAT
Organism: uncultured Dehalococcoidales bacterium; assembly: GCA_963934365.1. Lineage (GTDB taxonomy): Bacteria > Chloroflexota > Dehalococcoidia > Lucifugimonadales > Lucifugimonadaceae > Lucifugimonas. The sequence goes on along the minus strand of CAWVYJ010000003.1, from coordinate 46,908 downwards.
CGCTTGCCAGCCCTGCTCCTTTAGCGATAATGCCTGCTCAGCTCGCTCTTCAGGGGTTGAAAGCGCAACCATGCTGGCGTACGGGATGATTTTTTCTTTATAGCCGCCCCAGAGTTTGTACAGCGGAAGATTCGCAGCCTTACCGATGATGTCCCACAGTGCCATATCGACACCAGCAGTTCCCTGATAGTGGAGATTCGGGACGTAGTAATTGAGAGCGACAGCGTGGTCTTCTACTGCGAAAGCACTTCGACCTACGAGGTACTCCTTCACCGCATCGACAAACATCGGATGCATTCCGGGTCCGATTCCAGTAACGCCAGCGTCGGTATGAACCTCTGTGAAGGATCCTCCACCGATGTCGAATGACATGTCACTTCCGGGACTCCACGCTGGTTCGATCTTCCCAACGTGTTTTACTGTGCGTAGGTTGATGATCTTGACATCGGTAACTTTGATATTGCCGTTCAATTGATTCTCCTGTTAGCTCATCTAAAGCTGGCAAATCATACATCTATCACTGGTGGTCTAGTGGATAGTTAGGTCTTTTTATATCGCCCGAAACACGCGTACACTGCCACCTATAGACGAATCCTGATATTCGGTCTATGCCAGTAAAAGCCAGAAAGTTCACATGATCACAAATAACGACTCGAACCAAGAAACCTCAGACATATTGGTTATCGGTGCCGGTGCATCGGGCGGAGCAGCGACGGCTTGGTTAGCCGAAGCAGGCTTTAACGTGAAATGCCTCGAACAGGGATATTGGCAAGATCCTTCCAAGTACGCTTCAGCCTCTAAGGACTATGAGTTTGAGATGTTGACGAACTGGGCGCCTGACCCGAACGTTCGGCAACGCGCCGAGGATTATCCTGTAAACGATTCAAACTCACCGGTTACCCCGGTGATGTTCAACGGTGTCGGCGGGAGCACGATTCTTTGGACCGCTCATACTCCCAGGTTTCACCCTTCCGATTTCAGAGTAAAAACACTCGATGGAGTGGCAGACGACTGGCCTATCTCTTACGACGAGCTCGAAGAATTCTATGATCTTAACGATGAAGTGATGGGTTGCTCAGGTATTAACGGCGACCCTGCCAATCCACCTCGAAGTCCTCGCCAGATGCCTCCACTGCCGATCGGAAGCGACGGGAAGAAGTTAATTAGCGGATTCGAGAAGCTGGGTTGGCATTGGTGGCCATCCGACAGCTACATCAATTCCCAGCGATACGGCGAAGGTCGAGATGCCTGTAACTTCTGCGGTCACAACCATATGGGCTGCTACCAGCGAGCCAAATCCAGCACCGACATAACTTATTGGCCACGTGCACTCCGAAACGGTGCGACGATCGAAACCGGGGCAAGAGTCCGGCGGATCACCACAGACGATTCGGGGCGTGCGACTGGTGCTGACTACATCGATTCCAAAGGTAACGAAAAACATCAAAGCGCACGGGCGGTCATCATGGCAGCCAACGGCATTGGCACTCCACGACTGTTGTTGAACTCGGCCTCTGATTCGCACCCTGCTGGCCTAGCAAACTCGAGTCGTTTAGTGGGTAAAAATCTCATGTTTCACCCGTTCGCAATGATTTCGGGAACATTCCCTGAAAAGATGGATACCTGGCAAGGTCCGCTCGGAAACATTGGTCTGAGTCAGGAGTTTTACGAAACCGACAAGAGCCGTGGGTTTGTTCGCGGGTACACATATCAATTCCAGAGGAGTCTTGGGCCTGCTTGGATCGCAAAGGGTGGCTTCCGAGATCCGGTGCCATGGGGCGAAGGGCATCACGAGGAACTTGAGAAGCGACTCGGAAGCGTGATGGCTATGGCAGTTATTGGAGAAGACCTTCCTGAACAACACAACACGGTTGACCTCGATCCTGAGTTAACGGATACAGACGGCATTCCAGCTCCTCGTCTCAATTACACTTTAAGTAAAAATTCACGTGATCAACTTGACCACGCGATCGAAAACGCCAAGAAAGCTTTGAAAGCGGCCGGTGCTGAAGATATTTTCGTAGACCCGATGATGCGACAGTCAGGCTGGCATCTCATGGGAACTGCTCGCATGGGTAATGATCCAGATAAGTCTGTGGTAGACAAATGGGGCCAATCACACGATGTCGACAATTTGTTCGTCGTTGATGGCAGTGTGTTTGTGACAGGAGCTGCCGTGAATCCAACACCGACGATTCAGGCGCTTGCGCTCAGAACTGCCGATTACATCGTTGAGAATCGACAAGATTTGAAGGGATAACGTCATGACCAATAACAGTTCAAGCGCTAACATCAACGAGAAACTATTGACTGCCATTCTGGATCGTCTGATCCCAGCAGTTGGCGATGTACCTTCCGCTGGAAAGATGGGATTGTCAACTGAAATCGTCCGATTATCAGGGCAGCAGGCTAGGTTTCAAGGCATCTTCAACAATGCCATGCAAATGTTCGAATTAGTTAATTCAAAGTTCATTTTGCTCGACAGCGCAGATCAAGATACGGCGATAAGGAACTTCGAATCAAACAAACCAGAATTATTTAAATCTCTACTTACCATCAGCTACATCGTTTACTACAAGGATGCTCGGGTTCACAAACGAATCGGATGGAGCGGTCGTACTCCTCAACCAGAAGGAAACACGATGGAGCCCTGGGACGATTCGATACTCGATACCCAACGCAAAAGAGAACCGTTCTGGAGACAAGTCTAGTTTTTAGCTAACCAAAACCGATCTAACTACAAACCAATAATGACCAAAGAGAAAAACACAAAATGGAACCGGTAATACGAAACGAGCATGGCGCATCAAACCCACTACTTGGGCCTGCCGATGGTGTTTCATCCTATGTCATGCTTTATGTGAAGCATGGCCCCGGGGAATCGAGTCCAAATCACGTGCACAAGTGGGAACACCAAGCATTTATCACTGAAGGTGCTGGAATTTTGGTTTGCGGCGGTAAGGAATATCCAGTGAAGACGGGTGATGCCGTGCTAGTTCCCGGCGGCGTACGTCACCAGTTCATCAACACAGGTGACGTACCGCTACACAGAGTCACTGTGAACCCGGTCGAATCAGTTCAGACCAAATAGCGAAAAGACCAAACTAGATTAGAGACAGTCGCTTAGGTATGAATATTGCTAAGTGCAAGTTCGCCGTGTTCGACGGTGTACACGTGTGTAGCGATCTCTTCGACGATTGCTGGATCGTGACTTGCACAGATTATTGTTCCGTCGTAATCACCTAAAGCGCTCAAAAGTTCTTCACGAGTAGCTGCGTCTAAATGGTTTGTGGGCTCGTCGAGCAGCAGTACATTGTTCGGCTGCACAAGAAATTTCGCTAGAGCTACTCGACTCTTTTCACCACCAGACAACATTCGAATCATCTTGTAAACGTCGTCTGAGGAAAATAGGAAACGACCTAGAATTCCACGCAGCGCTCCGTCTGGTTCATCTTGCGCAGACTCTCGAACAGCATCTAGTACTGTCACATTTGGGTTCAATGACTCGTCCTGATGCTGAGCGTAGTAGCCACGGTTGGCTCGTTCAGCCCAGTTGATATCGCCCTCTGAGGGAATAACTTCTCCTGCGAGAATGCGTAACAACGTGCTTTTGCCACCGCCGTTGTGGCCTATCAAAGCTACCTTCTGACCGCGTTCGACTTCAAGGGAAACATCGAGCAGTGCCGGAGAATCATCCCAGTCATGTGAAATGGCATCAGCCTTTAGTACGATACGTTCGACTCTGCCAGATGATTTGATTTGAAATTTGGTCGCCTTCGAAGTGACCATTCGGTCAATTCGATCCATCTTGTCCAACGCTTTGATTCTGCTTTGAACCTGTTTTGCTTTCGTGGCTTTCGAACGGAATCGGTCGATGAACTGTTCTTGTCGAGCGACTTCTCGTTCCTGTCGACTTGCCTGAACATCTAACTGTGCCATGCGAGTTTCTTTTCCGCGTTGATACTCGGAAAACGTTCCCGGATACGACTGAACACTTCCATGTTCAACATCGAGAATACGGGTTGCAACCTTCTGAAGAAAATCTTGATCATGGGTAACCATCAGAATGGCACCTGGATATCCCGCAAGCTCGTCAGCCAGCCAGTCTTTCGACACAGAATCAAGGTGGTTCGTCGGTTCGTCGAGAAGTAGGTGAGCTTCACGTCTGATCAATATTTTGGCCAGCGAGATACGCATACGCCAACCACCGGAAAAATCGCCACAGGACTTTTCTATGTCACCGGAACTAAAGCCCAATCCAGTAGTCACTCTGGCAATAGTGGAATCAACACCGTTTCCGCCGAGCAAACGGAACTGATCTTGGGCATCGCCAAGTTCGATGACTAAAGCCTGACTATCGCCGTCTTCCAGAACGAGTAAAGCGTCGATCACATCCATCCGTTTACGTAGGGCGTTCACAATCGGAAGCGCTGTCCACATCTCTTCGCCAAGAGACCGATCGAGTTCAACATCTGACTCCTGATGAAGATATGCCATCTCACCTTCGGAAATGTTGACCTGTCCGCCGCTAGACGGTTCGTCTCCTGCGATAATTTTCAAAAGAGTTGTCTTCCCTGCCCCGTTGGCGCCAACAACGCCAACTTTTTCGTGTGAAGACACACTGAATGAGACTGTTGAGAGTAGATCTCGGCCGCCAAAGGACTTAGTTAGGTTTTCGACAACGATCATTGAGTAACAATGTTCCAGTACACAAAATATGAGTTTAAATCTTATATTAAGTGTCTCAAATCAAATCGTATGATTGTTAACGATATTTAGTAAAACGCGTTACTTGACTTTCAACTTAAAAAGAACGACCAAGCAAGATGCTCGGTCGTTTTTCCAAATTATTCGGCAAAAAGAAGAAAGCTAGTAGCTGTTCTTTGCACCGCGGCGAGCAGATTCAGCCCATGCTTCTGCCAATGAATCGACAGTCACATTACCCGAGCGTGCAACGCTAATAACAGCGTCTTCCTGATCTGCGAGGGAAGCGGCGGCGTCCGGGAGTCGTGAAGCCGCATCGAGTGGAATGTGGATAGCACCGTGCAAGTCGGCAGCAATCAGATCGCTCGGCTGAATGTAAACTCCGCCGACGTCGACTGGAACGTTGTATGCCACACCATGAACATAACCGTGCGAAACAAGTACTTCTTTCGCCCAAAAGGGAAAGCCCATTTCTTCGGCTTCTTTCAGATCACGTACTCCGCCGTCGGTGACCACCCCTACACATTCCAATCCAAGAGCAATATTGCCCTGAATTTCGCCCCAGTAAGATCCAATCGTGTCTGGATAATCCAAATCGTGAAACACGATCATCCTCGGCGAAGGGATATCCAAAATTGCCTGATAGTAATCGCTTCGCTCAAGGGCATTTGGAGATTTTTGGCGTGCCGAGATGACTCCTGTAACTGCGTAGCCGACAAAAGTTTCGGTTACGGGCGATTGCGATTTGATTTCAGGTCGCAGAAATCCTTCAGTACGCGGTCGGATGTCCATCAACTCAAGTGCGTTGGCGATGGTTGGAGTGTCGATCTTCCTAAGCTGAGCAAGCAGCTCTTCAGACAGTGGGCCAGTCGTGGCACCCATAGTCAGGCTCCCTTGGAGGTTTGAAATATAAGAAACAAACGGTTTTGTTTCGGAAATCATAATACCTGCGTATTGCCCTACCTCTTCACTTTCGGTATCCAGTTATATCCGGTACCTAGAGTGCTTATGATCGACTGAGTACGACAACTCACCGATTTCGAGTCACTTCCCTCAATCAAGATCAAGTCAGTAGTTTCACGCCGTAACCTGCCCACATTTAGCATCTTATATTGGTCAAAAATTCATATCCAGAGTTATGTAGTAGCCCGTGGAAAGGACTAGAATCGCCACTCCTCGGACAACAAAGATTCGTGGTCAAGCCGGATCCCAATGTGGATTAACCGGGGTAAATACGGAGATTTTGAATGAACGGAACAGAGTTCATCGCCCAGATCCTCAAACAAGAGGGCGTAACAGAAATGACTTGCTTTCCTAGCAATGCATTGATCGAAGAAGCGTCGAAAGCCGGAATTAGACCTGTGATGTTCAGGCATGAGCGCGGCGCCATCATGGCTGCCGACGGCTACAGCCGAATGCATAACGGCAATAAATTCGGTGTTGTTGCTATGCAGCATGCAGCAGGATCCGAAAACTCTATGGGTGGTCTGTCGCAGGCATTTGGCGACAATGTTCCAATCCTTGTGCTGCCAGGCGGGTACCCACTCGAGCAAAGACATGTTCGCCCAAACTTCTCGGCAAGAGACAATTGGTCTGGTGTGACCAAGTCTGTTCAAACCATCGATACGCCATCACAGATCAAAGATGTGATGCGACGAGCCTTCCAGGCGCTCCGTAACGGTAACGGTGGTCCTGTTGTTGTCGAAATGACTCTCGATATTTGTGCGATGGAAGTACCTGCTGACGCTCTAGACTACAAGTCACCGATTGCCAGCAAGTCAGTTCCGTCAAAGACCGATATTCAAGATGCCGTTAAGATGTTGCTCGCGGCCAATCGACCTATGATCTGGGCAGGCAGCGGTGTTCTAATGTCTCAGGCTTCTCCTGAGCTGGCTGAATTCGCAGCGCTTACCGACATTCCAGTGTTCACCACTATGGAAGGTAAGTCGGGATACGATGAGCGACTCCCACTCGCACTTGGCGCTGGTAGTGGCGCAACAACTGGTCCAGCATACGAATGGATCAATGAGAGTGATGTAATCATAGGTATCGGTACCAGCCTTTCGAATAACAGCTATACACGCAAGGTTCCGTCTGGCAAGAAGATCATTCACAACACGATTAATAACGAAGACGTGAACAAGGGAACTCCTTCAGACATTGGTCTGATCGGTGACGCTAAGCTGACTCTTCAGGCACTTATAGAAGAAGTAAAGGCTCAGATCGGCGAGAGTGGACGTGACACCGGAGTTGCATCACACATCGCCGCTGTAAAAGAGAAGTGGATGGCTGAATGGTCGCCAATTCTCAATTCCGATGAAGCTCCTCTCAACCCATACCGAGTAATCAACGAAATCAACAAGAACCTAGATCACGAGAACAGTGTCGTAACACACGACGCTGGTGGACCTCGTGACTGCATGGTTCCGTTCTACACAGCCACTTCTCCTAACAGCTACATTGGCTGGGGTAAGACGACTCACCTCGGTTTCGGTATCCCTCTAATGATCGGTGCGAAACTCGCTGACCCTAGCAAATTCTGCCTGAATTACATGGGAGACGGTGCATGGGGGATGTCGGGTACCGACACAGCTGCTGCTGCTCGAATGGGTCTACCGATCACCACAGTTCTTCTAAACAACGGTGGCATGGCTACTTACCCAGGCGGATTCCCTACTGCTCGTGAGCAGCACGACGTTTCATTCATGGAAGGCGATTACGCAAAGATCACTGAAGGTATGGGCGGCGTTGGACTGCCCGTTTCGAAGCCAGAGGAACTAGGGCCTGCAATCATGAAAGCTCGCCAGTTGAATGATGAAGGTAAGACTGTGTTGATTGACGTGAAGTCGAACTACGAGTCACGCAAGTCCTTCTTCGGCAGGTAAGTCATCCAAATATTCGGTCTGGTCACATACGGAGTTGTATAAGTGGTCTATTCCCCGATTAAGTAATAACTAAAAACACCGCCTGAGTGCATTTACTTAGGCGGTGTTTTTAGTTTTGCCGATTTGCATAGACCGGCTTTTTCGAATTATTGAGTCTTCTACGGAGTATTCGTCAGTCAGCAATCTCTCGGACACAGACTGTCTTGAGCCGACCAAGGGAGCGTCTCAGTCCTTAGGTTCCTAAGGATACGCGGCACTCGATTATGTCTTATTAGACGCTCTAGTTACGTTTATCTACTCAGCTTCGGGTCAAATTCTTAGCCACGCTGGTAAAAGAAAAATCGGCTCCGCATCGCAGTCCCTTGTCCTCGAACTCCATTCCACTTTGAGAGGAAGCATAATTTCGTTAGCTTCACAGGTAGCCGTGCGAATTAGTGGTGTGTTGCAGTCTCGTCCACTTCTTCCTCCGAAGTGAACGAGGACCGTTAGTTATGAGAATCGTTGAAATTTGAATTCGTGATGACATTTCTTTGGGTGTTCGCTACGCTTCGCAATCACTCAATCAATCCATACCGGCAATTAACGAGACCAGCCATATTGACCTCCCTAATAACTCAGGAAAATGTTTCAGCAGAGATGAGAGATGGCAGCGTACTCAAAGCAGACATCTATCGTCCTGACGATGGCGGGCAACACCCCGTATTGCTTCTCAGAACGCCTTACTGGAAGCTCAACCCTCGGTACATCAAAACTGCTCGTAACCTTGCTGAACGTGGTTATACGGTGATTTGCCAGGACATGCGCGGACGATACGACTCCGAAGGCGACTTCAAATGGCAGTTCATGGAAAATGCACTCACTAGTGATGCAGAAGATGGGTACGACACGGTTGAGTGGGCAGCGAATCTAAAATATTCCGACGGCCAAATAGGCACTTGGGGCCACTCCTACGATGCTTGGACTTCGTGGCGATTGGCAGAATTGCAACCACCATCACTTAAAGCAATTCACGCCAGTGGAATGGGTACGAAATCGCTCGACATGAACTTCGGTATTTTCGAAACCGGTCGTAGGCTTGAATGGACCTACATGATGGCCGCAGATATGCGCCGTAGATCGGGTGCAAATCACGGGCCACAGTCTCCGGTAGATGCTGTAAATCAGTGGCGCTCCGTCGAACGTGGCAAATGGATCTGGTTCTTGCCGTTCAGCGACATGCCAGAAGAACCGTTCTCAGGTTTAACTCCACAACTCAAGGTGTACTACAAAGAACAGAATCTCGAGATGTGGAACTTCGACGCTGTCCACCCAAAAATTAACGTCCCTGCAGGAATGTTCACCGGCTGGTGGGATCGCGTAATCGGTACGGTTAACCAGTACACGGGCCTAGAAACCAATGGACCTAAGCAACTACGTGGTCAGCACAGAATGGTCGTCGGACCGTGGTCTCACATGATGACAACACTAAATCGAGACCTCGGACCAATCGATTACGGTCCACAGGCTGAAGAGACATGGGAAAACCTAATACTGCGTTGGTACGACTACCAGTTTAAAGGGCTCGATGACGGAATTGGCACTGAACCTGGGGTAAAGCTGTTCATACTCGGAGCGAACGAGTGGACGTTCGAAAACGAGTGGCCCTTAAACCGAGCTGAAACGGTACCGTACTATCTGCATAGCAACGGTTCAGCCAACACTCCATACGGCGACGGATCGCTGTCTAACCATCAGCCATTCTCGGAGAATCCCGATACATATTCCTACGATCCACGCGATCCTGTTATGAGCGTGATGGATCTTGATGCTCAGGCGATGCCACGCGACCAAAAGCCGCTGGACAGCCGAATCGACGTATTGGTGTACCAAAGTAAACCGTTTGAATCGCCAACGAGATTTATAGGCCCTGTCGATTTGGAATTGTGGGCGACTTCAGATGCCCTTGATACTGATTGGACAGCCAAACTCGTTGTCGTAGAAAAGAGCGGACTGGCTGTAAATATCACTTACGGAATCATGCGGGCTAGATACCGTGATGGGTTCGATGAAGAAATACTGTTGGAGCCTAACACCCCTTATAAATACACGATTAAACTGAATCCAGTAGGAATCGAAATACAGCCAGGACAGAGTCTCCGGCTTGATGTGTCGAGCTCTGACTTCCCGAATTTCGATAGAAATCACAACACTGGTAAAGATTTCTGGTCTGATGCCGAACTGAAGATCGCCAAGCAGACCGTTTTCCACAATTCGGAAAAACCGTCACGACTTCTAATGCCATTGGTTTCAAAGAAATAGCCGATGATTGGCTAGTCCACAAACCATTGCGATTAAGTGCTGCTAACCGGAGCACTGTTCATGTCGTCAGCATTGTTTGCTATGTCATCGAAAGACGTGTGGTTAGTTTGCCATAGTTGAGCATAAAGCCCAGTTGCGTAAACTAACTGATCGTGAGTACCTTGTTCGATTATCTCGCCATTTTGTACGACGATGATCTGGTTCGAGTTCCGAATCGTCGAGAGTCTGTGAGCGATAACCAGTGCTGTACGACCCGAGAGCAGTTTCTTAAGCGCATCCTGAATAATTCGTTCAGTGTAACTGTCTATATTCGCAGTTGCTTCGTCCAATACAAGTATTTTTGGATCAGCGACCAAAGCCCTAGCAAAGCTCAACAGTTGACGCTGCCCGACAGACAAGTTCGAGCCACGCTGCTCTAGAGTCGTGTCATAGCCGTCGCTGAGTTGCATCACAAAGTCGTGTGCACCGATGATCTTACAAGCAGACACAACATCTTCGCGAGTTGCTTTGTCGGTGTTGTAACGGACGTTCTCCAAGACAGATTTCGAGAACAGGAATGGTTCTTGTAAAACCATGCCCATCACACGTCCGATCGACTCCTGAGTTACATTTCGGATATCTTGTCCATCTATTGAAATAGATCCTTCTTGCACGTCATAAAACCTGTGAGCAAGCGCCGTGATCGAAGTTTTGCCTGATCCGGTGGGTCCGACTAAAGCGATTGTCTGACCGGGTTCAGCCACGAAACTAATATTGTGCAGAATCGGCCGTTCAGCGTCATAGCCGAACGTAACATTTTTGAATTCGACCCTTCCCTCCACATCACCTATTGATTTGGCGTCTGGTTTATCGGAGATTTCGAGCGGAATATCCAATAACTCGAAGATACGGTGACCTGAAGCAACAGCTCGTTGCAGTGCAGCGTAGTGCATAGTCAAAGTGCGAATAGGTTCGAAGAATCTTTGGACGTAAAGCAAGAATGCAACCATTGTGCCGATTTCAATCGATTCGCTAAGTACTCGTCCGCCACCAACAATCAAGACGATCGCCAAAGCAGTACCGGTCATCAATTCGACCGTAGGCATAAGCACTCCACCGAGACGCGATGCACGCACTGAGGACCAGAAGAAAATACTTACTTTCCCACCCATTATTCCGGTATTTTCTTTTTGCCTGTTAAGCGCTTGAACAACACGGATACCAGTTACATTTTGGTCGAGATACACACCTACTATCGATGAGTTGCGACGCATTCTCAAAAATGCGCGTCTAGCGAATGGCTGCCAAATCACACGAATCAGGAATAAAACTGGAACAATTGCAAGAGTGAACAGCGCTAGTTGGAAATCTAGCAAAAGCAAAATCACGACGATACCGACCAGAGTCAGCAGATCACCAATGATTTCAATCGAAGATTCGAGCATTTCTTGGAGTGCGCCCACATCACCGAACATTCTTGCCATTAACGCACCGATTGGAGTTTTATCAGAGAACGACAGTGCCAACCGTTGGAGTTGAAGAAACATGTCGGCTCGGATGTCATAAAGCACCGTAAGGGCGACTTTTGTGATCAGCACGGCCTGTAAGTAGTTCGTGAACCAATAGGCAGCGGCAACTCCGACCATTGAAATGGCTATTACTTTAAGGAGGTTTGAATTTTCATTCCCAATAGCGCTGTCGATGCCAAATTTTACAAGTAGAGGTACAGCAAGATTTGCCAACGTAAAACCGATTACCGCCAATGTGGCTACGAGCATCTCTTTTTTATATGGTGATGCGTAGTAGAAAAATCGTTTGAACACTGTACTGTCGAGCTGGGCGAACATTTCTTCATCCGACTCGTTCAGATTCGAGTGTTCTTCTTCAGCGTTCGCTGGCCTTTTTCGCTTTGGTTCTTGTGTGCGCGGAGTGTTGCTAGAAGAAGTAGCCATTATTCACTCTCCTCCACACCACGACCCTGCTGAAGATCCCACAGTTGTTTGTAGTGACCATTTTGAGCTAACAACTCATCATGATTACCCCGTTCGATTATTCGACCATCTTCTAGCAATAGAATTTCATCAGCGTGCTGAAGCGATCCAAGCCGGTGGGCAATAATAATCGTAGTCTGACCCTCAGTTAGCTCCCTTAGGGCCTGACGGATACGTGCGTCAGTTCCAGCATCTACTGACGATGTCGAGTCATCTAGCACCAACAATGGCGAATCAGTCAGAAGAGTTCGTGCGATTGCCACTCGCTGTTGTTGCCCGCCAGATAAACCAACACCACGTTCACCTAGCTCAGTGTCGTAGCCTAAAGGCAGACCGGCAATGAAATCATGTATTTGGGCAATACGCGCAGCGGCTTCAACCTTTTCATCTGAAGCATTTACATCTCCGTAGCGAATATTGTTTCCGATCGTTCCATCAAACAGGAATGGATCTTGCTCAACAAGTCCAATGGCCTGTCTAACTGAAAGCGTCGTCGCAGATTTCAGATCGCTTCCGTCAATCGAAACAGTGCCAGACGTCGGGTCATAAAACCGTGGAATGAGGTTAGCGATCGAACTTTTACCACTTCCAGGGGCACCGACAATACCGATGGTGTGGTCTTTCCTAGCTTCGAAACTGATTCCGCTAAGAGCTGGTATTTCGCCATAACTAAAAGAAACATTATCGAACCGCAAAACGCCATTAGTAATCACCAATGGGGTTGCATCTGAGTCGTTTTCGATCTCCGAGGGTATATCGAGAACCTCAAAAATCCTTCCGCCAGCAGAAGAAGCACGCGCCGTTGAGTTAACAATTCCGATGAGCATTCGAACAGGGAAGCGTAGAAGTGCGAGATAAAAGAAGAATTGCGTTAGCTGTCCTTCTGTCAGATCTCCTTCAATGACCTTCTCGCCGCCCACCCACAAAACAATAGCCCAAGCGACAAGAAAGGCAAACGAAATAGATCCACCGCCCCGGGCGTGTTCTCGAGCGGCACTCATTCGTAGACCAACAACTTCACGAGCAGTTACTTCAAACTTCGACTCTTCATATTTTTGAGCCGAAAACGCTCTAACGACTCTCACCCCTGCAAGGTTTTCTTGCATGGTTGTGGTCAGATCACCGAGTGCATCTTGTATCTTTCTCCACGTGGCTCGTAATTTAAGACGTAGACTCGCACTCCGGTAAGCCATAAAGGGAACAAAACTGAGACTCAACAACGCCAGTTGCAAGTCGATTTGCACCATAAATATTCCGGCAGCAATCAATACGACCGCAACTCTGACAACACTCACAAGTCCTGATTGCACAAACATGCGGACGCCTTCTATATCGGAGAGTCCACGAGACATTAATTGCCCAGTGTGAACACGATCGTGGAAACTGAAGCTAAGCACCTGAAGTTTGTCGAAATACAGCATTCGTAAGCGGTTGGATACACGTTGGCTCAACGTTTCCCCAAGAAACATCTGCGCGAAACCGGTGGTTCCACGTAATCCTGATACCAAAATCACCAAAAGTGCTGTTCTCAACAACAACGATTCGATTTCGCCTCTAGATGCCGTTTCACCCTTGATTATCGAAAGAGCATCGTCCACACCGTTTCCGAGCAACCGGGGAATGAACAGAGAAATAACTGCTGTAGTCGCTGCGAAAACGATCGCTGTACCGAAATGCCATCGATATGCGAGTGTAAGTTTTACTATTCGCCACAAAACACCTGAACCGGTTGGTCCCGAATCCGTGATTCGAGATCGAACGCTTCTTTTCTGACGCTCAATCTGACTTGCTGTGTGTTTTGTTGATGAAGAACTCGTCGGGCTGAACTCGCTTCGTCGGTCAAACCGTAAAACGGCGTCGTGACCGGCGATGTTAGAAAAGATTTTTTGGGACGCCGGGAGTATACGCCCACCCCTCATGTCGCGAGTGGGAGATAAACATTGAGGTTTATCGATCCTAAGCGGGTTGGTGAATGCTAGTCACGACACATGGGATGCTGAATCCTATTCAGGTGCCAATCCCTAGTTTTTCAAATCTATATTCGAGAGATCCAACCGTTCATCAGGCCATGTACTGATCGATTCCTTGTGTGACTGGAGCAGGTCCCGATGGGAACACCCCAGTCTTGGCTCTATCGGCACCAACGACAAGGATGTAGCAGTCGTTCGCATCGTTCATGATCGGTACAGTGATTTCCAGGAGTTGATCTTCTGTTAGATTCTCTAACCATTTCCAATGATTGTGAACTCGTGCTTCGCCCTCAAGTGGCATGTACTGCATTAGCTTCCCAACGCTGGCGTTTGCATGTTTGTGAATTAACTCTTTTGCCGCTTGCTTCGAAAAGCCTTGGGAACCGACAGGTCGAGCAACGTCGGGCGGCATAAGAATTAGGCGTTCCTGCCCACTACGAGCGCTCTGAAGATTCATAGTCCCGAATGTGGAACCGTACGCAAGGTTTTTCAGCAAGCCCTCGGCGGTGTGGTTACCCTGATCCTGCACATCCAGTTCGCCATCGGTAACGAAAACACTGACAGTGCTCTCGTTCGCAGCAAAACCTTGATCCACGTGGAAACCAGCCCAAGGACTTGCATCTTCGTTCTCAGCAATACACTGGATGAACTTTCGAGACGTTCCAATGGTGTCCATGTCCATCTTGTTCAGATACCAGTGTCCGATGTTTCGGAAACACAAAGCGAACGCACGCCCTATTAGCGTGTTCACTTGATTGTCTCGCCCCGGCCCGAGCGCACTTCCCGGGTTTAGGCCAAGTTGCTTGGTAAGCGGACCATTTACGATCAATAATGGCGCCTGCGGACTTGTCGACATCAATAGCGACTTACCGCCCTGCCCGCCGAGATTAGACAACGCCTTTACCGCTGCTATTACAACCGGTAGGTGTTCTGGCTTAGCGCCAGCCATGACAGTGTTGATAGCGATTTTCTCGACAGTCGCGACACCAAAACCCGGTGGCATATCGCACACAACATGCTGTGGTTGCAAATGTGTGCCGGCGAGCATTTCGTCGACAGCTTCTTTCGTTGCCGGATGCAAGAAAAGGCCATCGCCGAGATCTTCATTGATGAATTCCTGATTCATCTTCAATATCGAGTCGTGACGATCTTCGCCTTCATAACGACGGGTGTCGGTCGATTCAGCGTTCTCTCGGGCATCAATGGATGAAGTAAGGCTGCCGATTAGATCGTCGATTGCATCTTCGGTTTGGGTTCGGCAGGTTTCAGGATCAAGGTTCCTGTAGATATGTGGAACGACAATCCACTGCAAGTCAGGCATTCCAAACGCACGAGAACTCGCAACTGCGTCACTCTCGAAGCGGCCAGAAACTATGGCAACACCGGGCTTACCCATCTTTTCAATCACAATCATGTCGTGGACCATCCACGACGCACAAGTTCCTCAGTCGGCTGTGGCGCCAATGATGACGTCACACTCCTCGCCTGCTTGCTGCACGATCGCAGGTGGAGTCGGATAGTTCCCGCCTGTGTAGAAATTCACGTTGACGTTTTCGAAGCGCTCTTGGAGCATCTCGCCTGCCCGTTTCAGAGCGATATCGCCGCCGTGGGTTCCGCTCCAGATCAGTCCAACTGTTTTGTCATCAAGGCTCGTCGGTCGATTACTAGCACTAACCGCGTTGAGAACACCGCGCTGTATTGCTACCGGATTGTTAACTTCAAGTAGATGCATTGTTCGAGAGCTCCCCAGAGATTTTGCTCACTAAGAAGTGAGATTGCTGTTCGGTGGAAGGATAACACCGAAGGCGAATTCTGAAACATATGCACAGACTCCCCCCTTGATTTCCAACTTCAAGAATGAATGGAACTCCTGATAAATTTCTCGGTGTCGATCACACCGACATTAGTGTTAACGATCTTGCCAAGTCGATCGAGTACTACCGAAAGTACGGCATGCAACCTTAAGGAACAGTCGACAGTGAAGAGCGTGTTCGACGGTCCGGTTAACTGGGGTGAAGAACTCCTCGAGGTGCCTTGGAAATAGTTGCGTGCAGAGCTGGTTTGTCCGCCTAAAACCTGTCGATCTTCAGTAGATCGATATCGTGAGTTGTTTCGCCTGCGATCACGAGATCACCAACGATCTCGCCTACAACACTTGCGAATTTGAATCCGTGACCTGAGAAGCCAGCCGCTACCGTAACTTGCGGCATTCCGGGCATTTTGTCGATAATGAAGTGATCATCTGGCGTGTTGGTGAACATACAAGTTTTTAGCGTCATCAGCGTTCCGTTAGCTTTAGGGAAGTAGCGCGACGCTGCAGCTCGCAAAATGTCTTCATCTTCCTGTGTTACTTCTCTCTCCATGTGATCAGGATCAGTCACCTCTTCGAGATGGTGAAACCGACCTATCTTGAATCCCGGAATCCCAAACACAGGAAAGCCGTAGTAACGCCCTTCTTCGAAGTAAGCGTTGAATACGGGAAAGTTCTCAGGGGCAAATAGCGACGGTTCAGTAGGCTGAAGCCAAGCAAGCACCTGCCGTTCGGGAACGGCAACTTCTACAAGAGAAGGAACCATTCCAGCGGCCCAAGCACCAGCGGTAATTACGAGTCGATCTGCGGTATATTCCGCTCTATCGGTGAATATGCGAACCCCACTGCCTTCAGGTTCCCATTTGATTACAGATTCACGAGCATGGATTTCAGCACCTTCAGCTACGGCGGCGTTCACATAAGCAACTATCGATCGTTCGGAGAGAACGAATCCTCCGTCGGCTTGATACAAACCCATCTGACCCTGCGGCATTTCGTAGCCAGGGAATCGATCGTTGATCTGATTGTAATTCAGCACTTCGTGCGGAATATCATGAAGCAAGCATGATTCGAGCGATCCTTCAAAAACTTCGTGTCCTGAAGGCGCAGTGTCGATCGAGCCGATTTTGTATAGTAGTTGCTCGCCAGCAATCGTCTCGATCTCAGACCACATCTCGTATGCTCGCCTCAACAAAGGCACGTACGACGGGTTTTCGTAGTAGGCGAGTCGGATGATTCGGTTTACGCCATGAGAAGATCCTTCAGAGTGAGGAATATCGAACTTCTCTAGTCCGAGAACCTTTTGGCCGCGTTTCGCTAGATTATGAACAGCCGAACTGCCCATTCCTCCGACACCAATCACTATGCAATCAAACTGCTGAGCCAAATTTTTACCTTTTACCCACATCTATTAATCAGCGCTTGCCGCTATTTTTGATCGACTGAACTTAGCACAGGAATCGGTGTATTCCCGCTCAGGCAACCTCGGGCAAGAGTAAAGTTCCGAATGTTCGACCAACATGCTGCCAGAATACGCTGTGAGCAAGGATCTAATACACAAATGACTCAGTCTTCGCCAAAGACAAACAACAACACAACACAACAGAAGAAGCCGAACATCGTCCTAATAATGGCCGATGATCTGGGCTGGTCTGATCTGGGCAGTTTTGGATCGGAGATTCGCACTCCAAATCTCGACAAGTTGGCAGGTCAAGGTGTTCGGTTCACCCAGATGTACAACTCGGCGCGATGTTGTCCTTCACGTGCGGCTTTGTTGACGGGACTGAATCCGCAACAGGCAGGCATTGGGCACATGATCAATAATTTGGGTGTCCCGGCGTATCAGGGCTACCTGAACGACAACTGCGTGACAATTGCCGAGGTTCTAAAAACTGCCGGCTATCGAACGCTGATGGCAGGCAAGTGGCACGTCGGTGGCGAACAAGGAAATCTGCCCGACGGTTGGCATCCCGACATGCTCGGATACCCTTCGCCCAAAGGACGTGGATTCGATCGTTTTTACGGCATTCTCTCGGGTGGCGGCAGCTACTACAACCCGAACATGCTGATGGACGACACCACCCGTATCAGCGTCGAGACAACCGACTACCATTTCACTGACGCTATCGCTTCGAAGGCGACACAGTTTGTCGATGATGCTGTGCATCGAGACGAACCGTTCTTTCTGTACATGGCGTTCACAGCTCCACATTGGCCGCTCCACGCTTTACCAGAAGATATCGAAAAGTATCGCGGTAAGTACCTAAAAGGATGGGATGAAACCCGCCTAAACCGACACGAATCACAGCGAGGTCTCGGCGTTGTTGATCCTGATTGGACACTATCGCCTCGGGACGGCGGAGTCCTTGCTTGGGACGAAGCGCCTGACAAGGAATGGCGAGATGTCCAAATGGCGGTATATGCCGCGCAGGTCGAGCAGGTTGATCGTGGGATCGGGCAACTCATGGCAAAAATCGAAGAGTCGGGTGAGGCAGACAACACTGTCGTAGTTTTCCTCGCCGATAATGGAGGCTGCGCTGAACTGCTGGCAGAAGACACGCCATTGCCCGACCCTTCTCGCTACAACTACCCGACCGTCGATGGGCGCGTTGTGAGAACTGGCAACTCGCCGTCGATTGAACCGGGACCAGCAGACACGTTTGCGAGCGTTGATATCTCATGGGCAAACGTGAACAACACGCCCTTTCGCTTGTTTAAGCACTTCACCCATGAAGGCGGAATTTCGACGCCGTTCATCATTAGCTGGCCCGATGGCGTAGCCGACAAAGGAGCGATTTTCAATAATCCTGCCCACATCATAGATATCAACGCCACTTTGCTCGACATCGCTGGGGCGAACTACCCGACTACGTTTAAAGGCAAGGATATTAAACCGGCAGAAGGCGAGTCGTTCGCTAATGTTTTGAGGGGGCAAGATTGGAAGCGAGATCAGCCAATCGCTTGGGAGCATGAAGGCAACAGGGCTGTCCGTATCGGTGACTGGAAGCTGGTAAGCGAGATAGGTGATCCGTCAGATCCAGACTCGAAGGCAGTTTGGGAGCTCTACAACATCACCGCGGACCGAACTGAACTAAACGATCTGATCAACGGTGAAAAAGAACGCGCTAGTGCAATGATCCGGTTCTACAACGAGTGGTCTGAACGGTGCGAAGTTGAAGACTGGGAGAATCCGGGATTCACGCTCCGCCCTAAATTGAATATCATCAGCCGACACAATCACGGCGGTCCTGTTATTCCTGCCCGACTCGGTCCTCGTCGAGATATTCCTACTCCTCCGGTCTAGGGGTGTATCGACACCACGTAAAAAACTATTTCCGCTATACGGACTAAGATCCGACACAAATGCACTACAAAACGATTTCCGAACTTGCCCCACTTATCGAATCTAGTGAACTATCTCCTGTTGATCTAACCCGGTCGCAACTCGACCGTATCGAAGCACTAGACGGCACTCTTAAGTCGTACGCTGCCGTCACCAGCGAACTGGCCATAGAACAAGCCGAACTAGCTCAAAAAGAGATAACCAACGGTAAGTATCGAGGCAAGCTTCACGGCATTCCGATCGCTGTCAAAGATTTGTGCGACACGGCTGGTATTAGAACGATGGGCGGTTCGGCGGTTTTCGCTGACAACATTCCTGTGGAAGATTCGACCGTGGTCACGAATCTTCGTGAAGCGGGTGCGGTTTTGCTTGGCAAACTCAACATGACCGAAGGAGCGATGGGCGGCTACAACCCAAAGCTCAACGTTCCGGAAAACCCTTGGCGGAAATCTCACTGGGCTGGCGCTTCTTCAAGTGGCTCCGGATCAGCAACTGCGGCAGGGCTGGCTTATGGAACGCTCGGTAGTGATACCGGCGGGTCGATCAGGTTTCCGGCTGCGGTTTGCGGGACGGTCGGACTTAAACCGACGTGGGGACGCGTATCTCGCCACGGGGTCATGAATCTTGCTGAATCGCTCGATCACGTTGGCCCTCTCACTCGCTCGGCGGCCGACGCAGGAATCATGCTTCAGGCGATCTCAGGATTCGATCCAAACGACCCAACGTCACTTCCTCACGAAGTACCGAATATGCTGTCGGAAGTCGGCAAAGGCGTGAAGGGTTTAAAGATCGGCTGGGACGAAGCATATGCGACTGAAGACATGGAGTCGTCGTTCGCTCAAGCAGTATTCGATGGCGTTAAGATCATGGAATCGCTTGGCGCTGAAATCGTCGCTGTTCAGATGCCTAAGATCATGCGAGAGGCAATGGCAGCTTGGCCAATCATCTGCTCAACAGAAGCTGCCGCGGCACACGCTGATACTTATCCGTCTCGTGCCGACGAATACGGTCCGTTTTTCCGACAATGGCTTGAAAACGGCACGGCTCACACTGCCACAGAGTACGCGAACGCTCACAATTTACGATTGAAAATGAACGGCGAGCTGAGAAATACTATGCGTGACATCGATTTTCTCGCGGGGCCCTCGAACGCAAAAGCGTCGTACCGGGTTTCACCTGAAGGTCTGTATGGCCCAATACCCACCGACCGAAAGCCGTGGGACAGCAGATTCACTGTGCCGTTCGATTTCTCAGGGTTGCCAACTATCGCCCTGCCATGTGGTCTTGATCACACCGGCATGCCAGTTTCACTACAGTTCTCAGGCCATCATCTCTCGGAACCGCTATTAATTGGTGCAGGCGATGCATTCGAACGTGCGACCGACTTCCACAATCTTCACCCACCAATCTGAGATTCACTATGAGCAATCGATTCGAAGGAAAAGTCGCACTAGTCGTTGGTGGTGCCAACGCCGATGAAGATCGCCTTCTTGGATTCGCTGGGCTATCGGCGCTAAAGATCGCTCGCGACGGCGGCAAAGTGGTGATCGGTGACATCGACGATGAGGCAGGAACACGGTCGGTCCAGAAGATGAAATCGGCGGGGCTAACTGCTGATTACGTTCATATGGACGTTACTAACGAGGATGATTGGGTGGTGGCTGTCGACAAAACAGTTGGCTTACACGGTCGACTCGACATCATGATTATGGCAGCCGGTATTCCAGATAGAGGGAAAACCATCGACAGCACGGAAGTCGATACTTGGCGACGAGTAATGGACGTTACAAATCTCGGCATGTTTCTTGGCACCCGTGCAGTAATCGAGCCCATGAGGAGTAGTCGTGGTGGTTCAATCGTTCTAATCTCGTCGATGATGGCCAGAGTGGTACGTGATGGGGCGAATGCGTACGCCACTTCGAGGGCGGGCATGACCCACTTTGCAAGATCAGCAGCGGTTCAATACGGGGCTGACAACATAAGAGTGAACACAGTACTTCCGGGCTGGACGTTAACGCCGTTCACTGCGAACGCATTCGACGATGAATGGAGCGAGCGACTCGCCAAGCGAGTGCCACTCGGACGAGTTGCCGATGCGTCTGATATCGCAGGTCCTATTCTGTTCTTGGCATCTGATGAATCCAAATACGTGACCGGAAGTGAACTACTCGCAGACGGCGGTGTAACCGGCTGGATTGGCCCGATGGATTAGAAATCGAGTCTCGTAATTCCGCTTTCTGTTGATAGCCTTGCGCAGGCTCAATCATTGTTCGATCAAAACATCCATGCAACTATTTCAACTTCTCAATCCAATGATGCTCATAAGAGCGTTCAGCAACTCACTTAACGGGCTATCGTATGCTTTGCGGTCCGAACGGGCATTCCAACAGGAAGTCGTTCTGTTAATTGTCGGCTCGATTGCTGCATTCCTACTCACCGACATCAGGGTCGAACGGGCACTGCTAATTGGATCGCTCGCAATCGTCGTAATAATCGAACTCGTCAATTCAGCTATTGAGGCCGCTATTGATCGAATCGGGCCTGAACTACACGAGCTATCCAAGACTGCCAAAGATTACGGATCGGCCGCAGTTTTGTTTTCGCTTGTATTAGCAGCAGCTATTTGGGTAATAATCTTGGTCTGATCAATCAATTCACTTTCATTAATCGCATACTCCAGCGGAGCATTCCACATTGCCAAACAAAATTAATCTGCTCGTAACCGGCCTGAACGGTATCGTTGGACAAGCACTACGCCCTGCCCTTGAAGAGCGATATACGATCAGTGCTCTATCGAGAAGTGGCGTCGACGGATTACCGCCAGAGCGCGTGTTCAAAGCCGACATAGCTGATTTTGAATCACTCCGACCGGCTTTCGAGGGAATCGACGTTGTTTTGAACTTGGCGGCTGATGGCGGACTGAGCAGTGAAGCTGGGATGAACGCCGGCTGGGATTCGATGTTGAAAAACAACATCATCGGTGCGTATAACGTACTAGAAATGGCGAAACAGACTGGCGTTGCAAGAGTAATTCTCACAAGCTCAGGTGCCACATCGAACGGCTACGAACTCGAAGAACCGTATAAATCTCTAGTTTCAACCGAAGATGTTGAAATACCCGATTCATGGGAGATGGTGAATGAGTTTTCCGAGCCGAAGCCGGTAAGCCTTTACGGCGTGACCAAGTTGTTTGGAGAGGACCTAGGTCGTTACTACGCGTTGACCTCAGATCTTTCAGTCATTAATCTGCGCATTAGCAGTTGCGGTCCGATCGACAAAGCGGGACCCGGTCGAGCCCAAGCGAACTGGTCAAGTTACCGAGATATCCAGCAACTCACAGTGAAAATTATCGAAGCTCCTGTCGATTTAAAATTCGATATTTTCTGGGCGACATCCGACAACAGAAAGCTCTTCCGAGATAACGCCCACGCAAAGAAAGTACTTGGTTACGCTCCGCAAGATGGCGTTCGATAGCCAACACTGAACATTTCCTATCATGTCGCAAATCATCGTCTACTCATCAAATAACTGAGGCTCGTGCGAAATGGTGAAAGGGTACCTTTCACTCCGTGGAGTTGAGTTCATTGTGAAAAACGTTTCGACCGATCTTGAAGGGCGTGCAGAATTGATTGCGCTAGGATTCGATTCGACACCGGTTACCATTATCGGCGATCAGCAACTATCAGGATTTGATATACCGACGATCGATAAAGCACTCGCTGATCTGAAGCCCAACTAACAGTTGTAGAATGTCGTTAAATAGTTCGCAGGCAACCCGAAAGACTTTAAGCACATGGTTGAAAGCACATCAGACGCCAAGGTGGATTTCGTACTTGAACAAATCCAAACGATGGTCTCTTCCGAAGGTGGAACACTCGGAACGCCGATGCTTGATAATGAAATTTTGAAAATCGAGTACATCCCCGGCGTGAACGAAGAATGCCCCGAGTGCGTGCCTTCACTCGAAATGGTGACCCAATTCCTCACAGCGTCACTCCGCATCCACGCACCCCACGTAACCGCAATCGAAGTTAGCTAGTCCGGTTAGTGATTCGGCTCAATCAGACACTTTGTCCAACTCCGTCAAGAAAAATGGTCGACTCGATGAGATCAGGCTCACAACAGATTTCAATTGGTTGATCCTACACCTATCGACATTACTGCGATGGGTAAAGAAAAACTCCGATCGTTAATTACGCACAAATCCGATTCTAAATTGCGCTATCAGCACCTAGAAACTAGACAGTTACAACGACGGGACCAGGTTCGCTGGTTGAGCGGCTACATGGGCCGTCGACAAGCGAATTGAATAACCCATCCGAACATGAATGATGCCGTCGATACCCTGGAACCCAAAGTTTCTGGAATCATTCGCCTTGTGATGAATTGCAGCAACCGTTGGGAAGTTCTGGTCTGATTGATAGTTTCTAGTTTAATCAACTCATCTGTTGACGGATCAGCCTAGAATATCGATGTTAGACGGCAGACCGAATTAACCATGGGGGGCATCGAAGATGGCGAATCGACTCAACGGCAAGGTAGCGATAGTTACCGGCGGCAATAGCGGTATCGGCGAGGGCACGGCACAGCTATTCGCGCAAGAAGGTGCCAAAGTCATCATTATGGCGCGCCGGCAAGACCAAGGTAAATCTGTCGAAGCTGCTATCCGAAGTACGGGTGGTGAGGCAACATTCATCGCATGTGACGTCGGAGACGAATCGATGGTGAACACAGCTGTCGAGCAGGCAGCGGATGTGTATGGCGAAATCAACGTTCTCTTCAACAACGCTGGCGGTGGCGGACGAGAGAACTTCCCGAATGAATCTAGCGAAGAGTTCACCCGGGTGATTAATACGAATCTAAACGGAACGCTCTATATGAGTCAGGCGGTATGGCCGCATATGGTGTTAGCAGGTGGCGGGGCTATCGTGAACATGTCGTCTGTGGCTGCAACTCGTGGTACCAGTCCGAAAATGCATGAAAAATTCGGCTCCACTTCATCTTCCTACTGGGCAGCTAAAGCCGGTGTCGATGCCATGACTCGCTATATGGCGGGCATCGGCGGCGGAGTCGGAATTAGAGTAAACGGCGTCCGACCCGGCCAAATTATGACTCCCGGTGCCACTCGCGGAACGATCACAGATGCTGATGGCGGACACCATGCATTCGAAGGAATGTTCGAGCTAATGCAGATGATCGATGGTCCGGGATACCCAATAGATGTGGCAAATCTGGTTCTGTTTCTGGTTTCTGAAGAATCCCGTTTCATCACAAGCCAAATCATCCACATCGACGGCGGCACACCTGTTCAGATCTAACGGCACTAACATCAAGTGCTTCCGATGGTTATGGCAGGTCATTACGGGTCGGTGGGTCTAACAATTCGTCTGTCCACTCTTCGGGGTGTTTATCTTCGACGGTTTATCACACCCAGTTACTAAACATTAAATTGAGGCTTAAGCACTTAAGTTGCACTAAGTTTTAAAAGCATGTGAGACTCATAGTCCTGAGATAAATGTAGTAATGAATAGTAGTCAATATAGATGTTGCATTTCCACAGGATTATTAATGCACTGTTCCAATTCCTACTGCCAACAGTAGATCTTGGCATCGATTCAATGACTGCATCGAATTACGACCTTGGCATAGCATTATCACGTTACCAATAATTACGTAATCACCGTATAGCGGGGTGAGAGACCCACGTGCTGCTCCACCTCCACGGCGATCGTTAGTACCCTCGTCCCAACGTACGTCTACAGAGCGAAGTAGGGCGTCTGGTCCGGTTACTTCCTCTGCGTACTCGCTCCCTTTCTCAACAGCACTCGTATGATCAGGATAAATGCGTAGTTCGTACTGAATTGGCTTGCTGTCTGGTGGAGTGAAAAAACCTTTATATGCTGCATCTGCCATAGGTAGTGCGGAAACGTCGTACTCTTTGGACATCTTGAAAGGTGCTTTTTCAAAACTACTTAGATCTCGAATGGTCTGATCCGCTTTAATTTTCGAAAATGTATCTTCAGGGTCACTATCACCAGATGAACATGAAGATCCAAATATCGCTACAGCAACTACGACCGCACACATAATTGTTGGAGCGGTCATCGGTATCTTTACCATTCAAGCCCTCGTTTTGCAGGTAGAAGAGCATGATAGCGGTCGATTTCGGTGGAGTGGTAAACAGCTAGTGGGCTTTAACCGTAAACACACCAAAATGGGTGCACGTTCTCAAGTTTATTTTCAGTTAGATGACGGAAAGATCAATCAGACGTCACAACGTCGAAGACCTGAAGGCGATGCCGATTGCTATCGACAACCAAAACGTGACCATCGCCGTCGAGCGTTATCGAAGTCGGGCCCCAGAACAGCTTCTCAATGTGAGCCGAGCGCTCATGCGGATCGTCGCTGTTGAACACAAGATCCATATCCAGATCAGATGCATCTCGCGCCGCACTCTCTTCGACATTGGCGTCCAAAAAGTCCTGCGCCCATTTTGAAATCGTAGCCTGACCCTCGTTCTGTTCCACAAACCCACCGTCTGCATCTAGCACCTGGATCCGCTGGTTACCCCAATCGGCAACGTACATGTACCCATCAGAATCAACGCAAACATCAGAAGGTGCGTCGAACTCACCTTCACCTCTCCCTACCGAGCCGAAATTGGCAAGAAACACGCCGTCAGAAGAAAACTTCACGATCCGATCGTTGCCCCAGTCCGCAACGAATAGATTGTCATCGTCATCAACGTGAAGACCCCACGGCAAGTTCAATTGGCCATCACCCGAACCGAACTCGCCAATCGTTGCAAGATGATTCCCGTCTCCGGTGAATTTCTGAATCCGACCGTTCAGATGATCGCTCACCAGCAGTTCGTCCTTCGAGTTGAACGCTAATCCATTCGGACCGTTCAACTTGCCTTCATCAGTGCCACTTTCGCCCCAGGTATCGAGCAACTCGCCGTCCAGCGTACGAACCAAGATGCGGTTCAAATGATCGTCGCTGGTGAATAGCCGTTGTTGACTATCTATCGCAGTCGACGCATTCCAGATCGCCTGTCCCGAGCCTTCGCCAAACGAACCGAATGTGCCGAAATACTCTTCGCCAAGGTTCATAACCGTCATGCGGACTCCACGCGGATCGCTGTCAGAACCCCGCCCAAGCACAAAATACGTGCCATCAGCCGCTACCGCCGCTGACCACGGATAGTAAAAACCGCGACCCTCCATTGCTGCCACGCCAATCGTACGGTTGTAAGTAAGTCGCGCAGTTCTGGGTCGTGTTGTTGTGGTCATAGAAAAACTCCGCCAACTAGGCTCTCTGGAACTCCGGTGTCGCACCAACAAGTTTCAACACATTGGCCACCTGTTCAGGTCCTGCGTTGCCCGAATCCAACTGGTTTACCTGCGTCTTGGCGAACTCGACCAGTGCGGATCGAGTCTTGTCTGAAATGTCAGCGACCGACAACTCATCAAGAGCACGTTCGACGAGATCCTCGGCATTTAATCCACCGTTGCTGTCCGAAAGGATTCTATCGATCAGCGTCTGCACACCAGGATTTTCGATATTACCGAGCCGTTCCGAAGCGAAGTTCACCCGCTCGACAAGCGCACCCGAATCGATCCACTCAGTACCCCAGTGCCAACCCTCGACAGAAGGCGGGTTCAACAGCCATTGCCCCATGTAAGTCGACTGTAAGTTCGTCGGATTCATATCCACCTTCGGCCGATTGAACTCACCCGTTAATCGCAGAACGCCCGCTACTAATTCAGCAGGGCTCTTCACCCGCTGATAGCGCGCCTGTTCCGACTTGAAGAAATCCGACTTGAAGAGGAATCTCAGCATTTCCTCGACATTGTAATCACTATCAAAGTAAACCTTCGACAACGCAGCGATAGCTTCTGGATCACGCGGTTCTTTGTATGGCCACTCCGGCACCGGCGGTTCGTCGGCGACGAAGAAGCTGTACATGTGCCTAGACAAAAACGCTGCAGTTGCCGGTTGATCGCAAATGATGTCGACGATGTCTTCACCGTTCAAGTTGCCTTTGTGACCTAAAAATTCTTTTTCGCCATTGTCGTGGTCGTGTTCCTTGTATTCGAAATGGAACGACAGCCGACCGTACGGCCATACCGAGTCACGTGCACTTTTCAGCGTCATGTATTCGGTGTTGCCAATCGTCCATCCTGTGAACGCCCGTGCTGCTTCTTTCACGTCGTGCTCGGTGTAGTTACCGACTCCCATCGAGAACAATTCAAGTAACTCTCGCCCATAGTTTTCGTTCACAGAACCATTGTGGTTCTCCGAATTGTCCAGCCACACGATCATCGCCGGATCTCTCGAAAGTTCCATAAGCAAATTCTTGAAACTACCCATTCCATGTCGCTCAAACATCCTGATCTGGTCGTGCAGCACTTTGCCGTTCGCAAGCTTCGAATAGCCAGTTGCAAACATACCGTGCCACATGAGACCGACCTTCTCTCTCAAAGGAGCGTCGGTCGAAACCATGCGGTACATCCAGTTACCACTAGGCGACTGGTTGCCCATCATGCCCGAATACTCAGGGTGATATCGACGAATCAAATTGTCGGTCATTCTCGTTGGTCGATCGATAGCGCTGAGCAAGTTCTCAACCGTTTCGTCATAACCCTGCTCAACCAGCTCGTCGAGCCGCCCTCGCGATGCGCCAAAACCGGCGCGACGCATCAGGTGAGCCATCAGTTTTACGTCATTGCTAGCCACAGCTTACCGCCTAATCATGTCGAACTGCTCGTAATTTTTATTGAGGATTTCCTGTGGATTAATGCCCATCCATTGGTCGAGAACCGTTGCGTAAATCCCCCGGAAATCGTTATTGAACTTCATATCACCCTCGAGTTGTTCGCTCGGGTCTAGAGACGGATACTCTCCGTAGAATCCACCCTTGACTGGGTTTCCGAGAACAAAAGCAACTCCGCCAGAACCATGATCCGTCCCGCTGCCATTGTCTTGAATCCGACGTCCGAATTCCGAGAAGATCATTACTACAGCGTCATCACCACGACCGTGCTCTTCGAGGTCTGCAATGAAATCGTTCACTGCCGTCGAAAGTTCGTGCCACAACTTTGCGTGATTTTCGAGTTCGCCAGCGTGCGTGTCGTATCCTCCGTGCTGAGTATAGAAAACACGGGTCCCGACGTCGGCGAGTAGCACCTGCGAAATATCACGTAGGCTCTGGGCGATCGGAACACCTTCATACTCGATTGAAGATGAGTACTGAGCCGGAGCAGTTCGCAAGATATCTGCCCCGAGATAAGCCCCCATCCCGGTCTCGCTGATCGTCTGCAACATTGCATCGCGAGTGTCGTCTGGTCCATACATTCGAGCGAAAACATCGACAGCCATTTCACGGGTCATGCGATCTGCAATATCTGGCATCAAGCCATATGTTTCAAGATTGCCAACCGACGCAACTGGCACACCTTTTGCGTGAAGCGCCCGTGGCAATCCACGACCAAAATTGATGCCCGTAATAACATTTTTGGCTTCTGGATCCAGCTCACGAATCGCCCGACCAAGCCAACCGCTATCCGCAATGTGATCCGATTCCGCAGTGTGCCAAATGTCCATCGAGCGGAAGTGCGATCGATTCGGCTGCGGGTAGCCCACTCCCTGCACAATAGCCAGCTTACCGGCATCCCACAGACTCTTCATCGGACCCATGCTCGGGTTCAGCCCCAGCGTGCCGTTCAGGTCGATGACATTGTGTTCGGTAAGGTGGATCGCCCTTCGTGAATCGTGATAAATTCCGTTGGTGTACGGTACGACCGTGTTCATCGCGTCATTCCCGCCCGAAAGCTGGATAACGATTAACGACGGCTTGATCTGAGCGGTGACCATGGCGGATAAAATCTTTCGTGGGTACTAGAAGTAGCTGACTTGAACACCTTATACACAACAGGGCCACTTGAGAACCATTAGGAGTATAGCGATGGCCGTTTCAATTAGTGTGCTTACATTTCACAATCGGTATGACCATATGTTTCACCCCAATGCGTCCGGTCTAGATGTACGCTATTGCGAGCTACTACATGTACTTGTTTAGTTAATCAGCACTATGACCAGACGAGTTCGAAACGAAGAATAGCTGTGCCGAGGATTAATAACAAGAACGGATTGGAGCCACGTCTTGCGAATTGGGAATAGCCCGTTTGAATATGAGTGGATTTCAGATTGGGCCAAAATTCCTAATCAAGAAAGCGCATCATCCGGGTGGGCGCACCACGGTATGGCAGTTACCGATTCCGGAGATGTGATCGCGATACACCCCGCCGAATCCCTTGCCATGGTGTTCGATCAGGGCGGAAAGTTGTTGCGATCGTTCGAGATTCCCGTTCGAGAAGCTCACCAACTTACCCTGGCTAAACTCGAAGGCGAGCAGTTTTTATGGATCGCCGACCCCGGTAGAAAAAATATCAAAACAAACGGAGCATATGAACCTACGCAAGGTGAATGGCCCGGTCAGGCAGTCCGCGTGTCCGTCGCTACAGGCGAGCGAATACAGCAGATAACGGCCCCGGCGCACTCTGGTTACAACGATGGAGATTTTGCTCCGACCTCCGTTGCAGTATTCGAAACCACACGTGGCGGAAACGGAGATGTGTGGGTCACTGACGGCTACGGAGCGAGTC
This sequence comes from uncultured Dehalococcoidales bacterium, assembly GCA_963934365.1. Lineage (GTDB taxonomy): Bacteria > Chloroflexota > Dehalococcoidia > Lucifugimonadales > Lucifugimonadaceae > Lucifugimonas. The sequence goes on along the minus strand of CAWVYJ010000003.1, from coordinate 17,261 downwards.
TGGTACACCGTTTCAGCTCGGACGGAAACTACATTCAGACGATCACTGGCGAAGAGGGAGAAGGTGGTCGCTTCGATTGTCCGCACGGAATCTGGGTCGACTATCGTGGCGACAATCCCGAACTCTACGTCGCTGATCGCACTAACAGGCAAGTCCAGGTCTATGACCTCGAAGGCAAATACAAACGAACGTTCGGAAAAGGGATCCTCACCAGTCCGAGCTGCTTTGCGATCGACGGATCCAATATGATCGTCGGCGAACTGAGAGCACGATTAGCACTGTTCGACATCAACGACGATTTCCTCACATTCATCGGTGAGAACGAGGCCATCGCCCGAGTCGAGCGCAACAGCACTGATGATGTACCAGGATGGCCAAACGGACTCGACGATTCAGGCAATGCGGCTCGCTCAACGGCTCTCGAAGAAGGCAAGTTCAATAGCCCTCACGGGATAGCCACCGACCTTGAAGGCAACATCTACTCTGGCGAATGGCTAATCGGAGGCCGTTACACCAAGCTAGCAAAGCTCGGCTAACGAGAATCTAGAAGGCCGATACACCACTCACTACGCACTCCCACTAGGCGACTACGGCAAGTGCTGTTCGAGCGTGTTTCGTCGAGCGTCGAACTGCGGGTAGTACTCCCATGTGGTGCCCTGTTTTTCCATCGCATCTCGAATAGTTGCGCGGCGCCTAATGCTGGCGAGATTTTCTGAGGCTAGTTCGTCGGGATCGAACTCGTCTAAGATCAAGGCTTTTAGTTCTGCTTCTACTTTAACGTGTTCGAAACTTCCAGCGAGATCGTCCCACTCTTTGGGATCGTCTTTCATGTTGAAAAGCTGCGGGTCGTGTCCGTGGATGTAGTTGTACTTCCAATTCCCCTTACGAACCATCAGGCATGGCACACCGACTACTTCATGCGCCTCAACGAAGACGTGGCGATCGGGATTTTCCTGCTCGATTAACGGAAGCAGGCTATCGCCATCGTAGGGCTGAGAAGCGTCGCTACCGGTCATTTCGCACATCGTTGGCAGTAGATCTAGCGTTGTCACCGGCGTGTTGACAATAGTTCCCGCGTTTCGATTATCGGGGTACTTGATAATCAAAGGGACTCGAGAGCAGTAGTCGTAAAATGCCCGTTTCTGAACCATTTCGCGCTCGACAAGCATGTCGCCATGATCGGAAGAGAAAATGATGATTGTGTTTTTGTCTAGTCCCGATCGTTCTAGGCTCGCGATCAACTCACCCACCAGATCGTCTACGTAAGTCATGAGAGCGTAGTAGGCACGGCGCAAGCGGTAAAGAGTTTGCGGATCACGCAGATCGAACTTTGTCACACCGTGATAGGCATTGAGCCAAGTGTCCATCATCGACCGCGTCTCTTCGAGGTTGTCTGGGAACTCCGGTATATCGATCTGCTCGCCTTCGTACATGTCCCAGTATTTCACTGGTGGCCAAAACGGTTCGTGAGGATGGTGGTACGAAACGGTGAGCATGAAAGGCTCAGGGGTGTTTCCACGGGCGTTCAGATACTGCAGCGCCCGGAAATGGGTTTCCTGATCGAACGCTAGATCCCCGTGTTGACGGTCAACCTCAACAGCATCGGGGCCATAGTTTTTGGCGTTGTAAGAATCTCGGTTCGCCATGATCTCGACCCAGTCTTCGCCTGCCGATTCCTTCATCGCTACCCACTCAGGGCGAACCCATTTGTAGTCCTCTGGATAGATATCGGTATTGAGTCTGCGGCTGTAACCGTGAAGCTGATCAGCACCAACGAAGTGCATCTTGCCACTGAGTACGGTGTCATATCCGTTCTGTGCCAAATAGTGGGCGAATGTAGGGTGATCAGATCCGAATGATGCTCCGTTATCCCATGCGCCGATACTGGAGGCGTGTCGACCTGTCATCATTGCTGCACGGCCTGGAGCACAGAGCGGATATGGGGTGTAGGCCGTATCGAAGCGAACACCTTGTGCCACCAGCTTGTCGATGTTCGGCGTCTTCACGACCGGGTGGTCGTACGCACCCATCAATTCGGCGATTGCTTCATCGGCCATGATGTAAAGAATGTTGGGTTTGTCGTTCGGATTCAACGCAGTTGTAATCATGGAACCGAGTATAGCTCAGAGGTACAACGCAACAGGCCGCTGAACACACGTACCGATGTCGACAGACTTGTGCTCTGTTGATTTCACAGTTCGTCCTTTAAGACGGTCTCCATCTATCGATAACGTCGCCAATTTCGGTGATCGTTCCGTCTCGGTGCTTTTCCTTCCGGCGCCTGGATTGTAGAAACAACAAAAACTGGCCGCTATCTCGTTAGAAAAGGGGCCAGTTTGATTTCAGTTTGATGACGAGCCGGGGGAACTTGACCCCTGAACCTAGTGACTAATAGTTCTAAATCCAGTTTGATTTCGCTTTGCGGTAGTTTGTTATGAGTGAGCTATTTTGAGATGTAAACGTACGTAATCAACGTAGTTTTACTGACCGGTGAGAGTCAAATTACTCAAACTAATTGGCACCACTCAGGCGCACGCTGTGAATCGGTGTTTCTGTTTTCAGTCATCGTGAATCCATCGTCACATGTCCGAGGGATAATGAACCACCATGATGATAGTCATATTTCAATTAGCCAAATGCTAAAATTCAGCGATCCTATCACTGTACTTGGTGCGGGCAACTCCGAAGGCATCGAGTGCTCTTTGCCTCGCAAAGCGGTGATCGACAACTGGAAACGGATAGCCATCGATCGATGACGAGTTCGATGTCACCGACGGTGATTCCCAAGGTACGTGAATGTAGCGATCCGCAACTCCCCGTAACTCGGGAACCCATTTGCGGACGTATTCTCCATTGGGATCGAACTTTTTACCTTGCAACACTGGATTAAACACCCGGAAATACGGCGCAGCATCAAGTCCGGTCCCGGCTGTCCACTGCCAGCCACCAATATTTGCAGCTGTGTCGCCGTCTATCAGTTTTTTCATGAACCACAGTGCGCCTTGTCGCCAATCGATCAACAGGTCTTTGACCAGGAACGATGCGACGATCATCCGGCAACGGTTGTGTATCCATCCCTCAGAAGAAAGCTGTCGCATCGCTGCGTCAACGATCGGGTACCCAGTTGATCCTTGCTGCCAGAGTTCCAGATCATCCACGGATTCGCTCCAATCGATGTGTTCGAACTCAGGACGGAGTGACTTCTTTATCGAATCCGGGAAGTGGTAGATCGTTGACTGGTAGAACTCCCTCCATATCAATTCACTCAACCAAGTGCGGACCGACGCACTTTCGGATCCGGACAGACCTTGATCTGATAGTAGATCTGATGCTTTCTCGACAAGCAACTCGCTCGATACCATCCCGAAGTTGATGTAGGGCGATAGACCTGACGTCGTATTCCCATCAACTCGTGATCGGTCTTTCCCGTAACTCAATAAGGCACCACCGGATGAGATGAACCGATTAAGCACCTTGATAGCTTGATGTTCACCCCCCTGTGGAGAGATCACTTTCTTAGCTAGATCATCAGATTCCATGATGTCAGTAGCAGCGAAGTTGACTGACTCAGGATTCAAATCGATAGCGGCCTGTCTAGACAGCCTTTGCCATTTATTACGGTATGCCGAGTAGACCTTATAAGCGCCTCCTTGATCGGTCAGGATTTCCTCTGGATGAAAAACCGTGAGCCCACCAACAAGATTCAAGTCAGCGCTCAACCCAACATCGCTATCCCTTCTCCTTGCATAGGGGGTAAAGTCTTCTTCTGCAAAGATCGGCGCATTCAAGGCGCGGGACAGTTCAGGAAGAATCAGACTGGGATCCCCGGACTTTACAAACAGGCGGCTGCCAAGCTTTCGCAGGTCTGAATTGAGAGACTCTAACCCGGAGTTAAGGAAATGCGTCCGTTTTTCGGATTCACTTCCCTCGAACCATGGATCAAGGACGAACACAGGGACGACAACTCGCCTACCCGATGATGCAGCTTCAAGAGCGCGGTTGTTTCTGATGCGGAGATCGCGCCTGACCCACCATATCGCTATCCTCGACGAGCTCAAGCTGCGTCGGCTATCTCCGATTGTTACCAATGAGGTTGCATCCATAGCTTTTGCTTATCGGTTATCAAAACTTGTAATTTTCCACCGCTGAGGCTCCAGTATTGCGGGCATTTTTCAGGATCAAATCTAATAGAATTTTATCAGCTTTGACGTCGACTTTTAGCAAATACTCATCGAACAGACTGTGTAAATCCGGCCGGAGAAGTAACCGACCTTCGTCCTGATGGATTCCTAGTTTTGCATAGCTATAAAGAAAATTAGCGTGGATCGCAGACCTTGGTGCTGGGCCTGAAATTGCACCGGTTGAAGAAGCTGAAGTGGGCCCATGACGAAAACTGGCCGCTATTTCGTAAGAAAAGCGGCCAGTTTGATTTCAGTTTGGTGACGGGCCGGGGACTTGAACCCCGAACCTAGTGATTAAGAGTCACTTGCTCTGCCAATTGAGCTAGCCCGTCCCTGAGTTCACTTAACAATTCAATCGGAGCTTATCCACACTGTCAACGCCAAATCGACTAGGTTACGCGATCAGCCAAACTCGGTTACCACCAGTATTTCGTTCGAATCGCAGAAGAATCGTTCAATATTCCGCTTCGGACATGATCGTTCAGTCAGTTTACGTTCGCGAGAAACTTGCCCAAAAAACCCACTTCAAGACTTGAAACGAAAACTAGAGAGCCGATTCGTTTCGCTCACCGGTCCGCACTCTAATAACTTCCGAAATCACCGATACGAATATTTTCCCGTCGCCGATAGCGCCTTCTTCGGAGCTCTTGGCCGCTCCGAGAATTGCTTCGATAATTTTGTCTTTATCGCCATCCCTAACAACTATTGTTATAAGCGCCTTAGGAAGCGACGTCCGGGTGGCAGTTGTCGCGCCCCTCCCTGTGAACACCTCAACGCCCTGCTGTTGACCACGTCCGTTCACGTTTTGAACGTTAAACCCGCGACAACCTACAGCGTCTAACGCATCAATGATGATGTTAATTCGATCGGGGCGCACAATGGCTTCTATTCTGATCACGTAATTGTCCTAAATGGTTACCGCGCTACTGTGCGGCAAATAATAGCGTGTTTACCGCCCGTTGTTTTTAGCAAAGGGCAGCAAGGGTTCGTAAGTCGGTTAGTCAGCTCCGTCTGCGACGTATCCACGTTCACCGTGCAGTGTGATGTCAAGACCGAGATCTTCTTGTTCCCTTGTGACTCTGAGTCCTAGCCCTGGAATAACGTCGAGAATTTTCAAAATAATAAAGGTCATAATCCCTGAATAAACGGCAACAGTTACGACTGCTCTAAAGTTCGCCCAAAGAAGGCCTGTTTCTCCGTCAATCAACCCAACGTTCTGCATAATGCCGTTGTCGTCGACTTGTTGAACGGCGAATATGCCAGTTGCAATTGAGCCCCATATTCCACCAACACCGTGAACAGCGAACACTTCCAACGCGTCATCAATTCGGGTCTTGGACATCAATTTCACAGCCGAATAAGCGGCGATGCTGCCAACAATTCCTATTCCAAACGCACCCATCGGCCCAACGAAACCGGCTGCCGGCGTAATCGAAGCCAGTCCGGCAATTGCGCCTGTGGCAAAACCAACGCCACTGGTTCGACCAGTCGATTGGTATTCCAAAACCATCCACACCAATCCTGCGATAGCCGCAGAAGTGTTTGTCACGAGGAACGCCGTGACGGCGACACTGTCGGCAAGTAGTCCCGAGCCAGCGTTAAAACCGAACCATCCGAACCACAAAAGACCGGTTCCTAACAGAACGTATGGAACGTTATGAGGTTCTACACCTCGCTCGACTTGGCGCCTTGACCCAACCATGCGCGCCACAACAATTGCGGCGATACCGGCAGAGGCGTGAACTACGATTCCACCGGCGAAGTCGAGTGCGCCGATCCCAGCGATCCAACCATCAGCTGCCCATACCCAGTGAGTCACCGGAACGTAAACGACTGTGACCCAAACGAACAAGAATATGACATATGTCGTGAATTTGAATCTTTCAGCAAATGCTCCGGTAATCAAAGCCGGAGTGATGATGGCAAACATCATCTGGAAAATAGCGAACAGCATCGGAGATATGCCACTGTCGGTACTCTCAGCCGATACGTTTCGGAACCCGACAAAATCGAAGTTACCTATAAAGGCGCCGCCCGCTCCGAAAGCTAGACTGTAACCCCAAAGGACCCACAATACGCTCACAACGCCCATAGCGACGTAGCTGTACATCATTGTCGACACCACGTTCTTACCACGAACTAAGCCGCCGTAAAAGAACGCCAAGCCGGGAGTCATCAGAAGTACTAATGCCGATGCGGTCAGCATCCAGGCTACATTGCCAGGATCGGACATATTCGAGCTCCTTTTTCTGTTGCACACAAACTAAAGGTCAGGGCAAAAAAACGAACTCACTTGTTTCCTCTTGCGCTTATGCACTGAGCATCAACAAAAGAATTGTCTGTACACCAAACTCGATCCCTGAATATCGTGTTCAGCTATTTATCACGGAGGAAATCTAGCAAACGATTCGTTGATTACAAACAGTCGTTCGTCGAATCATTAGATTTCTTAATTAATGTCGGGAAACTACGCTTCCGACATCATCTCGCCGCCGACCGACCAGCTGGCCTTCTCGACGTCTTGAAAGATAATCGTTGTTGCTGAATCGGGTACCCCAGCCGTTTCAGAAATGGCCTTCGTTATCGCCTTGGCGAGATCGGATTTTTGTTGGTCGGTTCGACCGGCGTAAAGAGCTACGTTTACTATTGGCAAGTTCTTGTCCTAAGTTTCGAAATGACGGTATTAATATTAAACTTCTGGTCGAATTATAGGCGGGGAGCGTACCGATTTATGAGCCTTGACGACTTGATTTCTGAAAGAATCATTATTTTGCCAATATAATTGCCTTTATATGCAGTCTCCGACAAATAATGACGGCGAGATTCTGAATGAATTCGAGCTTATTGCTCGACTTTCTCAGCTCGAATCTGCCAAAACCACTGAAGGCGGTAACACTGTTTTTACCGGAATTGGTGATGATGCCGCGGTAGTCTCGATGCCCGCGAGCCAAATGCTACTGACGGCCGACGCTATTGTCGATGGAGTCCATTTTCGTTCTGTCGACGAACGTTGGTTCGACATCGGTTGGAAATGCGCGGTTTCGAATCTCAGCGATATCGCAGCCATGGGTGGCATTCCCGATCATGCTCTAGTCACGTTAGGTGTTCCGCCAGCATCGTCAATCGACACATACGCTGAATTCTATAACGGGATGAATGCTGCATTTTCTGAATTCGGCGGATCAATTGTTGGGGGCGACGTTGTGTCTTCCGAAACAATGTTTGTAAACCTTGCACTAACAGGTCATCCATCAACCGATTCTTTTGGTGAGCCGATGACGATGCGGCGGACCGAAGCGAAAGTAGGTGATCTCGTTTGCGTCACGGGGCCGTTAGGTAGCTCGGCTGGCGGACTCGAAGCCCTGCTGAACTGTGAAACGAACCCAAGTGGCAATATTCTTATCGAACGTCACTATCACCCCACTCCACGAATCAAAATCGGCTCCAAGCTTGTCGCAACCGGAGTTCGCTGTGCGATGGATGTCAGTGACGGACTTGTCGGAGATCTTGAGAAAATAGCAAAATCAAGTGGTGTCACAATTACAGTTGAGATGGCGAATATCCCGCTCGCTACGGAGCTAACGTTTATGTTTGGGTCTAGGGCTATCGAGTTCGCTCTTAGCGGTGGCGAAGATTATGAACTCGTGTTCACAGCACCAAAACCCTTGGTAGCCGATCTTGTAGCCAATGACATCGGCATCACTGTTATTGGCAGTGTGGATTCCTGCGAATCACCGGGCGCGCAAGTGAAGATACTAGATGCAAACGGCGAGCTGTATGAACCGATTCGAAAGGGATGGGATCATCTGAATGTTTGAGACTTCTCAACCTGGCCCTTTGAACCCGGCCTTACTGCTTGTTTCTGATTCTGAAGACGACACTGTGCGAATTGGGAAGTCGATCGGATACGCTCTTCGAACCAGCGATACTGTCTTACTTTCGGGTGATCTCGGTGCAGGCAAAACTCGAATGGTTCATGGGATGGCTGAAGCTATCGATAGTCCAATCCCTGCTCGCAGTCCAACGTTCGTTATCGTCAACGAATACCCTGGCACAATTCACCTCAGCCACTGTGATCTATATCGCCTTGGCTCAATCGACGAGGTCGAAGAACTCGCATTAGAGGAACGACTTATAAATGGGGCATTGGTAATCGAATGGCCTGAAGTCGGTGGAACGGTGCTCCCCTATGATGCTCTTTTGCTTAAGTTATTTCACGGAGATCATGAGGACCAGCGGATCATCACATTCACCCCAACTGGTCCTCGGTCAGCCGATTTGCTTAGTCGTTCAGCCGCCATATTCGAATCACTTGATGGCACGGTCGGATTAACTCACTCATCAAGACATGAACAGACGAGGCAATCGGAAAATTGATCTTATTAGCAATCGATACATCAACTCGCTTCGCTGGAGTCGGTGTTGCGGCCGGTGAAGGCATGCGAACAGTTCGAACCTGGCGATCGAACCAGAACCACGGTCGAGAATTGATGCCTGCGATAGTTGAGTCATTGGAAGAACTTTATCTAGCGCCCAAAGATGTAACTCACATAGCAGTCGCACTCGGTCCGGGTGGGTTCAGCGCTGTGCGAGTCGGAATTAGCTTGGTTCTTGGCCTAGCTGTAGCCAAACAGCTTCCAGTTCTGGGTATACCGACTCACGACATAGAGTTTCAGCCTCATCACAATTTAATTAGCAAAGACACGCCCATCTATACGCTAATTCCTGCGGGTCGAAACGAGGTGTCATGGACTCGCCATGCAACAGATTCAGAACGCAAAACAGGTGTTGCCTCACCCGCAGAACTGGCGCAAACACTCGAACCGAACGCGTTTTTATGTGGAGAGGCGTGCGATTTGATGACCGATCACGTTGAGCAATCGAGATTTCGGGGTCAGGCAACCCCGACTCGAGATCCGATTTCAATTATCGAAATAGCACAGGCCAAATTCGATTCAGGTTTTTCGACTCCATACGAAGAACTTCGACCAATCTACGCTCGACCGCCTTCAATCTCGACACCGAAACCTGCCAAGTAGCAGAAGTTAACTTAATCTGCCGCCAACAACAGAAATTTCACGGCACAATGATTAAACACAATTCCTGTAAATCCTTTTAGGGAGAATAAATGACAATGGAGCGAACACTCGTACTGGTAAAGCCTGATGGCGTACAACGCGGACTTGCCGGTGAGATTATCGGTCGACTCGAGCGCACAGGTATGCAGATCACCGGCATGAAGCTAATGCAGATATCCGCCGAACTAGCTGCGACTCACTACGGTGAGCACAAAGGTAAGCCTTTCTACGATGGACTCGTCGGATTCATTACTTCTTCTCCGGTGGTTGCGCTCTGCCTTGAAGGGCCAAGCGCTATTTCGACCACGCGGAAGATTATGGGCTCAACAAACCCGGCTGACTCCGCACCAGGAACAATCCGTGGGGACTTCGGTGTCGATATGGGACGTAATCTTATCCACGGTTCCGCTAATGAAGACGATGCAGCAAGAGAAGTGTCGCTGTTCTTCAACGATTCTGAACTGACTTCATACGACCGGGCGACTCAGCCTTGGATCGTAGAGTAAGTTTCTCGAAAAAAAACACGCCGGGCAGAATGTTTCGCCCCGGCGTGTTTTTGTATGAGTCTCTACTGAACCCGAACGATTTCCGTGGCACGCGCCCAAAGCTGTTCAAGTCCATAGTGTTCACGCTGGTCTTTGGTGAACAAGTGAACTACAACTCCAGTGAAGTCGATCAGCACCCATCCGCCGCCGCCCGTACCTTCACGGTGAGTCGCGTGGACACCCATCTTCCGTGAGCGGCGGCTAATGTCCTCAGCCATAGATTCAAGGTGGCGATCGGTTTCACCACTGATGATTACGAAATAATCAGCGAAACTGCTGACGGTGCCAGTTTCAAGCAGAACGATGTCAGATCCGAGTTTCTCGGATGCCTCATCGACTGCCGCTCTGGCGAGTTCTTCGTTCGTGGCTATTATCTTTGTTTTAGTCGTGTCTTCCATTAGTTTAAATTATAGACGCATTACGCCGTGACCCCAATCACTATTTTTAACATTCCGTTTCAACAATGATTTAGTAGTTTCTTAATGAAGATTTGGTAATCTGACTACATGTCACAAGTTCAAAAGAAGAAAAAACGTGCAGTTGTGGCGATGAGTGGCGGAGTTGATTCGTCAGTCGCCGCCGCACTCCTAGCCCGGGACGGCTATGAAGTCGTTGGTGTGACCATGCGACTTTTCAACGCTCCTAACGAGAATGTTGCACGTTTAAACAAGTCGTGCTGCTCACTCGAAGATGTCGAAGATGCACGAGCCGTTTGCCGCAAAATCGGGGCAAAACACTACTTCTTAAACTTTGAAGAGGAGTTTCAGAAGCACGTTGTTGACTATTTTGTTGGCGAATATGAACGCGGTCGAACACCGCACCCCTGCCTTGCTTGCAACGATCGTCTGAAGTTTGAATTCCTCGTTCGACGTGCCGAGCTCATGGATGCCGACGTTGTAGCTACCGGACATTACGCTCGAATTCGACAAGACAACGGTGAATACGAGTTACTCGCCGGGGTCGATTCGATGAAGGATCAATCCTACGTTCTGTACACATTGAGCCAGGAACAGCTTTCAAAACTAGCCTTTCCGATTGGCGACTACTCTAAGGACGAAATTCGAGAAGTTGCTCGTGATCTTGGTCTGTCGATCGCCGATAAGCCCGATTCTCAGGACATCTGCTTTATTCCTGATGGCGACTATAACCGATTCATCGAGCCTCGCCTTAAGAGAAAGGCCCCGGGTGATATCGTCGATGCCGAAGGCAAGGTTCTCGGTGCACATGAAGGAATCCATGGATTCACAATAGGACAGCGTAAGCGAATACCCATCTTCAACAGCACTCCGCGTCCTATGTACGTAACGGACATAAACGCAAAATCAGGTCAGGTCACTGTCGGACCAGCTGAAAATCTAATGAAAACTCGTTTGTACGCTTCTGGTGTGAACTGGATCTCCGGATCGCCCCCAATTGAATCAATTCATGCTGAAGCAAGAATCCGCTACAACGGTGGAAATACCCCTGCGAAGGTGCGGTCAGTCCCCGGTGGTGCCGAGATCGAGTTCGATCAACCGGTACGAGCGATCACACCCGGTCAGGCCGTAGTGTTTTACCAAGATAATGTCGTCATTGGTGGTGGTTTGATTGAAAGCTCCCTTCCTGAGCTAATTCAGCATGGATCGAACGGATCTAACGATTCTTCCGAGCCGTCTGCCATAACGGTCTGAGTTTCCCACGTAGGCGATATGCTTCGGGTTCTACCTCTAACAGGTAACGTACCAATACGTTAAACCTACTTATTCCTTCTGGCTCTTTCCGTAGTTCACACAGTTGCCAAAAACAACACGTACTCTCCCAGATTTTTCGATTGAGACCGGTATCTTAAACGGCTCGAAGTTGCTGATTGCCGGAATAGATGAAGTCGGTCGTGGCGCTTTGGCAGGTCCAGTTGTTGCTGCTGCGGTCATTCTTACTGGCCCTGTTCTTAAGGAATATCGTCACATAATTAATGACAGTAAAGCCTTGTCTGCGTCACAGCGAGAACGGGCGTTCTCATGGCTAGTAGTTTCCTGCATTAGTTACAGTATCGGTGCATGCACCGCTGATGAGATCGATGCAATTGGGATTGTCCCAGCGACTAAACAGGCAATGTGTCGTGCGATTGCAACACTTGATCCACAACCAGACCACCTAATCATCGACGCTGTTGATCTAGATATGATCTCTATCCCCCAAACATCGATCATAAAGGCCGATACTCGTAGCCAAAGTGTGGCAGCTGCTTCGATTATTGCGAAGGTCACACGTGATCGGCTGATGGCAGATGTTTTTGATTCTGAATACCCCGGTTATGGATTCACCTCCCACAAGGGTTACGGTACGGCAATTCACATGTCCGCTTTACAAAAATTAGGAGCTTCACCTATTCACAGACGCAGTTTCAAGCCGGTGAAGGACATTCTGGGTCTAAAACAATAGTCCATGTGCTCTCTATGTTTTACGTTTGCTTTTCTTGCCACTGACTTTAAGACGAGTTGGACAATTTTAGGCTGCGCCAACTGAAAACTGAAATTACCGGCCAGGATCAGACCCAGCCGCTAAGCCCGTAGCGCTTGCTTATGTGACAACAGAACAGGGCTATGAGATTGGGCGAAACCAACTTTCTAACGCATTATGGAGAAATTGAGGTCGGTGACAAATCTGACGACGCAATGTCTGTTAAGGAAGTTAAAACCCGTATCAACCAAAAGTTAGAACATGGTGCTCAACAGATTCCTGCCCGCAAAGCCCACCGACTACATACAACGGTCTTATCTACATAGAGAAAAAGGAGACCGTGACGTCGATTGATGTACCGATTTATTGAGTATCCCAATCACTAAATCCGAATAAGTTCTGCGTGTTCATCACATCCAAAACGCTGTAAAAGAACAAATCAACGACTCGACGCTTGAGAACAGTGCTCTGTTCTAGCATTCATTCCCTATTTCTTCATGCCCTAGAAAATCACCATGGGGTTCACGGGTGATCCTGTTACAGTCGGCATTTTTAACGGGAGGATCGAAATCATGAACTCCCACTTTCCTCGCTTCTTACACTCTTCAGCGAGGTCATCAAGCCAGGCATTATCGAGGATCCAGAGGCCGAGACCAACGATTCCGACCTGGTGAACTGGGTTTGAGAACCGTTCATAAGGGTTTGGACCGATATCGTTCCCGGTATCAGACCCCATCACTGCTATTCCCCGCTCGTGAAGAAAGGGCAATATCTCAGGGGAGGGCCCAGAAGACCCTCCAACGTTCACATCGACAGGTCCTGTCACTTCCCGCTGTCCCAATTGGCCCGTTCGAAGCAGCAAAACGTCGCCTTGTTCAACTTTTACGCCATGTTCACGTTCTGCAGCTTCAATATCGGCTACACCAACCCCATCCCCTCTCTCAATGAAGTCAACCCCGCGCAATAATGGCGCATCGACAAGAACACCCTTAGTGACTATTCCACCAGTGGCGGCCATAACATCAAACTCAGTTGCCCCATCTTGAACGGAAACGACACTCGAAGGGCGCCCATTGTAGGTCTGTCCGTCCCAGAAGAAGTGAGCGAGACTATCGATATGTGTCACAGTGTGGCCATGGAAGATCAGGCCAAAGTAGTCCATCGCTACTTGGCGATCGACTCCCTCACCGGGTCGATAACGATCTCCCGCAGTAACCATGAAGTGCTGCGGTGGCTTCGGCACATCTACCGACGGCGCAAACTCAATGGGACGCGCACAACTAACAGTTACACCTTCTTCTACCAAACTTAGCGCATGGAGAGTTTTCTCCTTCGACAAATGGTTCAGTGTTCCTTTTTGGTCATCAGCACCCCATCTGCCCCAATTGTTGAGATCAGATTTCAGCCAGTTAAGTAAATCGTCTTGAGAAGGCCAATTGACGGTCATGGATGGATCACTCCCTAGGCACATGGCCAATTTGAAAGTAGCTATGAACTCCGGCGAAGGTTATACGAATACGATAAGCCTGCGGTATGTTTACTGAGTAAATTTCATTTGCAATGTCCAATAATCAACCTTCTGCTACCGTGGTGAAAAATCTAATGGGGTAACACCCGTAATCCACTTGATCTCATAGTAAACCTCGCCATTTCCATCAACCGTCACAATTAGCCGTTCAATTTGTTGACTGTAAATTACGCCGATGCTAGCGTTCATTGGTCAACTTAAGGATGGGCGAAGCCGAATCGAGTTCGAAACACGGAAATGATCGGCTGTCTGTAGTCCCAACCTTTAATACGTACCTTCTTTATCAACTGCGCTAAGCAGTGCGAATTGGAAGGTTTTTTTTGCGGAGATATGTAAATGGAATCGATCTTGCTTGCAATTGCAGCAGGAGCTGTTGGCCTTGTTGCCGCCGCCCTACTCGCCATTAGAGTTCTGAAACAGCCTCAGGGCAACGATGAAGTTCGAGCAATCGGTGATCTAATTCAGGAAGGATCATCGGCGTTCTTACGTAAGGAATACTCAATCCTTGCCGTGTTCGTAGTGATCATATTTGTGATCCTCGCACTGTTCATCGACTACAACATTCTCGATAACGCCAAAATCGCCACACTGGGCGACGGCGGAGCGATTACGGCTCAAGGTCCTTGGACCGGTATTTCGTACATCCTAGGAGCCATAGGCTCAGCTCTCGCTGGATTCATCGGAATGAGCATCGCAGTTCGAGGTAACACCCGAACTGCCACAGCTGCGCAGACGGGACTCAACAAGGCACTTCAGGTGGCATTTAGCACCGGTGCAGTAATGGGTCTTACGGTTGTCGGTATCGGTATTATCGGTGTTTCGGCACTGTGGCTCGTATTTGAAAACCCTAACGTCATTGCTGGTTTCGGTTTCGGAGCATCTTCAATCGCACTGTTCGCACGTGTTGGTGGCGGAATTTTCACGAAAGCTGCTGACGTTGGAGCTGACCTCGTAGGTAAAGTCGAGGCCGGCCTTGATGAAGACGACCCTCGTAACCCAGCCGTTATCGCTGACAACGTTGGAGACAACGTTGGTGATGTCGCAGGCATGGGTGCCGACTTGTTCGAGTCCTACGTAGGCTCAATCATCGCTACGATTTCGCTGGCATTCTTCGTAGTAAGCTCCAAAATGGTCGAGATCGATTCAGTCCAAAGAACATTCAAGGATGTCAGTGCAGCAGATTTCGACGTTTACGCTTCAAAGGCAATATTACCTCTCGTGATCGCTGGTATTGGAATCATTTCATCGATTGTCGGAA
This sequence comes from uncultured Dehalococcoidales bacterium, assembly GCA_963934365.1. GTDB lineage: Bacteria > Chloroflexota > Dehalococcoidia > Lucifugimonadales > Lucifugimonadaceae > Lucifugimonas. Next base: position 2,232 of record CAWVYJ010000003.1, on the reverse strand, counting down.
TGCTCTTGGTTCGAACCAAGGACGACGCAGACATGGGTAAATTGCTGTGGACGCTCCGCTACGGAATATTCAGCGCTGGTATCTTGTCGTTGATCGGTACTGCGGTATACATCAACATGAACGACAATCTTTCCTTCAGCCTATTCTGGGTTGTAGTCACAGGTATCGTCGTTGGTCAGGTGATCGGCACTTCTACCGAATGGTTTACTTCCTACGAGGGTCTCAAGATCTTTGGTAAGGAATTCAACCCAGTGAAGTGGATTGCGCAGCAGTCTGAGACTGGTCACCCTTCGACGATCATCGCTGGTCTATCTGTTGGCCTCTACAGCACGGTTATTCCTGCTGTTGCGATCGTCGCTGGTATCTATGCTGCACACGAACTCGCTGGCCTCTACGGAATAGGCCTGGCTGCAGTCGGAATGCTGTCCACTCTGGGCATCACTCTCGCAACTGACGCTTATGGACCAGTTGCCGACAATGCTGGTGGTATCGCCGAGCAGGCTCACCTGGATCCTAAGGTTAGAGAACGCACAGACGCCCTTGATGCCCTAGGAAACACTACGGCGGCTACTGGCAAAGGATTCGCTATCGGATCGGCTGTGCTTACGTCTTTGGCACTTCTAGTGGTATATGCCTTCGCTACTGACACCACCGAACTCGACCTGCTGACCCCTAAGGTTCTGATGGGTACGATTATCGGTGGTCTTCTCCCGTTCGTGTTCTCAGGCCTAACAATGCAGGCAGTTGGTACAGCGGCAGGTGAGATGATCGAAGAAGTTCGACGTCAGTTCCGAGAGATCCCTGGTCTACGAGAGGGCAAAGAAGGTGTAAAACCTGACGCCGCTCGAGCTGTTGCTATCAGCACAGAGGGTTCACTCAAGGCAATGATCGTTCCTGGGCTTATCGCAATCATTGCTCCAATCATAATTGGTGCTTTGATGGGTGCGGAAGCACTTGGCGGAATGCTCGCCGGATCGATCGTCTCTGGCTTCCTACTGGCCATCTTCATGGCTAACGCCGGTGGTGCATGGGACAACGCTAAGAAGTATGTTGAACTTGGAAACTTCGGTGGCAAGGGTTCGGATACTCACGCTGCAGCAGTAACCGGTGACACCGTAGGTGACCCCTTCAAGGACACTTCGGGGCCAGCAATCAACATTCTGCTCAAACTAATGGCAATCGTTTCGGTGATCTTTGGTCCTCTGTTTGTATAAACCCGAACAGAGAACTACTGAGAACCTTTCGTAAGTTTGAATACCAAATAGAAAACGCCCAAGTCATAGTTGACTCGGGCGTTTTTGCGTTCTGACCTAGAATGGCATTTTGGGCGACTAGCTTGTGTACATCAGATATCTAGCGGACGAAGCGGTTGGCGATCTTTTCGTGACCAATCGACGTCGAAGGTCCATGACCAGGCCATACGACTGTTTCTTCAGGAAGTTCGAACAAAACGTTCCGGATACTCGCAATTTCTTTCTGTTCGTCACCGCCAGATAGATCAAATCGGCCGATTGACTCTCGAAATAACGTGTCGCCAGTAAATACATGCCCAGCGATGTAGAACGAGCTACTACCTTCGGTATGGCCCGGAGTGGCCAGTACATTGATCTCAACTCCGCTAGCGGACACCACATTTCCGTGCTTCAGCGTCTCAGACGGCACAGGAGGCTCCACGAAGTCACCTAGCATGCTCTTTAGCCAATCAAGCTGATCAGCGGCTGCACCGACATCTTTGTGACCTATTAGAAATTTACAGCCGTAACGTTCAACTAACGGCGCCACGGCTCCTGTGTGATCCGCATGTGCGTGGGTCGAAACGATTGCACTTGGCGTGAGATTATTTTCAGTCAGAAACCGGAAGATTTTCTCCGACTCACCACCAGGGTCGATCACGATGCAATCGAGCTCATCATCTCCGTGAATCACATAGCAGTTCGTTGCTAATACACCGACCTGCACTACATGAATTTGAACCATGATCTACTTGAGTTCCTACAGTTGAGTCTCGATCCAGTCGGCGATCGCTCGCAAGTAAAACATCGACACAATTCCGCTTACGACCAGATACGGTCCTCAGGGTATCAACATTCGATTCACCCTAATCAATCTAGTTGCGTACACGACAATTGAAATGATTCAGGGTTGCATATTCCTTACAGAATAGTTTGCGATGATCGACTCGACTAGATCACACACAGCTCTGCGGTCAAGCAATTTCAGTGCAGACTCGAC
>CAWVYJ010000002.1:0-62172 GCA_963934365.1 uncultured Dehalococcoidales bacterium | reverse complement strand
TCCGCTCCATGAATATCGAATCGTCTACAGGTCCACGAATGTACGTAAGCGATCAAGCAGGAGGTAGAGGGTTCGAGTCCCTCAAGCTCCACCAAACTGTAAATAATAAAAAAACCTCGTAGAAATGCGGGGTCTTTTTTGTTTATTTGTTCCAATGTTGACCCAATAGATCGGAGTCGAGGGATCTGGGGGATGTGCTCAGCTTCCGGCTTGACTGAGGACTTTGTTCAGGGCGTTTACTGCTACTTCGAAAAGTTCGGGGGATGTCGAACCGCCGAACTGTCCGCCGCCAGAAAGATGCGGTTCAAGATTGAATCTGTCGTCGTATCCGCTTTCGATCGCCCTCCGGAATATCTCCTCCAGATGGCCATCGCCTTCGCCCGCAGGCACGACTATTCCGCTCGCGGCGATAGCGTCCTTCACATCGAAATAGACGACGAAGTCGCGAAGTTTGCTCCAGCACGCAAGGGTGTCTTCACCGCATTGAACGAAGTTTGAGAAATCAAAACAGTGTCCGAGCGCAGGTAAATTCACTACGAGATCAAGACAACGATCTCCAGTATCACCATAAATGTCCTTCTCATTCTCGTGTATTAGGGTCACACCCGACTGTTCCGCCACTTCAAGCATCGAGCCCAAACGATCGATCACCTGCGTACGAATACTTTCAGGACCAACTTCCGAGTCGTAGTAGAACGAGAACACCCTGACCCGCGTAGCACCAACTGCATGAGCGGCCGCGGCAGCCGTGCGAACACCGTCGATTGAGATCTGGGCGTCCTCTGAGATATTCAGTTTACCCAGGGGGCTAGCGATTCCATGAAATCCCAGACCATGAGAAGATGCGATTGATTTCAGCTCAGTTAATTCACTGGTCGATAACTCCATGACGCTCTTGTCCCAGGCACCCCGCAACTGAATTTCGCCAACACCGAGTCGCTCGAGCGTCGAGAACTGAAGCTCGGGATCAGTACTTATTTCGTCGGCAAACGCAGATAGTTTCCAGCTCATTTGTAATCTCGGGTGTGTCTGTGTTGGATGTAATTTTGACGGCGTAAAACAGGGTAGGGCACTGAGTTTTGACAGAGACTAGGATTACTGCTCTTCGGTGCATATTCCTGTTACGACCGCCATACCTAATTTCGGAACTTCGATTGTTAGTACGCCGTCACTAAGTTGAGATACACCAATCGACGGGATAACGTTTTCAGGTTGATCCCAAGAATTAGCCAACTTCGGGTCGTCGCCGGTCATCACTTGAACAGATCCCCCGCTTGTCACTTTGCGGTCTGAAATATCAATTGTGACTCTAGAGTCCTGATCAACTGATCGGTTCACCAAAAACAGAGAGATATCTCCGTTTTTTTCATCAAAACTTGCTGAGGCATCGATGAAATTAACCTCACCCCGCTCACCAGCGTTGTAGGTAGGTCCGCTAACTATGGGTGTGAGCGAGATACCCGTAGCGTTCTTGGAATACAAAGCAAATGGATAGTAAATGCTTTGTTTCAGTGAGGAGTCGGGTCTAGTTAACACAGCTGCTATAACGTTTACTAGCTGTGCAAGACACGCCACTTTCACCAAATCAGAGCGCCGGATGAACGAGTTCATGTATTGGGCGCAAACGAGTGCGTCTTCGAGGTTGTATATCTCTTCCAAAAGCGCCGGACTTGTGCCCCATTGACCGTCCTGAGTCACCCCACCACGCGCCTTATACCAAACATTCCACTCATCAAATGATACGTACACATTGTGGTCACTCTGCTTCATTCCTTTTACGTAAGCGATGAGTCCCGCGTAGTCATCGAGAATCGAATCGATCACGACTCCTTCAGCGAGAAATTCTGGCGTGTTGTCGGTAGCATTTGATGAATATCGATGAGCGGAAATAAACTCGATATCATCCCAACATGTTTCAAGAACTGTGCGGTCCCATTCAAGATAAGTGTCCATCTGTCGACCCGATGAACCGGCTGCGATTAGTTCGATTGACGAGTCGAGTCCGCGCATGAGGCGAGCGGCATTGCGGGCTTTGAGAGCGTACTGCTCGGCAGGCATGTGACCTGCTTGCCATGGCCCGTCCATCTCGTTGCCCAAGCACCACATCTTTACAGCGTGCGGTTCAGTCGAGCCGTTATCTCGGCGCGCTTGCGCCCATCGAGTGTCTGTATCGAGATTGCAGTATTCAACAAGAGCCGCAGCTTCGGCGGGACCGAGGGTACCGAGGTTCACTGCCATCATCGGTTCGGTGCCAACGAGCTTGCACCACTTCATGAATTCGTCGGTTCCAAATGTATTTGGATCGGTCGTCTTCCAGGCGAAATCAGGGAACGGCTGACGGTCAGGTCCCACGCCATCGCGCCAATCGTAGTTCGATACAAAGTTTCCGCCGGGATAGCGAACGTATGGCATATTCATCCCGGTCATCGCTTCGGCAACATCAGTGCGAATGCCGTCTTCGTTCGACAGTTCGCTTTCAGGATCGTAGACACCCTCGTATATAGATCGGCCGAGGTGTTCGAGGAAGCCAGAAAAGATTCGAGGGTCGATCTGGCCGGTGTTGAACGATGTGTTGAGTACTACTCTAGATTCCATGGGATGCTCCTGAACTGAACTACAGATGGCACGCAGTGTATTAAAGAATCAACGTCAAGATTGATTCCAGATGATTTTTTGAACCGAATCACGTGAATATCTCAGTGCAAGGTGTGCTCGATGGTTCTGTCAGAACTCAACGTCAACGGCAATTCATACTTTGCCTTCGAAGCGTCCATTCGGTTCAGTCATTGCCATATCGCCTATCCCAGAGTTATTCCGCCATCGGGACGCCGTGGAGGTACGCCTATGTTTGCATCGTAAGGGTGCTTGGCCATTTCCTCTTCGTTGATATCTATACCCAATCCAGGCGCATCCGAAGGAATGAAGTAACCATCCTTCACTTCGGACACATTCGTAACAATGTCTTCCTTGAACGTACCCACCTCTGGTATGAACTCGTTCACATCCCAGTTCGGTGTCGCCGTCGCGATGTGTGTGTTTGCCATATTTGCAATCGGACCGAGGAAGTGATGCGGAGCCAACTTGATGTGGAAACTCTCAGCAACTGCAGCGATTTTCTTAACGTGAGTGAAACCGCCAGCCAAACCAATATCCGGCTTCAGGAAGCTGACACCCGGCATCGTGCAGTACTCTCGGAACTCCCAGAGCGTGTTATTACGTTCACCTACTGCCAGCGGAATATTTACCTTGTCACCAACACCGCCCATCGACATCACCGAGTCAGGTGCTATGGGATCTTCGTAGAAGTAAGGCAAGAACTTTTCGATCTGTTGCGCAAACACCACGGATGATCCAGGGAACATGTTGCGGTGAATCTCGATTCCGATGTCGAAGTTCCAGCCGACCTCTTCTCGAACTGCCTCAACGATCGCTGTGTTTTGGCGAATCAGATCACCATGTGATAACTCACTCCAGTTCGCAGGGAATGGAGTCATCTTCAACGCTGTGTATCCGTCATTATTGATCAAACGAGCCGCTGTAGCGAAGCTCTCCGGGGTCGAAAGCGGACCCGAAGCGGCGGACGAACCTAGTAGCGGAATAGCTCGAACACGATCACGAACCTTGCCACCGAGGAGATCCCAGACAGGAGCGCCTAATCGCTTCCCCTTGATGTCCCACAGCGCAATATCGATCGCGCTCAGAACGGCTGTAATCGCCGGACTCCTGAATGAGTACTTGCGGTAAGCGACGTTCCAAATGCGATCGACGTCTCGCGGATCTAACCCGCGTATGTCGTCCTCGATTCGGTGCGTGATCACCTCAGTCGCATCGGCGTAGCTCCAAAAATTCCCTTCGCCAACGCCATACGTCCCGTCATCGCAGGTAACCCGAACGGTCAACCACTTCGATACAAGCCAGGTCTCGATTTTCTCAATTTTCATTTAGTTTCTTTCCGATAGCTATTCCTCGAGAAACCCTCTCTCTGAGGGAGAAGAGTTCGAGATTGAAATATCACGCTCAACTTGATTTTCTAGTCCATATCGCCAGCACCGGGCTTCTAGCTAGGCTTCGTTGATCCAAACCAACATTTCTCCCTGTTCTCTATTGCCCCACAACGCGTACGGCACAGCTTTTACGGAACTCGCTGTCAACGTTCCAGGGTCAGTGGAGTAAAGGGACTCCTCGGCATCTTTACTGATTTTCTGGGCCGTAGCTGAAATCGTGGTGACTCCACCGAACAACGAGTCTTCGAACTCGCTGTTCAATTCAGCATCACGCGGTAATACCACTGCGTTCAGCCCCGCGCTGTTGTCTACTTCTTCAAGGCAGTAAACGATTGGACCGCGCTGTAGAGCAACTTTTCCTGCGCTGGAGCTGACTCGGCGATCGCTGTAGATTCGACGCACCGGCATCGCCAATTGGAGAACCACGGTGTCACCGGATTGCCAGACGCGGTGCAGCGAGGCGTAACCCATTTCAGTCTGGAGTTCTACCGGCGAACCGTTGATCTCTAATTTGGCATCGTTGCACCAACCCGGGATGCGTAAACGCAGATCGAACTCGGCAGGCTGATCGAGTTCCAGCGTGATCGCCACGTCACCGTCCCACGGATAGTGGGTCTCTTGCTTGATCGTGACAACTGTGTCACCGACGTGGGCGGCTACTTCGCCGGACACGTACATGTGTATTGCCACACCCTCTGAGTTTTCTGAGTAGAGATATTGTCCGAGCGCGGCCAGTGTCCTGCTCACATTTGGAGGGCAACATGCAGTGTCGAACCAACCCTGTCGAAAAGGTTTAATGCGTTCCCGCGTTCTGAAATATGGAGCATTGGGGTCGACCTCTAGCAGGTTCGCGTAGAAGAACGTGTCGCCACCCAGAGAAACGCCGCTGAGAAACCCGTTGTACAGCACACGCTCTAGCTCATCGGCGTATCGAGAGTCGCCTTCCGCTTGTAGCATTCGAGTAGCCCAATTTATGAGGCCGATAGATGCGCAAGTTTCTGCATAGGCCGTATCACTGGGCAGATCGTGATCTGTAGTGAATCGTTCGCCCTCGTACGTCGAACCAACGCCTCCGGTGATGTACATACGGCGATTTGTGACGTTGTCCCAGAGTGTTCTACACGCTGCCATCAATCCCTCATCGTCGGTAGCAGAGGCAACACCTGCCATGCCATCGTAGAGATACATCGCCCGCACTGAGTGACCTTCGGCAGTCGTCTGTTCTCGCACAGGCAGGTGGGCCTGTATCTCATCGTGACGCTGACCAACAGAGTGTGGCCATTCATCTACGTTCTTATCATCTTCAATGCGTTCATCCGACTCAATGTCGAAGTAGTGAGGTGCCTGCCCTCTTTCGTCGATGAAGTAGCTGGCAAGATCCATGAATCGCTTTTCACCAGTGGTCTTCCACAGCCTTACCAGTGCCAGTTCAATCTCCTCGTGACCGGGATACCCACGTCTTTTTCCTGGTTCGGTGCCGAACGTCGATGCGATGTAATCGGTGTAACGGATCATCGGGTCAAGCAACGTCCGCTTGCCTGTGGCTTCGAAGTGCGCCACCGCAGCTTCGATTAGATGACCTGCGCAGTACAGCTCGTGTAGATCGCGCAGATTAGTCCACCTACCGTCTGGATCAACAGCTGTGAAATGCACGTTCAGGTAGCCGTCATCCTGCTGTGATGCTGCGACTAATGCGATGACCTCGTCGACCTTCGCCGCCAGTTCTACATCAGGGTGAGTTGCAAGCGAGTAGCTGGCGGCTTCGATCCATTTAGCGACATCGGAATCCCAATAAATCGGAGGGTTTGGCATGCCATACTTCCAGCCACCTTCAAGTTCAGCTTTAGTCAATTGGAAGGAGTCAAAGCGGCCTGTCTTCTCGGACAACGACTGTACATACGGGATAGTGACATTGCGGTTTGTTTCTTGCCGAGGCGACCAAAATTGATCGTCAATTACAACGCGGGTGAACGGAACAGCGTTCATAGGAGTAAAAACAGGGCTGGGCATGAAATATCCTTGTAGGCGTACTCTGCACACCTCTGTAAATGAAACAATCGATACAGAGGCGTGCACAGCGATGGCGCTTTTGGCGCCGCATAGATTTGATCTTCGTTAAGTTCCTAGGCTAGCTTACGAAAAGGCAGCCAATTCGGTGCCGTGGGCCGTCCACATCTCATCAAACATCTCTCGTATCTCACCTAGCGACAGTACCGCCGAAGTAAGCGGGTCAAGCGCTATGGCGTGAAACGCCGCTTCCTTGTCGCCATCTAGAATTGCCTGTGTTGCCAACTGCTGTACCGCCTGATTAGATCGACTCATTGCAGCGAGTTGACCCGGAAGTTCTCCGACCGCCATTGGATGGAAGCCGAGTTTGTCGATGAGAATCGGAACTTCGACGCTACTCAAGTTGAGCAGATTATCGATAAGACCCTCGTTGGGCACGTTCCCGTTGATCACGGTGGGGCGATCCGATTCCATCGCCTCGATAATTCGGCATGCGTACTCTTCTGAGCGTGTAGCAGTAAGTTTCTTGTCCGAATTATTGTCTTCCAGAATCTTCGTTTCGTTACTGTCATCCCGAGTCTCATATTGCTGCAGATACTGTGGAATCTGGTCCAAATTGAAATCTTTAATCGTCTCTTCGTTAGTGCGGAAGTACGGCGTGTACTCCGACATATGCCGAGTCGACTCCGTAACGAAATATCCGAACTGCTTCATTACTTCGAATCGCACCGTGTCACGGGAGAATATTTCGGGGTTATTCATCGCTTCAACCAGTTGTGGATAGGCGTCCTTCCCATCGACTTCGAGTCGTAGGAACCATGCGAGGTGGTTGATCCCAGCGACCCAACCTTTCACACGATCTGGCGATACACCCATGTAGTCGGCGAGATCGAGGGTGGTGCGCTGAACACTGTGGCAAAGACCAATCGTCGGCACTGAAGTGGCTTCAGCGATTGCCCAGCAAGCAATCGCCATCGGGTTTGTGTAGTTGAGCAGTGTGGCATCGGGAGCTACATCCTCAATGTCTTCACAGATATCCATCAGCACTGGAGCAGTGCGAAGTGCCTTGAACACTCCACCGGGTCCAACAGTGTCGCCCACCGATTGATCGATGCCGTACTTTAAGGGAATGGCGATATCACGGTCGTAGTTGTCGCCGACTCGAATTGTCGTAAGAACGTAGTTAGAACCGTCGAGCGCCTCACGCCGATCTGGGGTGCTCTCGATCTTGATATTTGTTCCGGTATCGCGAACGAGCCTGTTGGCGTACTTGCTCATCAGTGCGAGCCGTTCAGGATTGGTGTCCATCAACGAAATGGTCGCATCGGAAAGTTCAGGCACACACACGATGTCCTGTAGGAGACGACGTGCGAACGTCGCGCTGCCTGCGCCGATAAGAGAAATCTTTGCCACTGTCTTATTTACCTTGTTCTACTACTAGACTGAAGTTGACTGCACCGCCGCCGCACACTGTCATCCGGCAAATCCTTCTATAGCGAATCGCTCGAGCGCGTCAGGATCCAGATTGACTCCTGGAAGCGTAAGAACGATCACGGTACCACTAAATATGTCAAGACGGTATATTATTTATCTAATTTGGAAGCCGGTTGACAACATAACCGAGTGGGTTTACTCTCACGGCCATCAATTGCGTTTTATAAAATATATTAAAACTCGATTGAAAATGATATATTCCACCATATAGGTGGTACATCTTAAAGATGGAGAAAAGGTTTCATGTTTGTACGAGATAAAAAGTTGCCTCGCGTAACTTCTACTATCGTGCTTGGACTGCTTAGCGCACTCCTTGCATTGGTAGTAATCGCATGCGGGGCGGAAGAGATCACAGTCGTCGAGACTGTTGTGGTTGAAAAAGAAGTCATTGTCAAAGGTGATACCGTTGAGGTGATCAAAGAAGTCAAGGGTGATACCGTTGAGGTGATCAAAGAAGTTGAGGTGATCAAAGAAGTCGAAGTCCCAGCGGCGCCAGCCAAACTGTCCGGCGAAGTGATTGTTGGAGAGGTGCGCATTCTCCCACCTGTTGGCTTGCCGTCAAAGCAGGGTACTGGAACCGATTTTCACTACGTTAACTGGGGTGTTTACGAATATATGATGCGAGCGGCACCTCACCTCGCCTCGGAAACACCGAATGTCGAGTCGTCAACGCACGGCATTGCCGAGTCATGGGTGGTGGATGCTGCTGCTGAGACGGTCACGTTCGAGATTCGCACCGGTGTGATGTTCCATGACGGTTGGGGAGAACTTACTGCCCATGACGTTGCATTCAGCTTCAATGAAGGAAACAAGGAAGGCACAACCTTCTCTCGCTCCCAAAAGGACCGAGTTGACTACTGGGAAGCGATAGACGATACGCACGTTGTCGTACATTACAAAGAGGGACAGTTCGACCCGAAGTTTGTCACTTCGCTCTGGAGTTCTGGCGGTGGTAACACGCCGATGATCAGCAAGAAGATGGTCGATGAGCTCGGTGATGATGCTATTAGCAAGATGGTCGGTACTGGACCTTATGAGGTCGAGACTTGGCGCAGTGACGACGAAGTCGTCCTCCAAGCGTTCTCTGACTACTGGCGCGCGGATGGCCAGCCACAGACCCAAACGGTGAAAGTGGTTGCGATCCCAGAGGAAGCAGTCAGAATCGCAGCGATGAAGACCGGTGAAATCGACATAACGGCGATTTCCAGCAAGTTCCTTACTGACACCCTAGATTCCGTTCCCGGTTCAACAGCCTATGCTGTGGGTGCCGCACAGAACCAGATCCTTTACTTCGGTGGAAACTACTGGACAAAGACCTGGCGCGAAGAGAACGAAGAAGTGTTCCCGAGGCCCGGCTTGAAGGCCGATGCGGAACATCCTTGGATCGGTGACCCGACAAAGCCGGAGACACTGGAAACAAGTAGGAAGTTCCGACGCGCTTTGAGCATCGCGATCGATCGCGATCTCATCAACGAGACCATCCTAGCCGGCCTTGGGGCACCCTCCAACGTGTACTTGGCTACTTTGGGAGACGGGACGAAGTACTTCAAAGAAGACTGGCGAATACCGTACGATCCCGAAGGGGCGAAAGAGCTTCTGGCTGAAATCGGAATCTCATCTGACACCGTGATCAACATGTGGATTCCGCCTGACAACGTCGCAGTCGACCCAGAAGTCGGTCAGGGCATTGCCCAGATGTGGCGTGACATTGGCTTGAATGTGCAGATCGAATCGACCGCATATGCAGCGCGGCGACCTTCGCTCGTCTCCCGATCAATGGACATCCTGTGGATGCACCACTGGGGAGTTAATGGTGAAGAAGATGGTGCATTCCTTTGTTGCCACAAGCCATCGGGTGGGTTCAGCAAAGGTATGGAAGTGCCTGACGGCAACTACGGCATGCCGGATATCCTCGGCCTGTACTACGCGAACAGGACTGAAGAGGATTTCATCACGCGAGTCCAAAACAACATCGCAATTCATGACTTCATGAATGCGGAGAGTTGGGTTGCCCCTGTGGTGAAAGCTCAGGCGAACTACGTCACTGGACCCGCAGTTCAGGGATGGCGACCTTCGAGTTTCGCCTGGAAAGACTTCATTTCGCCCGAGACGATCGTGATGAAGTAATTCGTATACGCAGAAGTAACTCGTATACGCAATAGTTAGCGATCGAACCACGACCTCCGGCTGGTGGACCTCCTCCATCTGGCCGGGGGGCGTGGATTCGATCGTTTAGTTTGAATTTGAAAGTGCAGTGGATTGCGAAAATTCATTTTTATTCGCCTTCTTTATATGGTTGTGGTGGTGGTATTTGCCACGTTGTTTGTGTTTCTAATGTCCCGAGCCTCAGGCGACCCTCGAACCCTGTACCTGAGTGAATACACAACCCAGGCGGATTGGGACAAATGGGGCGAGGAGATGGGGCTGGACAAACCTATTTTCATTCAGTACATAACCTGGTTTGGCAAGGCGATGACGGGAGAGTTTGGCACCTCGCTTCGGGACCAGATCGACGCATTTGATGTGATCAAGGCTAGGATCCCGGCCACCTTGAAGCTCTCCGGTGCGGCGCTCTTTTTGGCAACGATAGTCGGAGTGCCGTTAGGAGTTCTATCGGCCGTGCGTCGCGGCAGCTACTGGGACTATGCCGCACGAATTTTCTCACTCGGCGGGCAATCGGTGCCGGGATTCTGGTTGGGCATCATGCTGATCATGGTGTTCTCTGTGTGGCTTGGCCTGTTGCCTACCTCGCGGCTGGGCGGCCCCGAACATTACGTCCTGCCGTCTATTGCACTCGGTTGGAGTTCAGCAGCAGGTTTCACCCGCCTGATTCGCTCGGCGATGCTCGAGATATTGGACTCCCAATATGTCGTTCTCGCCAGAGCCAAGGGTGTCAATAACCGCGGCGTAATCTGGAAACACGCCTTCAGAAACGCAATGATTGTTCCCTTAACCTTTTCCGGGCTGCTGATAGCGTCCTACATTACCGGCACAGTGGTCACTGAAACGGTATTCGGAATTCCAGGTTTAGGCCGTCTAGCCGTTGACGCCGTTTTCAATAATGACTTCCCAGTCATCACCGGTGTGGTGTTGATATTCACACTGATTTACGTGGTAATGAATCTCTTGGTCGATATCGCGTACGCCGTGGTTGACCCAAGGATCCGGTATTAGCAGGAGCACTATGACTCAAGTCGACGAATTAGATTTACAGATAGTGGATGACTCTACGGATCACTCTGATGGGATATTGCGGAGAGTGTTGACGTACGCTCGACGCTGGCCTGTACTACCTTTTTTTGTCCTCGGCCTGTTGATACTCGCAGCCGTTTTCGCACCACTTCTCGCACCGCACGACCCCACACAGGGTGATCTCAGACTACGGCTCGTACCGCCGGTGTGGGATACCGAAGGTTCGTGGGACCACATCCTTGGAACAGACCCTCTTGGAAGAGATGTACTCAGTCGCCTTATATTCGGAGCCCGAATCTCATTGATGATTGCGACCATAGTCTTGAGTTTTGGCGTGGTCGGTGGCGTTACGCTGGGGCTTGTTGCGGGGTACTACGGTGGCCAGATTGACGAGTTATTGATGCGCTTCGTCGATTTCACACTCGCTATACCGTTCATTCTCGTTGCGCTGGTCACAGTCATCGTTCTGGGGCAGAGCCTAAGCGTCATCATCGGCCTTTTGGTTATCTTCAGTTGGAGTGGTTTCGCGAGACACGCTCGGGCCGAAACGCTGCAGATCAAGACCATGGGATACGTGGATATGGCCAGAGTCACCGGCGCTTCAACGCCGCGTATTCTCTACAGACACATCCTGCCGGGAGTCGTAAATACCGTGGTCGTCATTACCACTTTTAGCATCGGTGGACTCATCCTGACAGAGGCCACGTTGAGTTTCCTCGGTGTAGGCGTCCCGCCTCCCACACCGGCGTGGGGCGTCATGGTGTCCGACGGTCGTTCGTACGCGGCGACCCAGGGCTGGTGGGTGACGGTTTTTCCTGGTATTGCGATTATGTTGACCGTAATGTCAATGAATTTTATCGGGGACTGGCTCAGAGACAGATGGGATCCTCGTCTGACGCAATTAATTTGATGGCGTAGATACCAGCTGGTTCTAGAGGAATTCAGCGGCGGGGCATCGAACCTCCAGATGCCTCGCCGAATTTAATTATCCCCTGAAAATTGAATGGGCAATTTTTATCCGTGGGAATGGCTCCACGAATACACCCATAAATAGGATTCAATCAATATGACCTTCAAGATTGCACTAGTTGGCTGTGGTGGCATGGGTCGCAGGCATGCCCACGGCTACATCGAACTTCGCAAGTATTTCGATACGGTGACAATGTCGGCAGTGTGCGATGTGCATCATGATGTAGCGGCGATCGTTGCAGGCGAAATCGGTGAAGCCACGGGGTCGACTCCCAATATCTACACCGACTTCGACGAGATGATTGCTGATGCCGATCTCGACGGGGTTGCGATAGTCACCAGCACACCGATGCACCACCGTTTTGCCATCAAGGCAATGGAGGCGGGCTTGCACGTCATCACTGAGAAGCCGATGGGCCTGACCCTGAAGGCATGCAGACAAATGCGCGAATCGTCGCGTTCTACCGGCAAAGTGATGGCAGTTGCGGAGAACTTTCGTCGGGACCCCATGAACCGACTCACAAAGGAGCTGATCGAGACTGGAGCGATAGGCAAGCCATACTTCGCACTCGATATCGGAGTCCACAGCTCTAACGGCGCGGTCATGCACAGCACGGCTTGGCGGGCTAAGAAAGAACAAGCGGGTGGTTCGCCCCTCGACGCTGGCGTTCACAACGCCGATATGCTGCTCTACCTGATGGGCGGCGTGGACACTGTCTATGCCGAAACTGCGATTAACGAGGCACAACGCACATTGCAACCCATGAGCGAGGTAGCGCCGGGCCTGGCGGCGATGTACGACCATCGCAAGGAAGAAGGTTATTCGACCGGTGACACGGTGGAGCAGACCGCCGTCGACACTGCATTTGGTGTTATTCGGTTTAAGTCGGGAGCGATCGGCCAACTGCTGATGACCGACACATCTCACGGTCAGTCGCTCGGCGTTTCGACGATATCCGGGAGTGGCGGGACAATGTATCGACCTGGTAGCCGGTCCGGAAAATCACCTCGTATTGTTCGCAACAACGGATCTGAGATAACGGGAGACGCGCTGCTTGACCTTGTTCCTGATTTTGAATTGGATGATCTAACTTCCACACTGTGGAATGGTGCAAGACGAATCAGTTCGTACGAATTAGATTTCCGCGATATTGATTCTAAAATACTGGCGTACGAGTATCTCGACATGGTTCGGGCAGCAGAATCGGGCGGCCAGCCCGAGGTTGGACCGAAAGAGGGTATGGATGCTCTGGCGCTTGCCTACGCGCTTATGGAGTCGGGAGTCAGCGGTTTTCCGGTTACCGTAGAAGATGTGGCAGAAGGTAGATTTTCACAATTTCAGGATGAAATCGACGTTGAAATGAATATTTAATCGGGCGAGTTACTCAAGAGTTAGAGATAATTTAATTACGTGATGGACTGACAGTCCAGCAGAGTCGGAATGTTCTAGGAGAATTAATGGCGGCGAGAGACAAAATATTAGATTCAATAATTGGCCGTCGGGTGGCCGACTTGCGTAAGCGAAAAGGGTTATCGCAATCTGAGCTTGCGTTCAGTTTGGATCGAAGGAGAACACAGGCCTGGATGTCGAACGTAGAATCTGGGGCTCGAAGCATGAGCTCTGAAGACCTTGTCAATGTCGCCGCTACTTTGGGGACAACGGTAGGAGATCTGTTTAGTCATCTTTCGAACTCCGCTGGTGGTGGGCCAAAACCGTTAAACGAGTTTTTGACTGAACTCGACTCGCATATTCCGCTATCGATGCCTGTATACCTGCAACGGGACATTGGTAAAACGGACAAAATTCCTATTGATCATCACTTCGCGTCCCAAGCGCCTAGCAATCAGGTTTTCTACAGCGATCAATTGCACGAACGTATAAAAGCTCTGAGCATTGTGGTGGTTGAGGAGTTTTACGAACACCCCCGAATGCAGCCAAGTGATCTCGTAGCTTTGAATAGCTTAATGTCTCCTGCTTACAACCCGGATGCACGGTTAACCGATCGAGTCATGATAAAACTCCCTGATCTTCACAATGGATTTCAGGTGCATGTCGGACTAATGAACTCCTACTCGGGAGATGTTGCATTCCAAATAGTAGGACGTGACCCGGTTGTATTTGCTGCTCACGAATACGAACTCCTGGGAGTTCTGATATGGCGACGTACCGATTATCATCCATCGATGACACGAACTTGGTTTCACCGTAAATTTGGAATTATCAAGGATGATCGTTCGGTCGAAGATTTGATCTGATTATTATGTGTAACTCAGGTTAACTACCCGAGACCGCGCAATTTATTTTTGGGTTCAACAGCATTATTTATTAATCTGAGCAGACTCCGGCAAGGTTAGATGTAGCGTAGGAGATCCGAACGGATGAGCCGATCTTGGAGTGATCCCCCACGTCCCCGGAGACGTCACTGCCTGAGTTGGGCCACTGAGAATCCCCTTTTCGGAGTCGCTGCAGTCGCCTTGATTGCTGGAATCATATTCCTAACTGTGACGGTAATTCGAGAATACACAGGACCAAAGAAATACGTCACAGTCGAGTTCTTTGACGTGGACATTGGGGTAACGTCGGGTACCACTAATATCTCGTTGGATCGGGTGACATACCAACCCGGCTTTGACATCCGTCTGAGCAATATCTCGCGAATGGAATCGAAACCGCTTGTAATAATTGACGGCACTATATCGAACGATGGCACCGTTCCGCTTGTCGCCTTTTTTCTCCTGGTCGATCATCCAGCTGGTGTTCTCGTTTCTAAACCCGATGGTGAAGAACTTACGTTGCAAGTGAGTACGACAGGGGTGGGTTTGTGCCCGAGCGAATCGTTGCCGGTCCCAATCATCAATCCCGGCAGGTCGAGGCGGTTCAACGTATCTCTCCCGGTTGAGCGCAACTCAGTCTGGTCCTGGGTGAAAGACGAAGTGCGATCCGGGCGGCTCCCAGCGTTATCGTTCGGTCCATTTGCGAAGGGGAGCTGTAGTACAGCAGAAGAAGGATTGCCCCTGGACGAAACTTGGCGTTTCGATTTTCAGCCGCAGAACCTACCCGATGTCGAGCTGCGTGATTACTACCCGTTTGGCGTTCCGACGGCCAGTGAAGTACTCGTCAATGGGAGGAATTACTGGACAGACTGGCTACCCCGGCTGGAATAAGTGGAAAGCACACAACGAGAAACCGCCTTGAACAAGATAGGAATCGATTACTTGACGAAGCGATAATTAGATTTGCTTTGAAGCCAGCGGCTCCGAAGTTATTTGTCGCCAATCTATTGGTTCGTTTTCTGTCCAGAAATAAGCTACGCAGCGTTCAGAAACGATCCCCCAACAATACTGAGAGTGATCATGAACGTCAGAATCACTACGATGGTCAATGCCACTCGCGGTCCAACACTCACGATCGTCCTAAGGTCTACGCTGAGACCAATACCCACCATTGCCATCGTGAAGAGTAATTTTGAAATATCACGGATCTGGACGCCCATCACTTCATCGATGACGCCGACTGATCGAAGACCAGAGAAGATAATGAAACCGATCATGAACCAGGGCACATAAAGATAGGCCATGCTCCAATGTCGGTTGGTCGAACTACCGATTTCATGGGTTTCATCGATCGCCCTGCTTCGGGCAAACCGACTCTGGAGTAGAGCGGTCGTAATGACAACCGGTGACAACAACAGAACTCTGCCTAGTTTTACGATCACTGCGACCGATGCAGAAGTTTCGCTTACTACTGCTGACGCTGCGTATACCTGCGCCACTGCGTATACGGCCATCCCGGCCAGAATTCCATAGTGATAATCGCTCAATCCGAATATCGGTACTAATAGTTGCAGTAACAAAATCTGCATAGCGCCGAGAATTGCGCTGATTCCAATAGCGGCGCCTACATCGGACGGGCGGGCACCAATCACAGGAGCCATGACTGCGACGGCAGAGTTGCCGCAAACTGAGTTTCCAACTCCCACTAGAACAGCGAGCTTGCGGTTAAGGCCTAAAACCTTGTGCCCGACGAGATACGCCAATGCCATACTGCCGACAACGCCAGTTATTACTAACGAGAAAAGGCCAAATCCAGATTGGATGATGTCGGGTGCGAATACGCTTGCCCCAAGGATCATCACCGCGAATTCAAGGACAGTTTTGCCGGTGAGTTTGGATCCTGTTTGATGCCAAACGGCTGATGGAAACAGGTTCTTTACGGCTATTCCGATGACCAAAGCGATCAACAATCCGTCTAAATACGGGGAATTAACCGTTCTATCTAGCTGATTAATTAAAATACCGACCAAAGCGCAGAATGCTAGACCGGGAAGTGCGGGGCGCAGCAAAGTAAATATTGGCGCATTTTTTCCGAAAGTTAACATCGACATCGATAGTATCGACAACAGTAGTTATAACAGCCCAAAATCGGTAGAACTCACTAACAACGCTCGGGGTTTAGATACGAGTGACCTTCAAGACCAACTTTTAGTCGGCGGGTATGCTAGCAAATCGAATATGTTTGCCGGGGAAGACAATATTCGATTGGAAATTTTAGAGGCGATATCAATGCCGAATTAAATTCCTCTATCCACATCGCCACATAGTTGCCATAATCGCCCATCTCAACAATGTTCTTGATCGAGAAGTCAAAAATTCGGTCCAAGCTAGAACGCCTTCCTGAAAATGAAACGCCCGTGGATCTAACCCCGACCAAAAATAGAAGAACATGGCCTATGTCGCGAGGCTGGGCAATCGTCTGGGCGTCGTTTTTCACGACCGCGTTCGCATCAGGCGGATCCCAGTACGGCTTCGGTATGTTTGTCGAACCACTGGAACAAGAGTTTGGCTGGACTCGGACTCAGATAAACCTCTCATTATCGATTGGTCTTATCTCAGGACTTCTGTCCCCGTTCGTTGGTTGGGGGGTTGATAAATACGGCTCGCGAGTAATTATGACGGTGTCGCTTGTAGTCGTCGCTGCCTCGTTTTTTCTACGATCTGGTATGACTGAACTGTGGCAGTGGTACGCGCTCAGCGCGCTACTGGCGATCGGATTCCCGGGAACGTTCTTGCCTATAGGGAAGCTGGTAGGCACATGGTTTCCCGCTACTCGCGGCCGCATGATGGGTACGGCGATAACCGGCAACAATGTATTTGGTCTAATTGGGGTACCCCTGATGAGTCTGGTGATACAGACCGAGGGATGGCGACTGGCGTATGCGATCATCGGTGCCGGTGTGATGACCGTTGCCTTCGCAGTATGGTTCATCGTACGCAGCATGCCTCAAACGGTCGAATTGCCGTCATCCGGTTCCACGTTGGCTAATACAAATGCCGAAAGATCAGGTGATTACTCATTGCGTGAAGCGATGATCACACGAAAATTCTGGCTTTTGTTGGCGGGAGTTACCTGCGCTGGATTTAGC
The DNA here is from genome assembly GCA_963934365.1 of uncultured Dehalococcoidales bacterium. GTDB lineage: Bacteria > Chloroflexota > Dehalococcoidia > Lucifugimonadales > Lucifugimonadaceae > Lucifugimonas. The sequence continues at coordinate 45,083 of CAWVYJ010000002.1, read as the reverse complement.
TACCCATCGTTCATGACGCAACTAATTCCGCATATGCAATCGGTGGGATGGGGATCGTCAAAAGCAACGCTTGTACTGACAGTACTGGCCGGAACAGCTCTTGCCAGCAAGATTACCTGGGGGTTGCTTAGTGAACGGCTGACTGCACGAATCTCTTTCGTGATCGCAATTTCCATCATGTCATCAGGGGTGATTCTGGTAACTCTCGCTGGATCATCGGTACTCGTGTGGCCGGCGATCGTGTATTTCGGTGCGGGTTTCGGTGGAATCGGACCGTTGATGTCGCTCGTGGTTATGGAAACATTCGGACTGCGTAATTTCGGCTCAATACAGGGAATGGTAGCGATGGTGCTGGCGACAGTTCCTGTTCTGATTGGACCGGTACTGGCAGGCAGTCTTTTTGACTTGACCGGAAGTTATGAGACTTCGTTCTGGATCGTTTCCGGGATATTCGCGGCTGGTGGTGTACTCGTTCTTTCGGTTCGAGTAGAGAGAGGGCAATCCGACATTGAAGAATCGTTTATGGCTACCGACGACGATCTCTCTTAGCACTTAAAGCTATTCGTAACTTCAGCGATTCGAATTAAGGAAAGACCTGAATTAGGCCTGTGCTATTGATGTTTCAGACAAAAGATTCAGTGGGCTGTTTTCAAATAAGTTTTATTCTGTAAGATTCGGCTAGTGTCGATATACATAATTAATCTGGAATCAACAAAATGAAAGCCGCCGTTTATCGCAGCAAACAATTGTTTGAGGTTACCGACCTCCCAAAACCAGAACCAGCTGCCGGTCAGGTTTTGATAAAGGTTAATCGATCAGCGGTGTGTGGGACTGACGTGCACGCATTCATGTACGACCTCGCGCCAGCTGGCTCTGTTTTAGGGCACGAATTTTCGGGCGTGATCGCAGCTACAGGAGCTGGTGTGACTCGCTGGAAAGAGGGCGATCGTGTGATCGGTGGCGGAGGCGAATGGCCGGCAGGCGAGGAGCCGCCAGCAAAAGGTCATCCAAGATACAACTACCGTACGATGGGATTTTCGACCAATACCCGAACCAGAGGCTACGCGGAATACACCGTGCTGGATGAGTGGCAACCTCTGGTAATACCCCCCGGTGTCTCTGACGAGGCAGCCGCTTTAACTGAACCGTGTTCAGTAGCGGTCCATGCAGTACGCAGATCTTCACTAAAGCTGGGGGACACAGCAGGTGTATTCGGAGCTGGTCCAATAGGCCTTCTAGTCACACAGGCGGTACGAGCTGCCGGGGCACAGGTCATCGTCTCTGAACCTGCTCCTGGACGGGCTGATGCAGCAATGTCAGTTGGTGCAAGAACAGTGATCGACCCGTTTGAGCAAGACCCTGTCCAGCGGATGGTCGAACTCACAAACGGACGCGGTCCCGACGTGGTGTTTGACTGCGCCGGATTGAAGAACACGTTGCAACAAGCGTTTGAAGCTGTTCGTAGGGCAGGGCAGGTCGTACTGGTCGCTGTGCCGTGGGAGCCACTACCGCTTCTCCCGGCGGAGTGGATGGCAAGAGAAATTGACTTCAGGTCAAGTTGGGGAGGATTACCTGAGGACTGGCAAATTTCCTTAGATCTACTCGCCAACGGAAAGATCTCGGCGTCATCATTGATGCCGGATACAAGCTTTATCACCCTCGACGAAATACAGGAACATTTCGAGGCGCTGATGAGTCCAACTACTCAGCTACAAACAATAATAAAAATGTAAAACCTTAAAAATGGAAATTACTGTCCAAATATGTCCGTATCCAACATAAATGAACTGATCACGATTCCGGCCCATGAGCAGGCGAATTTAGTAGCTCGGAAAGAGGTATCTCCTGTTGAGTTGTGTGAGGCCGTAATTGAGCGAATTGAAAAACTCGATCACAGGGTCGGCGCGTTTATTACTGTTGCGTCTGAACAAGCACTTGCGGCAGCAAGAAACGCAGAGATCCGTGCAATGTCGAACAATTTGCTAGGGCCTCTCGATGGAGTACCTATCGGCATCAAGGACATCGAGGCCACCGACGGTATTAGAACTACCTTGGGGTCGCGTGTGTTCGAAGACAATGTCCCTGACTTCGATTCGATAGTGGTTGAACGCGTTCGTGCGGCCGGCATGGTCATTATTGGCAAGACAAATACTCCCGAAATTGCCATCCACATGGGCACCCTGACAGATAATGATGTTCGAGGGCCGTGCCGAAATCCTTGGGATTTAAACCGCACGACCTCCGGTTCTTCTGGTGGATCTGCTGCGGCCATCGCTGCGGGCATGAGTCAAATTGCTATTGGCAGTGATGGGGGGGGATCCATTCGAATCCCTGCATCGTTCTGTGGTGTATTCGGATTGAAGCCGTCGAACGGACGCGTCCCGCGAGCCTATGGGCTAGGCAGATCCGATCCGAACCAGTTTTCACAGTCTGGCCCGATGACGAACGACGTTCGTGATGCTGCGCTTCTCCTTCAGGCGATATCGGGTCCGCATCCGGCGGATCCCCAACAGTTGCTGCGTTCGAAGCCACCGGACTTCACGGTCAACATTCCTGAAACCTTGAAAGGATTGCGCGTCGGTTTCTCATCAGACTTGGGATACGGAGCAGTCGATCCTCAAGTCCTCGATCAGATTATGTCGGGCGTTTTGACTTTCGAAAAGCTAGGAGCCGACGTTGAAGAATCCGAAATACTCCTCGGTATTGATCTCGCCGACAATTTCTGGAAAATATTCGGCACCAATGCTTATGTCCAGTATGGCCACCTGTTAGCAAAGGGTACTGGCTTGCTTACAGAAGGAGTACAGGAGGTCTTGAAACGTGGCAGGGAGATAACCGGTCAGGAGTACGCTACGTCACTTCGCGCGGTTGCTGACCTTCGGATGAAAATTGACGCTCTGTTTGAGCGCTTCGATATATTAATTACACCTACCACATCGATCACCGCGTTTGAGCCAGGTAATCGGCCATCTGAAGTTGCCGGAATGATGGTGGATTCCGCATACGGTATCTTCCCATTCACCTATATCTTCAACATGACTGGTCATCCAGCTGCCTCCGTCCCGTGCGGCTTTGTTGACGGACTGCCGGTTGGTATGCAAATCGTCGGGCGCTCAGGAGATGAAAGAGCTGTACTTAGAGCATCGGCGGCATTTGAAGAGGCGCGACCCTGGCGCAATGTCAGGCCTCCCCTATAACCTAGGGCGCCGGTAACTTTGGCGTCGAATATCAAGTTGGAGTAGTCGCAGTCGTCTGATGGTCTGCAAGGGAATTGACTCCAACATAACGTATTCATGTGCCCACGGTGATGAATGTTTAGTGGATAGATGACGTACAGCTTTTAATCCGCAGGTCGTGGGTCGATCCCGAGAGGACCTGCCAAATTTGATTTCATGCTGTCAGAACAGGCTAAATTACTGTTGATCTCAGCGGTTGAGATTTACTGAGTCAAATCGTCGATAGCATTGAGTGAGGCACGAATCGCCAATTCTGCTGAACCTGGAGCGAACACACAAACTCCTACCTCATAACCACCTTCTTCGAATGCTACGTCGGTTGGAAGGTAGTTGATATGCCCGTTACTGAACCCTGAGAACACCGTATTTACAGATTTCGATCGCTGTTTTACGGCATCTGCGAGCTCCGCAAATGGCTCAACCGGAATAGTCACCAGCACCGTTTCTCCGATCCGCATTGCCTGGATGTTAACTTCAATATGCCCATCACGTGTCAAACGATCTGCGAGTCGAGCAACGTTCAACTGAATGTTTGCACGTTTCACATCTGAGACCGCACTTTGTATTTCATCTTTATCCGCCATTGAAGCACGCACAGATTCAAGTTGGGTTTCATATTCATCAAAAGACCTTTGAGCCGTTTCAAGACTAATAACGTCACGGCTAGGAAGTTCGACCAATATGTTGCTTACCGCTACCGTGTCGTCGGATTCGTTGGTCGGAACATCGGTGTAGATTCCAAGGTCTGCACCTGATGCCAGTATTCGATCTAGATGTTCCTCTCGTTGTAATGGGTCGATGTTCAATCTGACACGAGATGCTTCTGCTCCAAGCTTCGCTCCTGCTTTGCGATAAACACGTAAGTCTCCGGTGAATCCATCGACCGGTCCTTGATTTCCGCTGGCTCCTTGTAAGAACAGGCACATTCCTCCGACGGTATGCTCAACGACCGAACGCATTTTTCCTGGAAAATCGGGCGTTACCCACTGATTCTCATTGGCCATAATCGTAGGATGCATCGCGTAGTTGACTATGGTGGCGATCGGATTTCCGTCAGCATCGTCAAAACTGACCACATCAACATCGTGGTCTACGAAACCATCCCAATTGCGCCCGGTGAATAGATCACCATTTTCGCGTGCAGGACGTCGATTGATGTTGATCTCACAACTTCCTCGACCAAACCCGGTTCGAGCTGGCTTGAGAGAGCTCTTGGCGTCGACGACAGCCTTTGAACACGCGGCCGGAATAGTACTCCACCACTCTTTGGCCAGATCAATCCCGTCCTTGATCCACTGGCTAAATGTGATGGGCCCCGAATGTGTGTGGGTATAGGCAAGTCGTATATTTTCGAATGGAATTCCTGACTCGTCTGAAATGAGCTGACGGATTTGATTATCTTGCTCGGGTGTGAACAGCAATATGTCCACGTCGACGATTGCCACCTCAAAGTCATCGTTCTTTACGACCAGTGCTGTCACAAGCAAGGGCATATCGTTCCCGCGTGAAACTTGATGAGTTTGCGTACCCCAACCCGCATGGGCTACCCCAACTGTCGGGCTGATATCGACTCGTGATACTCCAGCGTTTAGCAACAGATATGCTCCATATGTTGACTACTAATACATGCAAAACTCCCGAGGAGAGTACAAGTAATTTCGATCATAATACTCGTCGAGTTCGATATCGGAATTGTAAATCGAAAAATAGTTCGTCAATTTTTAGTTCGATCCCAGATAGTTCGCCAAGCTTACGTTCCTCATACCCGTATATTTCTTTGACTTTGTGGAGTGACGAGTAGTCCACTAACGCTCCGTTAACGGCACTCGATTCCGATCGGTAACCGTGAACTAAGATTTTTTTTGTGATACAGCCCAAAATGTCGACCTTCGTGTCACAATTACGGGTACTAATAGTCCGTATTAAAATATTGAGTAGTCGAATAGTCAGGATGCCGCAATGTATGTCGTAAGACGTTGGTACACAACGAAGCCCGGAGAGGCGCGTAGGGTCGCCACACTAGTCCACAAGCAGGCCGAGGCGTACCGCGCTGCTGGGCAGCGGAGCGAATTTAGGATTTCGTACAATGGCTACACCCTGCCGGGTGAACAGAACGTTGTTTGTCTGGAATGGACGGACAACTCCCTTGAAAGCCCCACTCGCGACGGGCATACGCTACCAGTAGAGGCTCTCGAACTTGGTGGTGAAGTGCGAAATTTGATCGAAAGCCAGCGAATCGAATTTCTTGAACTATTTACACCTGAAAAGTTTCAGGAATAGCCAATATTAACGTCGGGCTAGCTGGTGTCCCAATTAAGAGATTTTTTAGCCCCGATCTGAAGAATTAAGGAAGTCGATAAATGGCATCTCTTGAGATCCGAAGATTAGGTCGAACTGAGATGAAACCTATAGCGCTCGGTTTAGGTGGTGGGCATCTGGGTTATCCTGCCCAATCTGACGAAAACGCGGTTAACACAATACGAGGGGCGATTGAACGCGGTATTAATTTCGTTGACACATCTCCGTTTTACGGAGTCAGTGAGCGACGTTTTGGCCTCGCATTGGCAGGAGGATGGCGAGAGAAGGTCTACCTACAAACGAAAGTAGGTTCTCATCCGCGCCACCTCCGTGATTTTTCTAAAAAGGCAACCACATGGAGCCTCGAAAATAGCTTTAAAGAGCTCCAGACAGATTACGTGGATTCGGTGCTAATTCATGGTCCAAGATACGACATCGAAGCTCCACTAGACACCTGCCTTGAGGTGTTAGTCGACTGGAAGTCAAAAGGACGTATCGGTCACATTGGGATCGGAGTGAGGCAGCCTGAATATCATCGACGAGCGATAGAAACGGGTGAGATAGACATTGTATTGTCATACTTGGACTACACCTTGCTCGATCAATCACTCGCGTCAGCAACGATTCCGCTCGCGCTAAAGAACGATGTAGGAATTCTCATTGGAAGTCCGTTAGGCGGCTCAATGCTCGCAGGCCCCCAACCGAAACTTCAAATAGCAGACGAGTCATTTGTCGAGAAAGGAGCGCCCCTTCCTCCGGCTGCCGTTGGAAGCAACCTCGATCCTGTCGCAGTAGAACGCGCTATCGAGATGTGGGAGTGGTGCCGAGAACGCGATCTCAATATTCGTGATCTTGCGATGGAGTTTGCACTATCTGCGCCCGTTAGAGGAAATGGAATCGTCCTGACCGGTCCCTCCAATCCACAAGAATTTGACGAGGCCTTCTCGAGTGCAACCAACAATGTTTCCGATAGTGATTGGACGAAGTTTAATTCTAAATTCGGTGTGAGAACTTAATTTTGGGTTGCAAGTGCGAACTGACTGACTGCGAATTCTCGCTGCAACATTAGTTCATCAGCATCACGAAATCCTAGCTTGGATCTCAACCGCCAGAGCAGAGCGATCAAAGCAATGTCAGATGGGAACTGGCGATCATTGAATGGTGTACTAGAGCGTTAATTGAAACGCCCTCTATAATCTCGGCAAAAGAAAATCTGATAGCCACGCTAATCGAAATTTCCTCTTGGGCACGGACGTGGGCAAGATGTGGGGACAGGACATTAACAGATCTCCTCAGCAAATGATTAATGATGAGATTATGCCGGGCTCTGAGCTTTGACAGATCATACCTAGTTACTTAACTTGCCTAAATCTACGTGCCATATCTTTATTTTCAGGCGTAGAATCCCGCCGGTATTACGGTGAAAAAACCGCAGCAACAAGTCGGAAACTGAAGGGTTAGTTCAACAGATGCTCAAGCATTTTCTTGTTCCGGAAAAAGATCAGGTACTGGTTTCAGAAGAGAAAGCTCGAGCTGGAACGCAGGCTGTGTTCGAAAAGATGGGACTCCCTGCCGATGAGGCTAAATCCTGTGCTGATGTGTTAATGACCAGTGATCTACGTGGTTGCGAAAGTCACGGCATTTCGAACATGCTAAGAGCCTACATCGCCAGTTACGGCGAAGGCACATATAACCCTCGACCCGAAGTCAAAACGGTCAGAGAGTCTTCGGTAACTGCAACTTGGGACGGCGATGAAGGTCTTGGAATACACCTCGGGCCTCGCGCTATGAATCTTGCGATTGAGAAGGCTCGGGAGCACGGTATGGGCGCAGTTGCCGTAAAAAATACCCGGCACTTCGGAATGCTTGCCTACTACGTGATGCAGGCAATCGAGGAGGACATGGTCGGAATGGCTATGGTATCGGCCGGTGGAGGTGCCCAAGTGCCGACAAACGGAGCGGAACCGGCATTCGGTACTCAGCCTATTGCTTGGGGCGCACCTGCCGACAGAATGCCTCCGTTTGTATTCGATGTTGCTACTACGCAGGTTGCCGCAAACAAACTGGCATTGACTAGGCGAATCGGGTCTAAGCTCGAACCTGGCTGGATCGCTGATATTGATGGTTCACCGATAATGGACGCGGTTGATGTGCCCGATTTTGGATCATTCAACATGCTGCCGTTCGGTGGTACTCGAGAGAACGGGGGGCACAAGGGTTACGGCTTTGCCGCTATCGCCGACATTATGTCGGGAATTCTCTCTGGAAATGGCCCTGGTTTTATCGCGGATCGTAACTACTCATTCTTCGTCATGGCGTTCAATATCGATGCGTTCACTGACGTTGATGAGTTCAAAGCCGATATGGATAGATTATTGACCAAGTTGGCGAACACCAAGCCTGCACCGGGTCATGATCGTGTCTACTACGCTGGGCTGCCAGAGCACGAGGAAGCAGCAGTGCGCAAAGAAAAGGGTATTCCGTATCACAAAGAGGTCGTGGAGTGGTTCAATTCGATGAGTTCAGAACTCGACCTCGGAATATCCATGCCTTAGGTCTCTCGACTAATCTGTGGAAACAAAACGCGCCGACTCGAAATGAGTCGGCTTTTTTTTTGATTGTGATGTTCGTACTAGCTCAAAACTTCTTTGAGCGCACTGAGTATTTTCGTATTCTCAGATTCTGTTCGAATGGCGACACGTAAGAACTGTCCGTTGAGGCCGATTTTGTCGCCACAGCTTCGAGCGTAAATACCGTGTCTTACAAGCAACAGGCCTGCTACAACTTCAGCCGAAATGCCCGTCGGCATTTGCATTAGTTGGAAATTGGCGCTGGTATCGAAAGGTTGGACGAAATCGAATGCAGACGTCGTTTGGGTGAACTTATCGATGTAAGTCTTGTAGATTGCCAATTTTTGTCGATATTCAATTAAGAACTCTGGACGATCGAACAGGCCAAAGAAGTATTCAGCGATCCCGCTGGTGTTCCACAGATACCCGTGATTCAAAAGCTGTGTCACCCGTTCAGGATTCATGATTGCGTAACCGGCGCGAATACCCGCTATACCAAAATCCTTCGACATGCTTTTTACGATCGTGATGTTGTCGTACTTCTCTGTGATTCCGGCCAAAGTAGGTAATTGATCATTAGGTGTTGGTCGATCAGCGAAGTGAATAAAACTCTCATCAACGATGATGGTTTTGAGCCCCTTAAGCTTTGAAAGGATGAAATCTAAATCGCTGTCTGGGATCACATAACCATCAGGGTTGTTTGGTGAAATCAATACCGCTGTATCTGCATTGCTTTGAAGAACAGATCGTACGTAATCGTTAGGATCGACAGCAAAGTTATTGGCGGGATCAAGCTCGTACTTAGTTACCTGTGTGCCATGGACTGCAAACTCGTAATAAGGCGAGAATGTTGGAATCGATATGTGGATGTGTGATGTGTAGTTATGGAGCACAGCTTGAATCGCTTCGGTTGCACCGTTGGTGATGAACAAGCGGTCCGAGTCGATTCCGAGCGAACCAGAAAGACGTTCTGCAATAGCTCTGTTTTGAGAAGGGTATGCCTCAAGCATTCTTTTGAAGTGGTCGGGGTCTGCGAGAAGATCGGCATTGAAATGAGACCAGAAAAGGTCGGTTGCAAGCGGATTCGACAGGTAACAGGCGTCGATATCAACTTCGATCTCTGGAATCGTTAGTTGAATGGTGGCAAGACTGGGTGAGTGAGAGCCTGATTTGGCGCTGAGTTCCTCAATCTTGCTTAGTATTTCGCGTTCGTTCGGTGATATAGGAATAGGGCTAAGGTCTACTAGCATCGAGTTCCATTTCTCAAGTTTTAAGTGCGAATGCCAACAGTAAATTCGCTCGGATTACATAACGACTTACTGCTGGGGTAGGTTTCTCTACGCAGCACTCAGAAGACGTTCTTTCAGAAGGCATATCGTTATTGCCATTGATCGAAATGAGACAGATGTCGCCTAAGTAGTCGCTCCACACTACGACTCGCATCTCGATCTCTGTATGATTGGGCAACTCGTCTTCAACAGTTGACCCAAACTGCAGGCGCTTTTGATCCACCTACTAGGAGCTGACCTCAGTCATGAATTCAACAGTATTCGAACCGATGAATATGGTGACTGCTGAAACGCTCCTAAAAGAAGCCAAGCAGATCCTCGATCAACTCGGACTGACGTTCTTCTTGAGACATGGTACATGTTTGGGCGCAGTACGAGATCAAAGTTTCATCCCTTGGGACGACGACCTCGACATAGGGTCGGTAATCGGTTTACATGGTTTGACCAAAGAAATTGTTGAACAGGCGGCTGTCGAATTCCGCAAGCATGGCTACTCGGCAGAAGTTATCGATAGTGAATTACACATGAGCGTCGACCTAAAAAAATCGGGCGTTCAAATGGACTGGACCTGCTATCACATAATTGACGAAAGCATTTATCAGTGGCCGGTAGTTAAAATTCCTGTGAGCCTGCACGAAAATCTAAAAGAGATCGATTTTCTTGGCACAAATTTTATGGTGCCAAATCCGCCCGAAGAGTACTTTCGTCTGAAGTATGGACCTGACTGGATGACCCCGAAGGAAGCTGGCGAATTCGAACAGGGAGTACTGGATCTGATGACGAGCGACAGTGAATCGGATAAATCAGAGAACGTTTTGAATCTTGCTAACGAACGAGATCCAAAAATCCATACTGGTAGCTTGAAAGTTGTTGGGTTTGATGGAGAACCTGCTGTCGATTCCGAGGTAACTATTGCAGCAACTTCGGTGCTGACAGGTTTACATAAGTCAACAACGAATAAAGATGGCTGCGTGTTCTTCCGTCTTCCTGAAGAGGCAGGTTACGTTGTGGCAGTACAACTAGGTGAAATCAAAGAGATTCTCTATCTCGAAGAACTAAGTCCTGATGTTGAGTATCTGTACAAGCCCGACCGGAACAATCTGTCGGGCAGAGCAAACGCGTTGATCGCTCAATAACGATTCTTTTCGGCACGAAATCTTATTATCAAGGAGTAATTGAAATTACCCGCGTCTACGTCGATATGGTGGCTGATCTATTCCACTACGGTCATATGAATTTTTTACGTCAAGCAAGCTCGCATGGCGATTTCCTATTGGTTGGTATCCACGCCGATGAAACGGTTGAAAGTTATAAACGTACACCGATTCTCACGATGAAAGAACGGATTGCCTCAGTTAAAGGTTGCAGATACGTCGATGAAGTAGTGCCGAATGCACCGCTCGAGATTACTCGTGAGTGGATCGAAAAGCACAATATCGACTTGATTATGCACGGTGACGATGTCTCCTCCGAAACTCGTAATACGTGGTACTCCGTGCCGATCGAGATGGGCATTTATCAATCAGTTGGCTACACTGAAGGCATTTCGACCACCGAGCTTATCTCGAGAATTAGATCAACTGAAATCGGATAGAAATCAACGAAAAATTTGATTCGTTAACGTTCGTGACTCGAAGAAAGAATTAAACCTCAAATGAAAGTCGTCGGACGGTACGGTGATGGTCTTCTCGAAGCGGTGCCTGTGGAGGTTAATCGACTTGAGAGCCTCGGTTACGACGTACTGACCACTGGTGAGCTGAAATATGAGGCAACTACCCGCTGGACTTTGGCTGCCCACGCCAGCACACGAGCCGAAATTGGTATGTCGGTAATGATTGCGTTCCCGCGCAGTCCGTTCGTTACCGCACAGATGGCTTGGGAATTGCAGCGAATGACTGGTGGTCGTATTTCGATTGGCTTAGGGTCCCAAGTCAAAGGTCACAATGAACGCAGATTTAGCACCGGAGAATGGGTTGCGCCAGCTGCTCGAATGGAAGACTACGTCCTGATGATGCGGTCGGTCTGGAAAACGTTTCAAACGGGACGTCTGTCTCCGTTTGTTGGCGAGCACTATCAGTTCACTTTATGCCCACCCGCTTTCAACCCGGGTCCTATCGATGCACCGTTCCCGAAAATATTTCTGGCGGCTGTAAACCCTGCAATGACCCGAGTCGCTGGTCGTGTCGCTGATGGTCTGTTGCCACATTCATTCACCACCGAAAAGTACGTTCGTGATGTGACTTTGCCGAACTTGACTTTGGGGGCGGAAACAGCGGATAGAGATGTTAGTGAAATCGAAATAGCGGCTGGAGGGATGATGGCTCTGGCAGAGACAGAGAGTGAGCTTGAACAGAAGCTACTGAAACTCCGTGAGCGCGTCGCTTTTTACGGCTCGACGCGGACGTACCAACGAGTATTTGAGGTTCATGGGCAGGAAGAGCTTGGTCGAAAACTACATGAGATGTCGGTTACAAATCGATGGAGCGAAATGGCGGATGCTGTGTCGCTAGCCGTGGTTCGGGATTTCGTAATGACGGGTACTTACGAAACGATGCCGGACGAGATTGAACGTCGGCAAGCTTTTGCTGATCGGGTGTCTATCGATGCATCTAACGATCCAGCGAAAGACGACAAACTAAAAAGTTTAATTTCTCGGGTGCAGAAGATCTAGAAACCGATGTGCCTCCGTTGGTTATGGGCTAACCGAACTGACAAATAACTAACTGCTAACAGTGGTCGAGATGGACCACATAATTTAAGGGTCGACGACTAAATCGCCCGAACTTGCCCATGGGGTAGCCGACCGGAATGATGGCACACGGCTCAACCAACTCCGGCAGACCTAAACTAGAGTCGTATTTTTTGGATGTAGGTAGTAATTTTTTCCAAGTGCTGACATAACGTCGCTCTGAATTTAATTCGTAATATAGGACGCCCTGGCAGATCAACTGCACATAAATTCAACACTCCCTGTAGACTCTGCCGGTCTTTCGCAATCGATATCAGTTGGAGTTAGAGAATTGGCAGACAAACTTCGCGTTGGTGTTATTGGCAGTGGTGGGATGACTCAAAACCATTCTTGGGGTTATCTAAACAGCGGCCAGTACGAAATTGTGGCACTAGCTGACCTGAGCTCGGAAGTTATGAACGAGTACGACGAAGTATTTGCTGATAATGACGATTACAAGGCAGAGCACTTCATTGACTTCCGAGAGATGCTTAAGGTTGCCAAGCCCGACGTAGTTTCGATTGGCGTGTGGCACAGCGGACACGCTCCCATGACGGTCGCCGCCGCCGCAGCCGGCGGCGTAAAGGCTATTCTTTGTGAGAAGCCTATGGCCGATAGTCTGGGTGCCGCAGCCGACATGCTGATGGTTTGCGCACGTAATAACGTGAAGCTGGTCATAGGCCACCAGCGTCGATTCCTACCTGCCTATACCTTGGCAAAGCATTTGATCGAAGATGGTGAAATAGGCGATGTGCGACTCATTACCAGTGTTGCCGGTGACGGGCTTCCTAACTACGCCTCTCATCAGACCGATATGTTTCGATATCTCCTTGGCGACGTTGAGTGCACGTGGGTGATGGGCAACGTTGAGCGAGAGACCGATCACTGGGAGCGTTCAACACAGATAGAAGATAAGGCTCTTGCTGTTTTCGGATTTGATAACGATGCTCAGGCGATGATCGTTTCCGACCTGACGCCGGTTCGTTGGCAGGGCGCTCGTATCTACGGGTCTGAAGGAATGATCGAAATGTCCACAGACGATCTGCATCTGATGAACGCCAAGTCTAGTGGCTGGATGCATCACAAGCCTGATGGCGAGTTCTTTAAGTACGGTGCCGACCGATTCGAGTGGGTCGAGGGCGGAGCCGGGCAGGCACGGGAATTGGCCGACTGGGCTTTGGGTCGATCTGATTACCACCGCGGCAATGGCGAGAACGGCTACAAGGCACTAGAGATGGTTCACGCTGTTTACGAGTCTGCTCGGCTGCACACGCAGGTGAAAATGCCGATGAAGACTATGGCGAATCCATTGGATCTTATGATTAAAGATGGTCACCTGCCAATTCGCTATCCAGGCAAGCACGATATTCGAGCAAGCCGTCTTCGGGGCGAGAACTTGTCTGCCGATTCTGACAATAGCTAGGCAAATTCTTGGTTCGATGCATCTGATTTCTGCCGACGACCGTCACTGTATAACTCGACTAACGATCGCCAACACCGTATGCCTATGAGTGACGCCGAGGGATCTGGTACGGGGTGTTTGTGATTTCCGGATCCTTCGCTAAGCGACGACCCTCTAAGCTTTGGAAATGGAGGGCTTCGATAATCTAGCTAGGCCACTGGATCAGTTCTAGTCGTACGTTGTCGGGGGCTTGGACCCAGCAGAAGCGGGTTCCGTCGGGTAGTTCGTTTGGTCCATCGACCAACGGCGCACCAACGGCTGCGAGTCGTTTCAGTTCAGCATCGATATCTTCGACATCAAATCCGAAGTGTTCTAGTCCGAGATTCGGACCTGAGTCGCTCTCAACAAGAGTTTGTCCGTCTAGCGGCCCAGAGATGTTTACAGGTACATCGTTTGCTGAACGACACTTGATAAAGCGATCACCGGTTTCCCGAGTTGAATCGTCGACTATTGTGAATCCAAAGTTGTCAACCCACCAGTTGGCAGCTTTTTCAGGATCGTTCGACTTCATGTGAATATGATTTAAGTTGTACATTTTTATCCCTTTAAGATGGATTGAATAGTCAAAGCAGGTGAGGAATGGTCAGATACTACCGCCTATTCCGATACTGGACAAATTACTTATGCTCCAGCTAAAGCTGCCTGCAGCGTCGCCCGTGCATAGCCTACCGTGTAGGCGAATCCGGTATATCCAACCCCGAACCCATCATGTGTGAACTCTTTGTCGTGATCCATCACAGGCGGGTGCTCTGGATATACGATTCGCGGATAGTTCTGGCGTACTAGTTCTTTCATCACGGCGAGCATATCTACTTCGCCTTCGTCCAAAAACACTTCCGTATATTTCTCACTCGGGATTTCGGTGATTACGTTGCGCCAGTGAACATGGTTTATCCGGTCGAGATCACCAAAGTAGCGCGCTACTTCAACCGGATCTCCGCCCATTTCGCGAGTCACACCGCAATCGAAAGTGATGCCGTTTGCGGGACTGTCGACGATGCTTGCTAGCTTCTTCCAACCGTCGATGCTACCCATGATCTGCTCAGAGCCACGACTGATCGGTGCTGGCGGATCGTTGGGGTGCAATGCCATACGAACACCTGCTTCTTCTGCAGCCGGAATCACGGCCTTCAAGAAGTAAGTGATGTTGTCCCACATAGCGTCAGCAGTGTGAGCGCCTTCTTCTGGCAGTGGCGGGAGATCTTTTATCGCCTGATAGTCGAACTCCTTGTATTCCGCACCACCTCGACCTTCAACGAATGAGTAGCCTTCGACAATTCGGTGGGCGTACCAGTTGTATTCGACTACTGGGATTTCCAATCTACCAGCACATTTAACCGACTCGATGACTTTCTCGATATCTTCGTCACGACTTGTACGCCCGTAGATGGCGTTCGGGAAGCCTGTGATCATCTTGATGCCTAATTTTATTCCGTAGGCGGCAAGCGCTTTGACGTCATCTCCAAGTGTTTCATCGGTCCACGGCAGTTCATTCTCTCGGCCAAAGTTCGAATCGGAACTACCGGCACCGCCGCTGGAATGGACGTTTGTGATACCAAGTTGCCGAACTCGCCGTAAAGTTGAATCATCGAAATTGCTGACTGAAATTCCTATTTTGGGTCCATTAGCTGTGTCGGTCATCGAACGTCTCCGTCGGGCTGAATTATTGAATTTTCAGAATGTTAGTAAGCGACTAGTCCCAGAGTTTGTGAATAGCTTCTAAGCAGTCTTCGATCATTTGCTCGGCAGCTCCCGCTTCAAACGGCGCTGTTGGTCCAACTTCATAGCCGCCTTCTGGATAGGCGTACTCCATCGGAAGGTAGCCGTAGTAGCCATTTGCGTAGCCTGAGAACAATGTCCAGTCGGCTGGTGATCGTTCTTTTACCGCTGTACCAATTTCGGCAAATGGCTCGACTGGAATTGCGACTAGGGCAGTGTTGCCAATTCGAATAACCTGAATCGGAATCTCTCTCTTCTCACCACCTCGACCAAACGTCTTCGTGTGGCGAAGCAGCAACGTTTCGCGCTTAGCCGGGAACGCTGCCTGTTTGATTTCGTCGACTGTGCCGCCGCTTTTCCTCACGTTGTCCAGATTGGCTCTGATCGCATCGAATTTATCCTGTACTTCGGATTCGGGTGGCATCTCTTTAATCGGCAGTAATGCGGAAGATTCGATCAAACCTAGCGTGTCATCCGACTCCCCTGCCTGGTTGAACGAGTACATCCCAAGATCGGCTCCAGACTGGAGAATCTTTTCCAACTTTTCTTCGCGTGGAATTGGATCGATAGTCAGTCGTACCCGAGCTGCCTCGATGCCTAACTGCTTGCCGAGCTTTCGATATACCGATGTATCGCCGGTGAATCCGTCGATAGGCCCCTGATTCCCAGCTGCTCCCTGCAGAAAAAGACATGTGCCGCCAACGATACTCTCGACCGTTTCGCGAACTGGTCCCGGGTAGTCGGGAGTAATCAACTTGTTTTCGGGTCCCATGATCGTTGGGTGACAGGCGTAGTTCACAAGCGTTGCAACCGGGTTGCCGTCAAGATCGTCGAGGGCTGTAACCAAAACTTCATGGTCGACGAATCCGTCAATGTTACGACCTGTAAACACTTTACCTTCGTGGCTGACAGGGCGACGATTGATATTGATTTCGCAGTGTCCTTTTCCGGAATCTGACCGTACACGAACGATTTTCGATATCGCCTCTTCTACTGCCTTGGCGGACGCTGGAGCCATCGAATAGAGCCACGGCTCGACCATTTCGGCACCTTCGACGATCCATGAAAGGCCTTCGATAGGACCAGAGTGAGTATGGGTGTAAGAAACCCGCTGGTTTGCGGCTGGGATTCCACTGGCTTCAGTTACAGCTTTACGGATGCGGACATCGTACTCACCGACGAGCATACAAGTGTCGATGTCTAGAATAGCGATGCGTTCAGCAGGGTTTGTGTTGCCGTCCGGCTCGATCACTAAAGCGGTGATCGTGAGCGGCATATCGACCCCTTCGGCTCCCTCATGTGATTGCGCTCCCCAGCCGGCGTGGGCTATTCCTATCGGCGGTGTGATGTCGACTCTGGCGGTACCGGCTGCGAGCATTGTTTTCTCCGTGACTGGTTTGGTAACTGTAAAAAAATGATCCATACTCGTGTGCTGCAAATAAGACAAATACAACACGCTGTTTAGATCGATATTTGGGTCAGGCTAATGCCAAAGGCGATTTGCTAATCCCATGCTGGGGGAGCGATGCTTTCGATGTTTGTTTTCACATCGATAACAGCTGGCTTCCCAGAAATTAAAGCTTGATCGAGCGCACCTTCGAAATCTCCCGGGTTCTTCACCGTGATTCCGAAGCCACCCATCTGTTCTGCCATCGCTGCAAAGTCTGTATCGGTCAGATGCCACAGTTCGTTTGAACCCGGCAGGTCACCACCGTAATTACGAACATTTAAGCCACGCTCTTGGTTTAGAGAGTGATTGTTGTTTACTACTGTGATCGTGTTCAGTCCGTATCGAACGGCAGTGTCTAACTCCATGAAGTGGTACCAGAGTGCTCCGTCACCAGCGAACGTTATTACAGGACGATCAGGGGCTGCTGCCTTGGCACCAATTGCGGCAGGGAAGGCCCAGCCGAGCGAACCCGCACATCGAATGAACGACTGGTCGGGACTTGTTAGATCGATCATGGTGCCTGTCCAGATTCCTGAGTGGCCGGTGTCGGCAACAAGAATCGCATCGCTCGGCATATGATCCGTTAGCTCCTGCGAAAGTCGCTCGGTGCGCATTGGCATATCGTCGGACTTCCAAAGAGGATCGACGCTGGTTTTCCATTCGGAAACTAACTGCTGCACACGGTTGATCCACTTAGTGCGACCACTTTCGTCGCTGGCAGTTCCGACTTCTCCGCTGGCGTTCAGCATCTTCTGTAGCCCAGCCTGAATATCGGATTGAAGTCCGACTTCGATGGGGAACGAGCGACCTAACTCTGAGGCATCGATATCCATCTGAATGATGCGAGTACCACCTCGTGGGAGCTTCCAATCATTGGTTACCTGACCACCAGTGTGACTTCCGATGAAGAATACGAGGTCGGCTTCTGCGACCGTCTGGTTCGCACAAGCACGTGAATATGATCCAGGGACGCCGACAGCGAGAGGGTGGTCGGAAGGGAACGTTTCTTTGGCGTTGAGTGACGTGGCGACGGGGATGTTCAGCCGTTCAGCGAGTTCGATCAGTTGCTTGCCAGCATTTGAAGTCTTCACGCCACCGCCAGCGATTATCAATGGCTTAGCGGCACTTGCTAGTGCACTTAATGCAGCGTTGACTGATCCTGAGTCTGGTTCAGGTCGGAACGGTGGAAGGCTCGAGAACTGGCTCTCGATAATCACTTCCATATCAGCGCTTTTCTTAGTGATATCTCCACCTGCAATTCCGGCTAGGTCTAAGTGCGTAGGCCCTGGGGTGCCAGTGGTTGCTTCTCGAATCGCCTGTCGCAAATACATTGGAAGTTGGTCGGTTCTGTCGACGCGTGCGCTGTATTTCGTGTTGGCGGAGAAGGGGGCACCGTGATCGACTTCCTGATAAGCATGGCGATCTTGCTGTTCTTGAACGAGCCGCCCGGTTAGAGCTACGACAGGAGAACTTGCGAGATAGGCGTCCTGAAGGCCTGCCGCTAGGTTCGTAGCACCGACCGACTGCGCTCCACAAAATCCGACTGCACCCTTCACTCGGGCATAGCCGTCGGCCATGTAGGCGGCTGGCTTTTCACTGTGGGCCATGACTCGGGTAATCCCAAGCTGTTCCATACGAACCATCGAATCATCGACGATCACAGGCATAAAGAAGAAGTGGGTTACACCGTATCCGTGCATTGTTTCGGCAAGAAATTCGCCGCCAGTCATTTCTGTCATTGGGTCAAACAGCTTTCAATTCATTGATTGCGAAAGTAAATCTCAAAACTTCGGCGAACTTTACAGCAGCAGAGGACTAGATGGACTCATGAACGCGTGAACATTTGTACATAGGCGCGTCTGGGCTAATGAAACGAGTTTGAGTTCACATAGGTGTCAGTATTGCCTAGCTAGCAGTATCTCCGGTTCGGAAATTATGCTATCGATAATAATTGTCTAGGTGCCGGTCGTGGATTCCCGGCGAAAATGGCTGCGATTCCGCACAAGGGTGGAAGCACCATATAGGCGTACAGCCCGAAAGTGTACGATCCTGTTTGATCGATGGATAAGGCGAGGGGTAACGGCCCGAGAGCGGCTGATGCCATCATTCCGAAGTTGGCTACGCCTTTGATGCTTCCTAAGTGCTTGCGACCAAAATAGGCAGGCCAAACGACCTGATTAAGATTCATCAAAAATCCCTGGTTAAGTCCGAGAACCACTCCGTACGCATATGCCTGCCACAGCTGGTCGGTACGCAGCAACATGATCATCGCTAAAACCAGCCCAACCTGACCTGCCGCTATTAGATATCGCACAGGCAATCGGCTCGCAAAATAACCGGCGATGAACTGCCCGGCTATTGCAGACGGTGCCATGATTCCGAACACTCCGGCCGCAGCACCGATGCTAAGACCCTTCGAAGTCATGATCGAAACTTGCTGAAATGCCACGCCGGTTCCAACTAGTGACTGCGCCGAACCAGCGAAAACTAGCAACCACATCATGCGTGATCGTACCGCTTGCTTAACGGTCCAATTGTGTTCGATAACGTCGGACTTCTTCTTCGATTTGGCAGATTCTTTTTCAAATTCGTCTGTATCGCCATCAGGCTTTAACCCGATTGATTCAGGACTTGATCTGATGAACACGATAGCCGGTACGATCAACAACACCCAACCGGTGATAGCAATCGCTATCCAGGCAGTTCGCCAGCCGAATTCTTCGATTAACGTCGCTCCGTAGAACGGGTATATACCGCTGGCGATAGCACCGCCGAGGGCCATAAGTGCCAGTGCCATAGGGCGTTTTCGCACGAACCATACGCTGACCATCGTCGCGGGTATCAAGCTCAATGCGCCCTGACCCATGGTTCGCATGATGGCGAATCCGACGAACAGTTGCCAAGCGGAATTTACCTGCGACAGCCACATTGCGCCAAGTCCGAGACACACCACCGCGAACACCATCATTCGGCGAGGGCCATATTTGTCGAGGCTGCGACCGATGAAAATTATCATCCCTGCTGCAGTGAGCGAGCCAAACAAATAAAGAGTCGATACGGAGGTCGACGAAAGTGATAAATCGTCGATAAACGAATTTTGGAATACCGAGAAAGTGAACGTTTGTCCCGGCCCTGAAGCAAAGCTGCCCAAAGCAGCAATTACAAGCACAATCCAACCGTAATAGAAGGGAGTTCGAGCTACACGCGGTAATGAAACAGGAGGAGCGTCAGTAGTTGGATTCACGACAAAAAGTGTACTCGGTGCCGTTTGAAATCAAAGGGACATATCGACACGAAATTAGACTCAATTACTTGTTCTGATGAGCTTAGATCCTAACATTGCTCGTTGAACGTATATCTAACACACAACAGGCGCTAACCAATTGAATATCCGAGATGACATTTAACATGTGAAATAGTTCTCGACAATTTGCTTTCAGCAGTTCAAAGTTAATCTCTGATGTTAATTCAAATGCGTGCACATATAACTGCATTTGTAAATTCAGCTGGGAGCAATGATGAGAGTTTCTGTCGAAGGAATCGCAAGTTTTAGCGGACGGCGCCCTTGGTGGGTCGTAGCTGGATGGGTCGTTGTATTGGTAGCGGCTGGCGTTTTGGCGAGTACTATGCTTGAAAGCGCCCTCGATGGTGGACAAGGTCCGACACAGACTCTTGAGTACCAGATCGCTCAAGATTTGGTTAATGAGCGCTTTGGAGAACTTGATAGCAGCGGTACGCAAGATGTCGATGAGACAGGACCGCCAAAATCCTCAGAATTCGTATTAATTCTCTCTGATGACGCCAATCCTGGTGATGCAGACTTCGACCAAAAAGTTGTGGAGTTTGGTGAAGCTCTTTCAGCCGCAGAAGCGCAAGACGAAGTCGAAATCATGATCGGTAGTTTTAGTGACTACGAAGGCATGATTTCGGAAGATGGTACGACATTGCTTACTTCGGTTGATGTCATTAAAGGCTCCACTACCGATTTTGGTACGTTTCTACATGTTGCGGAGGAATTCTCGGTAGATGGATACCATGTTTACTTCATTGGGGACGAAAGCATCCAACACGTGTTCGGTGAATTAGCCGAGAGCGATTTGGTGACCGGTGAGACTATAGGAATTGCCGTTGCCATCATCATTCTGGCACTTGTATTCGGAGCCGTTGTAGCTGCGTTTATCCCGATTATTCTTGCTATTGCTGCGATCTTCACCGGTATGGGAGTTGTCGCAATTGTTGGTCAGTTGATTGAACTTAACGAGTTCGTACCGAATATCCTGTCGATGATGGGGCTCGCTGTCGGTATCGACTATGCGCTGTTCATTCTCTCTCGATTCAAAGAAGAACGTGAACGAGGTCTTGAAAAGGCGAAGGCTATCGAGGTCGCTGGAGGTTCTGCAGGTCGAGCAGTGGTGTTTAGTGGGCTTACGGTTGTATTAGCTCTGCTCGGAATGCTGATAATTCCTGTGCGAGAGTTCCAGGCATTTGGAGCAGGCGCGATTATCGTTGTGTTTGTTGCCGTAATCGTAGCTATCACGCTTCTTCCAGCAATAATCGGAATTCTCGGGGACAAGGTCTACAGCGTTCGTGCACCTCTTCCACTGACCGGTGGTCTGTTTGTAATCGGGACCGTGATTTTGACCGTAACCGTCGGATTCAGCCCCGACATAATTTGGGTTTCTGTTGGAGTGATGCTGATTCTGGTCATACTAACGATCGTCAGAAAAATCAGCGGTAATAAATGGTCGCTTGGTTTGGGCGGCGAAGAGAGCAATGACCCAGATGCGGAAACTGGTTTCTGGAACACGATAACTGTGGCTGTAATGCGTCGACCATGGATTAGTTTGGTAACTGCATCGATAATTCTGCTGATTCTTGGTTCGTACTATTTAGAACTTGAAAAGGGCACTAGCGGAATTTCTGTTTTGCCTGATGAAATTCCTGCCAAACAGGGGTTCCAAACACTCGATGAAAAATTTGGATTTGGATCAGATGCTCCTGCTCTCGTGGTAATCGAAGGTGATGTTGGGTCGGACGCTTTCGCTACGGCCCTTACAACACTCGAACAATCAATCACCGACGACGATGGATTGCAGGCCCCACAGGTACGAATTGAGCCAAGCGTAAATCTTGCTAGCTTCACATCTAATATTCCTGGTGATCCGCAAAACCAATCTGCACTGAACACGATTCGCCGTATAAGGGCAGATCTAATCCCAGATGCATTTACTGGAGTGCCTGAAGGCTCTTATACGGCATACGTTGGCGGAAGCTCGGCGGAAGTAGTCGATTCGGTCAAGGTTACTGATGACTATCTTCCAATTGTGTTTGCTTCGGTGCTTAGCCTGAGTTTTATCCTTCTCTTATTCGCTTTTAGATCGCTGGTAATCTCAATTGCTTCGATCGTTATGAACTTGTTGTCGGTTGCGGCTGCCTACGGACTCGTTGTGCTGGTTTTCCAGAAGGGATTTTTAATCGATGTGTTCGGATTTGAACAGGTCGATCAGATCGAATTCTGGTTGCCGTTGTTTATGTTCAGCATCCTGTTCGGTCTTTCGATGGACTATCACGTGTTTATGCTTAGCCGAATCAAAGAGCGTTATGACGAAACTGGACTCGCCGCGGAGTCGGTTAAATTCGGTCTACGGCGAACGGCAAGCATCATCACTGGTGCTGCGCTAATAATGGTGGCAGTATTCGGTGGATTCGCACTCGGTGATATAGCGTTCTTCCAGTCGATGGGATTCGGTCTGGGAGCCGCAGTATTGCTTGATGCGACTATCGTTCGATCACTGCTTGTTCCGAGCGTGATGCGAATATTAGGTAAACGTGCTTGGTACTTCCCAAGCTGGCTTGAGTGGCTTCCCAACATATCGATTGAGGGAACTCCAAATGAGACCGCTACTGCAACCTCAGAAACTAGTTCTGGTTAGAATGCAGTAGAGCACTCACTGAACAAAATATGAACCGCCGGCGGTCATTTAATTGGCCACAGGCGGTTTGTGTTGAATCAGACGAAACGTTACCCGCATGACTATAAATATGACCTAAGCCTGGGGCTATCCGAAGTTGTCGATAACGTGCCCGGCGACATACTCTGCGTCTTCTCCTACCCCAATGAACTGGGCCGATTTCGATCCGTACATCCACTGTAGACCCATGAAGTACAAACCGGGATACTCGGTTACTCCACGCTGTTGAATCGGGTAGTTGTACTCGCCGGTAATCGGCAGTTTGATCCAGTCGAAGTTATATTTAAATCCGGTCGACCAAATGATCGCCGTGATTCCTGACGCAGAAAGATCTAGTTCGCTCGGCGCATCGCCTTTTGGCCAGCCTGCTATGTTTGGAGGATCAACTATGTCGTCCAACGGAACTTGCATTCCGTGCTTCTCAACGTAATTGTCGACGTTTTGCTTCCACTTAATTGGATGGTCGTCAACAGCTTTTAAAATCTTTTCGAGATCGGTGTTTAGCGAAATAATCTCGCCTTCACCGCCAGTGACCGGGCCAACCAGCGTCACGCCGGTTTTTGCCATTTGGCGCAGATAAATATTGTGTCCACCTCGAGCGCCACTAGTGTGGGACGAGGAGTTGTAACGTGCATCGTCTACCGACTCGACATCCTTAACCGTCTTGTCGAAGCCTCCCATGGTGTAGTTCCACCACGATGAGTCTCGCCCCCTGTATCGACGTGGGCGGCGACCTGCGTTTCCAACTGATAGGAATACCGTCTTTCCTGCGTCGTGTAGCTCTTCGGCGATCTGAGCACCCGACTGACCTGATCCGACAACTAAAACGGCTCCGTCATTAAGCGCATCTGGGTTCTTGTACTCGGCGGAATGCATCTGAGTGAAGGAATCGCTAAGTCGGTCGGTGTAATGAGGGAGTTTCGGAACTCCGAAGGCTCCTGTCGCAACCACCACGCATCGAGCTTCGATCACATGTTCGTTGCCGAGGTGTAATTTGTACCCGGAAGAAACTTGTTCCAGTGATTCAACTTCAACCCCGGTGCGGACAGGCGATTCGAAATGGGCGGCGTAGTCCTGAAGATATTGAATCGTTTCGAGCTTCGAAAGATATCCTTCGGGTTCAGTGCCGACGTAATGGAAACCGGGGAGTCGGACTGCCCAGTTTGGGTTTACAAGATAAAAACCGTCCCAGCGCTCGACATCCCAAGTGTTGCCGACGTTCCCTCGTTCGAGAACAACGTGCTCGATGTTTTGCTGCTTTAGGAAATAGCTCGTAGATAGTCCGGCAGGTCCGGCTCCGATGATCACAATGTTGTGCGATTCAGCTGGGTTCGACGACAAGTATTGAGATTCCTTAGCTGCGTGTTACTCGGTCTGGCGCCGTAAGTGGATATCGAACGCCGTTTGCCTAAGCGACGAGGATATTAGCTGATGCCGATCTTCGCTGCCTATATCTCATAAACTTTTTGTGAATAAGATACCGATATCTTGGGCAGTGACTTGTGAAGGATTCGATTCGCTGTGAAACTTGTTGGCAAATTAGCTTGCCTCTTATTCCCACCGTTAATTAATAACTGAATTGAAAAAATAACTTCTATGAAAATTATCAAAGTCACCCCTTGGCTACTTCTCGCTACTGCTGCATACAACTTCGGTCGTCAAGGCGAGTACATCTTTGTTGAAGTCCAGACCGACGAGGGAATCACCGGCTGGGGTGAGGTAACAACGACTCATCCTGTGGCGAACCGCGCTGTATGTGCAGTGCTCCAGCAGATCGACCCATTGCTTGTTGGAGAAAATCCGTTCCATATTGAAAAGCTTTGGAACAAGATGTTTAGGCGTTTTACCTACATGGGTTCTCGAGGTGCTGCTACCAATGCGATAAGCGGTATTGATATAGCTCTTTGGGATATTCGCGGTAAGGCAATGAATCAGCCGATTTTTGAACTGCTTGGCGGCCCGGTTCGAGAGACGATTGCTCTCTATACTCACCCAGACCCAAACATTGGTCCCGACGAGGCAAAGCGACAGGCGCAAGAGATCGCCGATTCTGGCCACGCGGGCATGAAGTTCGATCCTTATCCGAATATGGAGGAAGAGAACAACGGCTACCTAAACGGCGGAATGACGTACAAGGGTGAAGCCGAAGCGAACGAAATTACTGCCGCTATTCGTGAGGGTGCTGGACCAGAGATGGAACTGATGATCGACGCCCACGGTCGATTCGATGTGCCGACTAGCGTACGACTTGCACGCAGTGTTGCTCCATCAAATATTCACTGGTGGGAAGAGCCAGTGCCCGTGGAAAGCACGCAGGCTCTCAAGAACGTCCGAGATCAAATCGATCTACCTATTTCAGTTGGTGAGCGTCTTCATACCCGATGGGAGTTCACTGCGATTCTCGAACAGAACCTAGCCGATTTCGTTGAGCCGGACGTCACTTGGACAGGTGGAATCTCTGAGCTCAAGAAGATATCGACCATGGCAGAGGCATACTACGTTCCGGTTGCTCCACATGACGCCAGTGGGCCGATTAACGTTCTTGCCGGCGCTCATGTAATGATGACAGTGCCGAACTTCTACAAATTAGAGACTGCCAGACATCGTCTGGTCGCATACGACAACTTCATCCAAACCCCGCTTGACGTTCGACAAGGTCAACTGCATCTACCGGATGCACCTGGTCTGGGCATCGAGATAAACATGGACTTCATGCGAGCCAATTCCGATGATCAGTTCCGAGGCGAGTAGGTATTTCTATGGTTATGCTCTAATCTTCATGTAAAGTCCGGCGGGCAATTGGCATCGTCACGTTAGCCACATAAGCCACATAGGAATATTTCCGTATGAAGATCAGGTCAGTTAAAGCCATAGAGGTTGATGTAACCCCGCACCCGACTACCAAGCCGCGTGTGCCAAAGCTTGAAACAAACGGTTTTGTTAGCCCGATGCAGCGTTATCCCGAACTTAAGCGCAGCGACTGGGACAACAACTGGAAACGCACTGCATGTGTAGTGACTGCCGAAGATGGCACTTGGGGATTCGGTCTGACGCTTCACAGCGGTGTCACGGTGCCTCTGATCAACGACCACATCGGTCCGGTGATCGAGGGCGAGAACTGTATGGCAACTGAGCGTGTGTGGGACATTATGCAGAAGGCGACCGCTCCGTACGGGACGGCGGGCGTTTCCAGCTTTGCGATCAGCGCAGTCGATAATGCGCTTTGGGATCTTAAAGGGAAACTACTGAACAAACCGGTTTACGAAATAATCGGTGGGCCTCAGAAAGAGAAAATATTCTGCTACGCCAGCAATACTGATCTTTCATACCCAACCGAGGATTCGATTGACTGGTTCTTAGAACTTGGCTTCAAAGCAGTGAAACTCTTCTTGCGTGAAGGACCTGATGCCGGTCTCCCGGGGTTAAATCGAACAGAAGAACTTGTTGCCAAGACTCGTGAGCAAGTAGGGCCGGACGTCGAGATCGCAGTAGATTGTTGGATGTCGATGAACACCGACTACATGGTGCGACTCGCAGAGCAATTAAGGCCATATCGCATTAAGTGGCTTGAGGATTACATGCTTCCCGAAGACATGGACAGCTACTTCAATCTTCGCCAACGAATCCCGTTCCAGACTCTTGCTACAGGCGAGCATTGGTACTCGATCCACCCGTTCGCACTTGCTGCTAGTCATGGATTGGTCGACATCTTTCAACCTGATCTGCAATGGGTTGGCGGCCTGACCGCAGGAATTAAAATTTGTCATTTGGCCGAGGCTCATGGCCTTACTGTTATTCCACACGCCAGCACAAATTATCCATACGGACAGCACCTCGCCTACGCAATGTCTTCGGTCATGTGGGCTGAGCGATCTGAAGGCGTGGCACCACCGGGCGTACCGCTGGAAGAGTTGGTAGTTTTGCCAGGAACGCCTGTGATTAAAGACGGGTACTTAATACCGTCTAATGCTCCCGGATTCGGATTTGAGTTTAATCTTGATTGGATCGAACAACGGGCTACATCGAGCTAGTTTCGGCAATCTGAACAAGGATTCGATTGCGCTATGCAGGCACAGCGAGAGTAGCATGGCGCTCATGTCAATTACTGGTCATAAATATCTACAGAGCATCACCAGTTGAGCGAGCCCAGTACTTCTCCGACTCTACCAGCCGACCAGACCGACGTTCCAGCCGCCAATAAATGGGTTGCCTTCACGGCGATCGGTATAGCGTTTTTCACGATGGTCGCGAGCATGGGCATGGTTTTCATTGCCCTTTCGCAGATCGCCGATACATTCGAGATAACTCTTCGATCTGCATCTTGGATCGTAATCGTTCAAGGTTTGACCATAAGTGCGTTCATGCTGCCGATGGGGCGCTTTGCGGACATTATTGGGCGCAAAAAAGTTCACTTAATTGGACTAATATTTTTCGCTAGTGGATCAGTATTTACAGCACTGGCTCCGAGCTTTGGGCTATTGATTCTTGCCCGTATTGTGACCGCCATCGGAAATTCGATGGGGCAGTCGGTCGGCACGGCAATGGTGCTATCGGTTTTTCCGGCGCGTGAGCGCGGTAAGGCAATCGGTGCACAGACCACTTCAGTTGCGATTGGTGGGGCAATGGGCCCTGTGATCGCTGGTATTGTCCTGCAGTTCTTGCCTTGGCAATCTCTGTTCTTGATTCTGACAATCCCAATTGGAATAGCGTTTATTGCCGGCTACTTCATCCTCGATGAAAAGGTCGTGAGCCAGCAAGGCTCTGGCATAAAACCGAGTTTCGACTGGATGGGCGCAATCGTTTCCGGGGTGATGATTATCATCGTTGTAATCCTCATCAACAATCCGTTCGACGTTGCGATGATTTCGACACCGATTCTTGGTGGAATCATTTCGGCTGTACTGCTGTTGGCGTTCTTCATTCGATGGGAGCTTAGATCTTCCTCTCCGATGCTCGACCTGCGAATGTTCAAGAACGTCATGTTCTCGATGGCGATTGCGACACGTTTTCTCGGGTTCCTCGGAACGACAACTGTTAGGTTCTTAATGCCGATCTACCTGATAAGCCTCCGTAACATCGAAGAGGCAGCAGCTGGAGGAATCTTATTCCTCACATCTCTCGGAATGGCTGCCGCAGCAAGCTCGTCTGGTCGTATGGGCGACAAGATCGGCGAGCGGCGTTTTACTGTCGTTGGATTCGTAATGCTGATCGGTACGGCAGTTGCATTTATGATGTTTAGCAGTGAGACCTCGTTCTGGATCGTCAGTCTTGTATTGTTGGTGAACGGCATTTCCATGGGGTTATGGGGGGTGCCTAATAACAGTACGATTCTTGGAAGCGTTTCAAAAGAATCGTTCGGTGTTGTCGGAGCCTTGACGAACCTGACTAGGAACGTTGGAAACGTGGCAGGGCAGGCGATTGCATCGGCGGTTGTTGTGGGGGTAATGGTCGCTGACGGCTTCGATATCCCGCTTAGTGACATCACCGGCAACAAAATGGCCAGCGATTCGTTCATGAACGGCTGGCGATACGCCTACATGCTCGTGACTGTTTTCTCGCTCATGGGGCTGGCTTTAGCGATCATGACGAAGCCGAGCAAGAATGTCGAATCCGACGAGTAACCAGGGTTACTGCTAGCTCGCCGGTTCGATCAATTCTTTAAGCTGATTCACATTGACTCCATTCAGCGTCGTAGTCCGACCACTCGGCCATTCAACTTTTACGTCCACTGATTCAGCTGTGCCAACACCGAAATGGGCATCGAGCGAACTCATGGATAAGAAGCTTGAAGAACCGAGCACTTCATTAGTCTGAACGAACGTCTTGCCGCTAGTAGATTTGTAACTCACAGTTATCTTTGCGCCAATGGCGTCGGCGTTTGATCCTGTGGCATCGATGGCCATTCGACCTCGAAGACTGAACGACACCCAATGATTGTCGCCCCCGCTGTTCATCCATACGAACATTGGCCCGCTAGCTACCGCTCTTTCGCCTTCAGCGTCGAACGTTTCTCCATTAGAGTTGGTTCCGATTACGTCGATAAAACCGTCGCCATTCAAATCGCCAATGGCAACGCCCTTTCCGTTTTCGTGGAACTCGACACCAAGGCGCTGCTTCGAAGTGTTGAAATCGTGATCATCAGGGTCGAGTATCGAGTAGTCGACTGCCAGTGAATCAATGATTTGCGCTTCTGCTGTAACGTCCTTGAAAGCGCCTTTGCCATCGTTTTGGAGTAAACGACCGAACCCTGGTGCTAAATCGCCCTGTGGACCTTCTCCCCGGGCTGCAAGAGACCCTATCCAGTAGAGATCTTGGTCGGCATCGTTGTCCATATCGAAAAAGGCAGTGCCGAACCCAAATTCATAGGCTTCCAAACCGTTAATCTCGGTTTCAATTAAGGGGATGAAATCTTCATCCAATGAGCTTGGCGGGACGATCGTATTTGCGGTTACTAAAGTCTCACCTGTGACAATCACGAACGCTCCCGATCGGTTTGCATTGGCACCTTCATTAACCCGGTTTTCGATCAAGGCATGGAAGCACGTGCCCATGTCGGTTGAGTGATAGTAGGCGCAGTCTGCCGAGGGATTGGTTGGCCAAGGCCGTTCAAGAGGTTGGTAGCCCATATTAGTGACAAATACGTCGAGATCACCGTCGCCATCGTAGTCGCCAAGTGCGAAGCCCATCCAATGACCTAATTGGTCGATGCCAAGAAGTTCTTCTATGGGCGTAAAAGTAATTCCTGTCGGGTTCGAATCGTTACGATAAACCTTCAGTCGATCACCATCGTCGCCAACCCACAAATCGAGGTCACCGTCAGAATCATGGTCAAACATTAGCGTAGCCCACGTTTGACCCGCTGGATCGCCAACGATGTTGCCCTTTCCATCGAGAATGCTGATGTCGAATCCTTCTATAGATGTGTTATTTGGGGCTGGGAAGGTGACCGGATTGCCTACGATGTCGCGCATTCGTATGGTTGGAGAGGTTAGTCCGGCCTCCACCGTTTCGTCAGAGAATGTGAGGTCACGATTATTGTGGAAGAAAGTATTGAAATGACCATGATGACGAGATGTGTCAAAGCGGACGAAATCTTGGTCGGCACGATTACCTATGTATAGGTCGACCCAGCCATCGTTGTCGACGTCACCACATGCAATGCTTGCAGCTGATCGAGAGTTCACATTTTGGCCGAATGCAGCTGCCGTTATGTCTGTAAAAGTGCCATCGCCGTTGTTGTGGAATAGATTGTCTTGAACGGCAGCCGCAAGCGATGGACTTCCAGCGATAGATCGGTAGTCGAGTTTGTCGCCGATTCTCCCTTGAGCACCAACGTAAAGATCTTGATATCCATCATTATCGAAGTCACACGCCGCTACTGCTGTTGAATTGTGAGCGGCTGATGCTACGCCCGCGTCGCTGGCTACTTCTGTGAATACGTCATCGCCATCGTTGCGGAACAGCTTGTTCGGACCACCACGAGTGATCTTGAAAACAGCATTCGTTTCACCAGAAGTGACGTAGAAATCAAGGTCGCCATCTCGGTCGTAATCGAAGATCGCAACTCCGGGATATCTGTTTTCGATCAAAGCTTCAGCACCGATCAACGGGGCGATGTTCTGGAACGGAGCGAACTCATTGGCTGCTGGCACACCATCGAATGAGGCTGGGTAATCGCTGATCTCAACTTGTTTAGCGGTGGAATCAAGGAATAACTGTTCGACTGTTCGTTGCTCGGTCGTCTGCGCTAACCGGTCGGACAGGCCTGCGTCTTCCCAGAAATACTGTCCGCCAATGAGTACCAGAATTCCGCCTAGAGCGCCGACGCCCCAAGTCGCACTAGCGAAAGTCGCCAAAGCCTTGCGAGGCATCAGCTTCGAGAGACCCCAGAATGTCACTGGGCCACCTGCAGCAGCACTGAATAGCAAAGTTGCGGCAGGGGCGGTTCCCATACCAAGCAGCAGCAATAGGGCGACCAGCGGGATTTCAAATAAGAGAGGGACGTTGATTAGAATTCCGAATGTAGCCGCCAATAAAATCCCACGTAAGTCGTTGCCTAAGTAGGTGGCTACCACCTCGGGGCTCAACCATTGGATGGCAAGTCCGCTAGCGAACCCGGCAAGAATCATGATTGGCGAAAGTCGAATTGCGTATCCGATACTGGCCTTCGCCCAATGCCTGAACGCCGGTGCAAGAATTTCGCCCCAGGTCGCGATTTCAGCGGGGTCTTCATATGTATCAGGAATCTCGACTTGCTTTACTCGGTCTCGTCGAACGCTGAGCACTACGATAGGCCCAATAATTAAGGCTCCAACGATTGCCAAGATTAATCGACTAAAGCCGAGAACTGGACTGAACACAAAGAAGACCATCGCCAACGCTGGAATATTAAGGGTGGTAGAACCCTGCACCATTGCTATGGCACCCTCGATGCTTGCTCTTTTGTGAAATGCCGAAGATACAGGCACTATGCAGGCAGAGCAGAGATTCATCACTCCGCCTGTGACGGTTCCCTGAACGGTGCGTCTGAACACTCCGGCGGTCGGGAGGCCCTTGTTGATCGATTTTGAAAATAGGAAAGCTTCTGCGAGTCCGGCGGTTAAGAACGCGAACGTCATGCCGACAGTTACGAGTCGAAGGTAGGTGATAGAGAATTTGATCCACCGTGTCATGAAGCTAACGCCCGGATCACGCTCGATACATAATCCCTGGAAGCACTGGTTGGTGGACGACTGAACGGCGTCGAGATCTTCGCCAACGATGCCGATCTTTGGAAGTCGGTTGAAAGCTAGGAACATCCCCATAATGATGGCTAGAAGGATGAGGCCGACTAGAAGTCGCTTACGATCTTCAGTTGCAAACATTATTTGCGGAACCTATCTCGTAAGCGCGATGCGAAATCCGATTCGCCCTCGGGCGCGGGAATGAACACCCATAGCGCTAGCAACACAGCACCAGACACGGTCGGTAATGTCGCTTCCAGCCACCAGTCAGGCATTTTTCTTAGGTCTCCAGTAATTCGCGTAGATCGCTCGTGCCTGATCGTCAAACCGCATTTATGTATCAGACAAACAACAATAACCCTAAATGCTAAGTGAACCGGAAGGTTAGCGGTGGTCTCATTCGGAGAATAATGGCGAAATAGCTACTTCGATATATTCCAGTAAAACCGTTAGATTCACATTTCGAATCAGCAAATCATCCTTTAAGCTTTCGCCATCGAGATGATTATCTTCCCACAATGAACTGTAAAGAGAAATGAATTTGAATGGCTGATACGCGACCGAATGTGATCGTTTACCTGACCGACGATCAGGGGTACGGCGACCTGTCGTGCATGGGTTCGACTGATTTCAAGACCCCGACGCTCGATCGAATGGCAAAGGACGGAATTCGATTCACCAACTGGTACTCGAATAGTCCGGTCTGTTCGCCTTCGCGAGCTGCGTTGTTATCGGGTCGATACCCCGGCAACGCGGGTGTCAGGTCGATCCTCAGAGGCCATCGAACTGCTAGTGGGCTTCCACAAAGCACTCCCATTTTGGCGACTATGCTCAAAAAAGAGGGCTACCAAACTGCCCTCACTGGAAAGTGGCACTTGGGACTTGCTGAAGGATCACGACCGAGCGAACACGGATTCGACAAGACGTTCGGATTCATGGCGGGCTGTATCGACTTCTTTTCACACATCTTCTACTGGGGTGCGAATAGACCAGGACCTAGCATGAACCCAACGCACGATCTCTGGGAGAACAATGAAGAGATTTGGCGCAATGGCGAGTACTTCACTGAGTTAATTGCCAAGAAGGCGATCGAATACATCAGGGAGATGAGCAAATCGGATAAGCCGTTCTTCCTGTACGTGCCGTTCAATGCTCCTCACTACCCTATGCATGCTCCTCAGGAGTATATGGATCGTTTTGCTGATCTGCCGTGGGATCGACAGGTAATGGCTGCGATGATTAGTGCCGTTGACGATGCGATTGCCAAGATCAAAGACGAACTCGAACGGCTAAGCCTGACTGATAACACGTTGTCGGTGTTTACATCTGACAACGGTCCTTCCCGTGAATCACGCAATTGGCTTGATGGCTCCCAAGACCCTTACTACGGCGGAACGTCCGGTGGTCTAAAAGGTCACAAGTTCAGCCTGTTCGATGGCGGGGTGAAAGAACCGGCAATTATGCACTGGCCAGCTCGAATCCCGGGAGGGCAGGTGAGCACCCAATCATGCGCGTCCATGGACATAGTTCCGACAGTGCTTGAAGCGATTGGTGTAGATGCCTCTCAATATGAAATCGACGGAACCAGCGTTCTGTCTCATGTGACCGACGGAGAAGATCTTGAAGAACGTGCGATCTTCTGGGAGATGGACGGTCAAACGGCGGTTCGCAGGGGCAAGTGGAAGCTGGTAATCAATGGTCAGCTAGTTGAAGCAGCCGAACCGGTTGCCGCAGTGCATCTTTCCGATGTCGAATCCGATCCTTCTGAATCGGTGAATCTCGTCGATTCAGAACCAGAGATTGCAGCCGAGTTGAAAAAACTCGCAGAAGACTGGCGTGCCAGCATTGTGAAACGCTGGGAAGAGCAATATGCCGGTGTCGATCACGAATATGTGGCTCACGGAATGGTTTAGCGCGGACCAAAAATATTCATTTGCTCTACATGAACTTAGCTAAGTAGAACCAGTAGGAATTTTAAATGGTTTACGACAAAGCAGGAATAAGTGACTCGATCAAAGGTCAAGGGCATTGGTCGGAAACTGACGAGACACCGACGTTAACGCTGTTTTTGAACGACCTGGAAGATCGCTCACTGCGCCGGGTGAAACAGCTTGGCGTTGCGGGCGTTAGTACTGCCAGCTTAGATACCGGTGGTCTCGAAACTTGGACTGATACCGATCTTAGGCGAAATCTGGATCGCGTTGCGGAAGCAGAACTCGAACTCCGCAACATCATGTTCGATCCATCCGAGCGAGTGAAGTTCGGTGAACCAGGACGCGATGAAGATATCGAAACCATCATCAAGGCTATCCAAATCGCAGGTAGGCAGGGTTTGCCTGTGATGGAGTACAACTTCTATGCCCATCGAATCGTCGAGGGCTACAAATTTGTGCCGGGACGTGGTGGATCAGGGCTGATTGATTTCAACAACGACCGCATCAAAGATCTTCCACCATTAACGGGACAAACAGCGCATTCGATTGACGAAATGTGGGATAACGTTACGTACTTCCTCAAAGCGGTCATACCGGAAGCTGAAGAGTCAAATGTTCGTCTCGCCCTGCACCCGAATGATCCACCAGCACCAATAAGTCGTGGTAGCGGCCAGATCATGGGATCAGTCGAAGGTTGGAAGCGTCTAGTCGATATTGTGCCTAGCCCGTACAACGGCATTACGTTCGATTGTGGGGTGACTCGGGAACTAGGTCATGACCCTGTCGAGGTTTGCCGCTACTTTGGCGAGCGAGATCAGATCAATCATGTTCACTTTCGTAACGTTGTCACCCGAACGCCGCAGCTCGATTACACGGAAGTGTGGATCGATGAAGGGCAGGTCGATATGTTCGCTGTGATGAGCGAGCTTGTTCGTCAAAAATATCCACGGTTGATCTATCCAGAACACCCGCCAGAGAACGATTCGGATACAGAATTCCCATTCAACGGGATTTCAGCGACAACATACACAGGCTTCGCTTACACAGTCGGCTACGCGAGGGCGATGATGCAGGCGGCGCTGGCTACTCAAGCATTAGTTAAATAAGAAGTATTAATTGTTTCAACGGCACTGATGAATCTTAGTTTTCGCGTCACTCCGAGATAATGATGCTACAGAGGGCTTATGACTCCGGCACATGTATTGAGTCTTGATTAAAGGAAGAGCTTTGCGGCAAAAATATAGCGCATAAACATCGCTTGCGTGATTTGATTGCGAACTCTCCAAACCTGCCGAAAATAGAGTTGTGCGTTAGACTGACCAACCATCTGGAGTGGCACGTGTTCGCTCGTGGTTACAGCACCGTTAAATTCAGGAGAAAAAGATGAAGTACGAGGTCGAGAAGCTCGCAGCTGAAAACGCAGTGGTAGGCGAGGGGCCCGTTTGGGATGTTGAATCCCAAACGCTCTACTGGATAGATATTCAGGGTGGAAAAATTTGGAACTATGACCCTGCGACTGGTGACAACACGGTACTCCACACTGGTTATAACGTTGCTGGCGCAACACGTAATAAACAGGGCGGACTTGCTGTGGGCACTTGGGAAGGTGTTCAGCTTTGGAATTCTGACGATGACTACACTTGGCTTTTCAAAGGCGATGTCGATGGTCGACCGATCAAGCTAAACGATGTCACTGTAGGACCTGATGGAAGCATGTATGGTGGTAGCGGCCACCTCGACTCGTGCTCGTTATTTCGGTTCAATATCGACGGTTCAGCAGAGATCATCGATGATGGTCTTGATCTTTGTAATGGCATGGGATTTTCCCCTGATCTGAAAACGTTCTACTCGACCGATTCCCCAAAACACGAGATTTACAAATGGGACCACAACCCAACCACCAGAGCTATCACTAACAAGCGGGTTTTCACGACGACCCCAAGTGACTGGGGTATTCCTGATGGCATGACTGTCGACGCTGAAGGATTCGTTTGGTCGGCGATTTGGTACGGCGGTATGATCGTTCGGTTTGATCCCGATGGCAAAGAAGAGCGACGAATCGAATTACCCGCTGCCCAGACTTCATCGGCAATGTTCGGTGGAAAAGACCTGAATGAGCTTTATGTGACAACGGCTGCGTTCGGCACGGGCGATCCCACACCGACTGGTTGGGAACCACTCGGATTCGATATGTCGACGTACCGCGGTGGCGATCTGTATCGGGTGAAGCTCGATATCCAAGGCAAACCTGAGTTCATTAGCGACTACTCACTACCGAGCTAGTTTTCTTAGTGCTTAGGGTGGTGCAGGCAAGGCGAACGACAGAGTTTTGGCGTATCCAGTGGTAACGATGACTGTCTGGGTACGTTTGTGCCCAGCGTAAATCTGGTTTGCTATGAGTAAATAACGACCTACTGTTGCGATCGAGTTTGTGTATACAAGATTGACATTGGATCGGTTTGAAGGTCATGCTCGCTCAAAAACTGTTTGGAATGGTGCTTACAACAGCATTGATTTCAGCCGTACTGATTGTTGCCTGTGATGGGGTGAGCGATTCAGACTTGATCGTTGATCAGCCAGCCGCTAGGACTGTAATCGAACCGGTTGGTAAGTCCAGCGCCCGTGTACTCCCTCCTACGGCAACTGCAACGCCGCCGAGCAACGAATTTGCAATTATTGGTCAACCTGAACGATTTTTACTGGAAGATTTGTCTCTCGTGGGCATTAATGATTGGGTTAACTCGGTACCACTGGAACTTGATCAACTGACCGATGAGAAGAAAGTTGTATTGCTCGACTTCTGGGCGTACACGTGTGTCAATTGCGTACGAACGTTTCCGTATCTCAACGCTTGGCATGAGGCTTATGCGGATAACGGACTTACAGTCATTGGCATTCACTCACCGGAATTTGAATTCGAGAAATCACTGACAAACGTTGAAGCCGCAGCTATTCGATATGGGATTGATTATCCGATAGCGCTCGACAACGATAAAGAGACTTGGGATAAGTACGGGAACCACTTTTGGCCATCGAAATACTTAATTTCAGCCACTGGTGAAGTGGTGCTTAGGCACTTTGGTGAGGGCGGGTATGACGAATTTGATTCAGCCATACGTACTGCTCTCGAACAGGCTGGAAATGATGTAACGGATATACCAAGAGTCGAAGTAGCTTCTCCTGGCCGATCGGATTCCGCTCACACCGTCACTAGAGAGTTATACGGTGGATATTCAAGGAACTACCTCTCGGATGGTCTCTACGCCGGACAGGACGCCTATTACGCTGCTCCTGACACTGCTGTGGACTACGCCGATGACGGTACCCGTCGGTACGGGCAATTCTTTCTTAGCGGTCAGTGGACAAATCTAGAGTCGTCGCTAGTTGCCGGCCGGCCATCAAGTGAATCGGCTTCTTATGTTGCTTTCGATTTTTTTGCAACTTCGGTGAACGCACTTTTGAGTACGCCTAATGAGACGCAGCAAGTAATTGTCGAGATCGACGGTGTGCCGGTTGCAGCCGATCAAGCCGGCCCCGACATCGGCTGGGATTCGGATGGAAACAGTGTTCTGGTGGTTAGTGATGCGCGGCTTTACCAGATCATCGAACTACCAAAATTTGGTAAACACGAACTCAGGTTAAAAACAAACTCCGAAGGCCTGGCTTTTTACACCATGACCTTCGGAGCCAATAAGTTCGGTCCTTAGGAACAATTGGTACACGCGTTCTAGATCGACATATCGACCGGAACAGCCTTGATTGTCTCAGACTCAGTCTGGAACGTGCTCGTGATGTTCGGGTTCTCCATCACACCCTTTTCCTCATGCAAAAAGCATCGAGTCATCTGGTGCTTGTTGATCAGGTACTGTGCAGGCACCGTTGTACGGCAATTATCCATCACTGCGGGACAGCGATCCGCAAATCGGCAACCAGCGATGTCGGTGTCAGAAGTATCCCAGTTTTGCTGAGGCGGCTCTGAACCCCATCGATTCTTCGGGTCGGGCTGAGGAATCGATTCGATCAGTAACTTCGTATATGGATGCTGTGGGTTAGGAATTACCTGATCCACAGTTCCTGCTTCAACGACTGCACCTCTATACATGATCATGAGGTTGTCACTGATCTGGTAAGCGGTAGTTAAGTCGTGTGTCACGTAAACAACCGAAATGCCAAGATCACGATTAAGACGTCGAATCGAGTCGAGAATTGTTGCTCGAAGCGATGCGTCAACCATCGAAACCGGTTCGTCGGCCAGAATTACACGAGGCTTCAGTAGAAGCGCACGAGCGACCATGATTCTCTGACGCTGCCCACCACTTAGTTGGTGAGGGAAACGTCCTAAGGTCTCTCCGGGGAGAAGGCCAACCATCTCGAGTGCATCCTCAATCATCCTCTTTTTTTCTCTGTTAGAAGAGGCAAGCTTGAAGTTCTTGATCGGTGCATCTAGAACATGGTCGACTTTGTAGAACGGGTTGTAAGACTCAAACGGATCTTGGAAGATGGGCTGAATCTCACGACGGAAGTTTCGTCGTTCACGACTTGTTAATTTCGTGAAATCCTTGCCTCTGTAAAGCATGCGTCCATCGGTTGGCACATGGCTCCCAAGAAGCAAGCGAGAAAGCGTGGTCTTACCACTACCACTTTCACCAGCGACAGTTGTGATTGAGGCTTCATCTTCATCGATGGAAAGCGATACATCATCAACAGCTACAGTTATTTGACCGTTTCCAAACATTCCTTCGCTTCCGAAGGTTTTGGTTACGTGATCGAGTTCAAGGAATGTGCTCATGATTTCGCCTCACCATCGTATAAGTGGCAAGCCGTTTCTCTTCGACCACCAAGATCTTGCGTCTGGGGAGTTACTTCACCGCACTTCTCGAAACGAGAAGGGCAGCGATCTGCGAAAGCACAGCCAACTGGCAAGTCGATCAACTGCGGTGGAAGTCCGGGAATCCCTAAAAATTCTCGTTTCTCTTGCAAAGACGGTAGACTTCGAATCAGAAGCTTGGTGTAAGGGTGCTTAGGGTCGCTAAACACCTCTTCAACCGGTCCAACTTCAACGAGCTTGCCTGCATACATAACGCCGATAGTGTCGGCGAACTGGGCAACGAGGCCCATATCGTGACCAACCAACATGATCGATGCGTCCAAGCCTTCTTGCAGTCGACCAAGCGTCTGCATGATCTGCCGTTGTACAACAACGTCAAGAGCAGAAGTCGGCTCGTCAGCAACAATCAACCTAGGACGCAACGAAATACCGATCGCCATCGCCACACGCTGCTTCATTCCCCCAGATAGTTCGTGAGGGAATAAACGAGCAACACCGGGGCGAAGTCCCACTCTGGTTAGAAGATCTCTGACCATTTCGTCGAGTTCGTCTTTTGAAGGCGACTTTTCGCCATCTTCAACGTGATCGATGATCCCGTCGATGATTTGACGCTCGATACGCATCACGGGGTTGAGCGAGTTCATTGCCCCTTGAGGTACTAAAGCAAGCTCCGACAAACGCGTCTTGCGCATTTCATCGTCGGATAGTTTCGTTAGGTCACGTCCGTTCAGAGTCGCACTACCTTTGGCAATGTGACCTGGAGGTCGAGTTAGTCGCATAAGACCCATAGCAAGAGTTGTCTTGCCTGAGCCTGATTCGCCAACAAGTGCGAACCGTTCACCCTGTTTTAGCGTGAATGTGACATCGTCACAGGCCTTCACAGTTCCGGAATCAGTCTCGTAGTAGACCGAGAATCCATCAACCACAAGGGCATCGACGTCGGTAATCCGAGCGTCAGTCCTATAAGTCTGTATTGCTTGTTCGGTGCTCAAACGCGTTTCCTCAATCGTGGGTTGGACCATTCATCCAATCCTGATGAAATCAAGAACAGGCTCACGAATACGATCACGATTGCAGCCAGAGGCGGAAGCCACCACCACCACATACCGAGCGTGATTGATGAGAACTGAATATTCCAATAAATCGTCATGCCAAGGGTTGGCTCACTGAAGTTACCTAGTCCGATGGCTTCTAAGCCGATCGAAGCAAGAATCGCTCCAGCTACAGAACCAACCAAGCTCGCAGTGATGTACGGGATCAGGTTTGGCATCATCTCTTTGAAAATAATGCCCATACCGCTGGTGCCCGAAAGGCGAGATAGTTCTACGTAAGTTTGCTCACGCATGACCAACACTTGAGACCTGATCGTACGAGCGGGGAAGACCCAACTCGTAAGGCCGATGGCAATGCCAATCTCATCAATAGAGAGCTCCCTTCCGATGTTGATCCGAACAAGGATCAGAATGAGCAGAGCTGGCATCGCCAGACCAACGTCAACCACGGAACGAATAGCGCCGTCGACAATTCCTCGGTAGTAAGCGGCTAAGAACGCAGCAACTGTGCCGAGTCCTATAGCCACACCACCAGCGATTAGGCCGACACGGAGCGTGAGTGGCGTACCAAGAATGGCAACTGCCAAAAGATCACGGCCCTGAGTATCGGTGCCGAACGGAAAGGCTGCAGTTGTACCGTCACGAAGTTCTTCATTCAGAGTAGGCGCAAGCCTTGTCGGAGCAGAAAGTGGTCGGAATTGTTCGGTTTCCCAAATAAGCTGACCGATGCCGACCAACAAGAGCATGCCAAATAGCATGCTGAGACCAACTATGAGCGAAGGGTTACGCAGAGCGTACTTCTTCATAGGAGTCAAACGTTCTTCATTGAACTGACTCCATCCACCGCTTTCGGCCGGAGTTAGTGCATCCGGCGTTGTAACTGATTCAGTCATTAAGAGTTCCTCACCTTGATTCTAGGATCAAGTAACGGGTAAAGAACATCGAGCAAGAATGTTGCTCCGGCAATACCAAGAATAATTACGATAACGATTCCACGAATAACGAAGAAGTCAGACAATCGAATTGCTTGGAACAGAATGTCTCCAATGCCGGGGTACGAGAAAACTCGTTCTACGAGTAC
This sequence comes from uncultured Dehalococcoidales bacterium, assembly GCA_963934365.1. Classification (GTDB taxonomy): domain Bacteria; phylum Chloroflexota; class Dehalococcoidia; order Lucifugimonadales; family Lucifugimonadaceae; genus Lucifugimonas. The sequence continues at coordinate 4,741 of CAWVYJ010000002.1, read as the reverse complement.
CTGACCTGTAACGATAGTTCCGAGCACAAGGGCTAGACCAGTTACCTGAGGGAGCAGGGCATTTCGGACTGCGTAGCGTAAGAATATCCGAGAACCTTTCAAGCCTTTAGCATCGGCCTGAATCATGTAATCCTCTCCCTGCGTATTGATCATCATTCCCCGCATCCCGATGGCCCAAAAGCCAATGGCTGAGAAGATAATTGCGAAAGCAGGCAGGATTGCATGCCTAAGAACATCGACAACAAACTCAAAAGTCAGCGTCGGCACTGTCGCCGGTGAATAACCACCAAACAAAGGCAACCAGCCTAATTTGAATGCGATCGAGAAAATAAGAATCATAGCGAGAAGATATTGGGGAATGGCCGACAGAGTTAGCAGTGGCATAAATATGTACTGCAGCCAGCCTGGTTTTCTAGGCCATCCCAGTACCGCTCCCGCGAGCGTCCCTAATACAAACGCCAATATCGTTACCGTTCCCATTAGTCCCAATGTCCACATCAGTGATTCAAACACGATGTCGTTAACGGTACGTGGGAAAAAGGCGATCGAAACTCCTAGATCAAGCCTCGAAAGATCTTTCAGGAAATTTACGTATTGAGTCCAAAGTGGCTGGTCCAGACCAAACCGTTTTTGATAGCTCTTCGCCATCGCATCGAGACCAGTTTGCATTGCTCCACCACGCTGGGCTTCAAGCAACAACTTTTCTTTTACGGGATCCTGGCCGGAAAGACGAGGGATGATGAAAATCACCGTACTCGCCAACCAGACTACAAATAGGAAGAACAGAAAACGCTTCACGACGAAATGGTTGAGAACACCCAAAATAATTCGGATGATCGACTTACCGTTCAGCGGTGAAGAGTTTTCTACGGCCTGAGTTTGTTCTGTCAAGGGCTAAAACTCGATTCAGTATTGTCTGACGTACTAGATAAATCCAGCAAAATTTAGTTTTTGACTAAACGACGGGATTTACGGCGTCCAAAGATAACAAGTGTTTACGTCTATGGCTATCAGCAGAGTAGGAATATTAGTACTGATCGGCTAAAAAAATATCAAAGATTTTTTCATTTGCATTGAAAACCTTGTTAGTAAATGTTGACTGACTTGATTGTTTCGGTAATAATTCTCGCCACAGATAAGTGTTGCCGTTTGGTGGCACATCTAGTTTCGCGTCTGACATTTATTCGGAGGTCAGCAATGACATTTACTGAGAAGTGGAGAATTCTATTCCTCGCCATGCTCTCAATTGCCCTAATTGCGGCAGTTGCTTGTGGCGGCGATGATGAAGGCTCTTCTGATAGCGACAGTGGAGGCTCTGCTGAGCCTGCAGCTGCTGCTACTACCGCGCCAGCAGCTACGAAAGCACCAGCTCCAACAGCTAAACCTGAAGAGCCAGCTGGAAAAGTTGCTATAGCGGACATCGCTCGTGACGATACATTCATCGGTTACCTTGGTGGTGCTGAGGGTCGTTTCGTAGACCACGAGCTATGGAACCCATACGCCATTGGTGCGAACCACCAATCTGGTCCAAACATAATCTTTGAGCCGCTTGCATTCTTTAGTGCATTCGACGACAAGACCATCCCTTGGCTTGCTGAGAGTTGGGACTGGAACGGCGACTTTACTGAGTTGACTATCAACCTACGATCCGGTGTGAACTGGTCTGATGGTGAAGAGTTCAACGCAGATGACGTTGTTTACACGTTGAACACTCTTAAGGACCTTAAAGAAGAAGTCCGATGGGGTAACGACATCGACAACGCTATGAACCGCGCGGAGAAAGTCGACAGCCACACCGTAAAGGTGATACTTGACCGACCAGACCCACGATTCATGTTCCTTCTTACGTATAAGTTCGACATTGGCGTGTACATGGTGCCCGAGCACCACTACTCCAGCCAAGACTGGACTACGTTCAAGGACTACGACCCAGCACAAGGTTTCCCATTGACTACAGGTCCTTGGGAGGTTGTATCTGGTACACCTGAGCAGAAAATCATCGACCGCCGCGATTCGTGGTGGGGTGAAGGCGTTGCTGACCTAGGTCAGTTCAACAAGCTGCCTGGACCAAAGCGTGTCATTTACCTGCCAACACCTGACCAGACGGTTCGGTCACAGGCTTTGATTTCTGACACTGTTGACTATTCAGCAATGACCACACCTGCGGTTATTGTTGAGACAATGGGCAAGAACTCTGATCTTGTCACTCACACTGGACAAGACTCTCCTTATGGATATGTTGACTGGTGGCCAGTCTCGATTGGTTTCAACGACTCTGGTAAGTTCGGTCCTTACGACAACAAAGACGTTCGATGGGCATTCAGCTACCTCCTTGACCGGCAGGAACTGAGTGACGTGGCCTACGATGGCGCAGCGGCTTTCAACCCGCTCACTATGCCTGGCTACCCACCATTGAAGAAGTACTTTGACTCAGTAGCGGACCTACTCGCAGTAAACGACACCACAGAGCACAACCCAGCCAAGGCTGCTAGCTTGCTCGAAGGTGCTGGATACACGAAGGATGGCGAAGGTAACTGGGTTGACGCTCAGGGAACCGGCATCAACTGTGAAATCATCGGCTTCAGCCCGTGGGTGGACCTCGGTCCTATCACTGCTGAGCAGCTTCGACGAGAGGGCATCAACGCCACTTACTCGCAGCCGCCAGATGCTTCTTCACGAATGGCTGAAGGTAACTTCGAATGTCTGATGTTCGGACACGGCGGATCGGTCCGTGACCCTTACTTCACGATGAAGCTTTACCAGTCAGCATCAGTAAACATTCCAGGTGGTCACCAGGTTAACTTCTACCACTGGGAGAATGAACGTTTCGACGAACTTACTGACGAAGTCGCTAAGACTCACCCTGATGACATCGACAAGATGCAGGAACTATGGCACGAAGCCATGGATATCTGGATCACTGAACTCCCTGACGTTCCAGTCCTTGAGTTCTACCACCGCATCATCATGAGTGAGAAGCGATGGACTAACTGGCCACTCGGTGGCGAGACCTCTGGTTACGTGAACGAGGCCTCTTGGCACCTCACGTGGTCATTGGTACTGCATGGCCTAACAGCCAAGTAGTAGAACTACTCTTGTAGTTCTTACTACTTGAGATAACAGACGCAAAACGAGCGCCCCCGTCATTTTTGATGGGGGCGCTTTTTGTTGCGATAGGATGGCGTTACGAATAGCAGGTAGATTGCAGTATGCTTTCGACTCGACATACGCTTCCAATCAGAAACTTCCATATGATTATCCCCACTCGAACTTTGCCGCGTCGTATACGAAACCTCATGTCGGTTGCATCGATAGTTTTTGTACTGGTGTGGATTCTAGTGACGGCTGCGTGTGGCTCATTAAGCGCTGGGCACGAGGTTTCCGAGGATGGTGTTGTAATTGGTTTAGCTGACGAAGAGGGTCTTCGCCTGATAACGAACCCGGAGTCGGGGTATGTGATTGATGATCTGGAAACTGCAGGTTTCAAGAAGAACAAGCAGTTTGATGTAGCGACCGTTCCGGGATCGATCGATATTTGGTACGGCTTCTTTCAGCAGCAAGATATCGAAGTTAGGTTCTATGAGTCACACGCAATGGCACTCGATAAGGGCGTAGAGAGTGCAGAGACGGTCATAGCCCGTACAGCAGGACAACGGGACCCACTGATTCCTGTGGTCAACTTGTACCCCGCCTACGCAGTTGTCGGTAACACCGTCATGCTGTGTGAACGGCAATTGGCGACCTGTGAAGCATTGATAACACTACTTGAGTAGTCACTAATGGACTTGAATTGGTCGGAGTTCTAGCCGCAGAGACTATTTACCCTCCAAATGGAACGTCGCGAGTTTGAATCTCGTCCTCCGCTCAATAGTGAACGATTAACTTAGAAGCCCCTGCATTTCTACAAGGGCTTCTAAGTTAATTGTTCTAACTTTTATGGAACCGCACGAATTAAGTCGCCTTCTGAAAGTAATGACAAGACGTGCCGCCGATTCATAGATAAATAAAAAAGACCCTATTTTCTAGAGCCTTTTTTATTTAGTTCACGCTTCTTTAGTTCTAAGACCAATCACACCAATTCCGATCAAAGAGAGACCCCACGCAAACCAAGTAACCATACCAACGGCGTTATCTTCTATATCTCCTATTATGCTTAGGACACCTAATATGTCGACGACAGCCAAAATACCAAGTATGGCTATTAGACCTCTAAAGATTAGACTGCCAGCACCATTTTTTAATGCAAACACAGTAAGAATAAAGAATACAAAACTACCAGTAATCAGGTTAATATTATCTATGGAGTTACCTACAGCTTCAGTCATTACATAGATATCGAGGGTAGTAGTTTTAGAGGCTGCTCCCATCCAGAGACCCATACTCGTAAATAATGTGGCAAGCATCAGAATGATTGACATTCTCATGAACATAAACCACTCGTCTGTAACTTTCACGGCCTGTCCTACCTGCAATAAAGACTTTGCCATGTATGTAAATACTCCGACAACGGCAACTAACATCACTGCCACAATTAGTTGATTATCTTGCAGTGACTTGAGTTCCGCAGCAGGTTCTTGATCCTCGAGCAACCCAAGGCTGATGCCAAAAATCATAAATCCTACGAGCGAGAATGCTCCTCCAATAATCAGTCCCCATGACGTTACTTTTGATAAATGCATTTTTCTCCCCCTTTAGAAGAAATAACTCTCCAGAATTTTACCGACCGGCCGGTAAAAGGTCC
>CAWVYJ010000001.1:0-74589 GCA_963934365.1 uncultured Dehalococcoidales bacterium | reverse complement strand
CTTTACTCGATGAATTACGCATCGTTCGATGACATTCCAGATGAACTAATAGCCCAGGCAACTAAGGCTGCAAGAGGCACATCTACTTAGTAGTCGGGGGATTCGATCTGCAATCGGGTTACGGGTTAACTGTTGACCCCATCACAACCGACAACTAAAGCAGCGTGCCCTGACCAGTCGGGCCGTCCAGCCTTGACGGCAACCCAATATGTTCGAATCCGTCGACTGTCGTTCGACGTCCCTGAGGAGTTCGGATGATGAATCCGATCTTCAACAAAAATGGCTCGACAACGTCTTCAAGGGTCTGCTGATCTTCGTTGATCGTCGCCGCAAGTGCCTGAATTCCTGCAGGCCCACCCTGATAATTCTTCGATAATGTCATGAGGTATAGACGATCCAACCGATCTAAACCAAGTACGTCAACCCCTTCTATTTCCATCGCTTCGGCAGCCACTGAATCGGTAATCGTTCCCGAATTACGTACTTCAGCAAAGTCGCGAACCCTGCGAAGCAACCTGTTTGAAATCCTCGGTGTGCCACGTGACCGCCTAGCGATCTCATGCGCTCCACTATCACTCATATCCACTTCGAGAATCCCAGCAGACCTTGTAACAACCCGAGCAAGCTCTTCGGTCGAATAAAAATCAAGGTGATATGCCAATCCGAAACGCTCACGTAATGGCGCACTAAGCATTCCAGCACGAGTAGTCGAACCGATCAAAGTGAAGGGCTGCAACGGCAGATTAATGCTCTTGGCGAAAGCGCCTGCACCAGTCATGAAGTCAACGCGAAAATCCTCCATAGCGGAGTATAAGTACTCTTCTACGGCGTGCGATAGTCGGTGGATTTCATCGATGAATAAAACATCGCCAGTTTTCAAATTTGAAAGCAAGCCAACTACGTCCGCAGGTCGTTCGAGCGCCGGCCCCGACGTATGAATTAACTGAGACTCAAGTTCCCGAGCGATGATCTGAGAAATCGTAGTTTTGCCCAGACCTGGAGGACCATGAAATAGAGCGTGATCCAGAGTGTCACCACGCTTCTTAGCTGCCATAACAGCAATCGAAATACTGTCGACAACGGCCCGCTGACCTACGTATTCCTGAAATCGTCTAGGGCGAAGATCTTTCGACGCAGTCTGAGCGATGAGTTCCTCGTTCGACGCCATATCCTGAGCGCGTTCTTCTAATGCTTGATCCCCGGCAAGTTTATCAGCATCGTTCGACGGACTGCTCACCTGAACAATCCGCTCGCGACCGCTTTGTTCTGACCCAGAAGCCAATCATTTACTCCGTTTGAAAATCCATTCAAAGTGTTGCGATACGCAAGAACCTAATCTTGAGTCGAAACCTGTGCCTTGAAAACCTCGCGCATCAAATCCTGCAAATCATCAGCCGTTTCCGGTGACCGACGAATCACATCGTCGACCTTATCCTGTGCCTCGGTTGGACGATAGCCAAGAGTTACCAACGCTTCGATAGCTTCCGACCGTGCATCCGAAGTGGGAACAGCCGCTGTTTCCTGACCCTGTTCTGATATTCCAGCGTCCTGCAACAATGCAGTCGCTGCAACCTTCCCTCGAAGAGTAGCCACAATCTTTTGTGCAGCCCGAGTACCGATACCCGGCAATCGTTGAAGCGACCCCAAATCTTCTGTTTCAATTGCCGAAGCGATAGTCGAAACGGGGAACACCAACGCTGCCGCAGCCTTAGCAGGTCCGATACCCTCGACCTGAATTAGCTGTTCAAAGAACTGCTTCTCGCTGGGATGCCTGAATCCCACAAGCATCGGTTTAGGCTGTCTATCCGTAACGTGATAGTAGATCTCAAGCTCAATGTCACAGCCCACGTTAATGCCTTCATTCGCAAGGGACTGATAAACATAGGTCGGCAGGCTGACTTCATATCCAACCCCGCCAGCGATAACCACGGCCCGACCGGGTTCACGCGTTAGGCTTCGAATTTTTCCGGTGATATAACTAATCATTGTGCGTCGAGTTTACTTGGCCGCTTCGATTGCGGCGACTGCCGAACTCCCACTCATGATGGCGTGAGCAATAGCGATCGAAAATGCATCGGCAACGTGTTCGTTTTTGGCAGCGTCCGGATCGCCAAGATGAGCGGCAATCGCTAACTTCATTTGGTCTTTATCCGCTCGACCAGAACCAGTCACAAGATTTTTGGCACGGGTCGGCTGATAATTGAACACAGTCAATCCAGCTTCACCAGCAGCCATCACTGCAACTCCTCGGGCCTGACCCAGCAACAACGCAGTTTTGGCAAAGCGAGCGTGTAGGTCTTCTATCGCAACGACCTCAGGTTCGAACTCCTGAATCACTTCACGGATAACTTTGTAGATGGAAAATAATCGCTTTTCCATCGGTTCGCTCGACTTCGTACGGACAACACCGCCTTCAACAGCCTTGAAGTTACTTCCATCTGTGTCGATCAAGCCATACCCGGTGTTAATTAGGCCAGGATCAATGCCAAGTATTCGCAAAGAATATTCCGTTCGGTTCGCGCTACCACCCTACTTAACGTACGGTACAAATCAAGTGCAAATTCATATCCAAAGTTTACCCTTATCCCCTTCCCATCTTTAAGTAGAGATGGCACATCACAAACGCTCGAAATCTATCTCATCCGTGTATCGTTACCCCTCAGATTTAGATTCACACAATGATTCCATCCTGAGCAACAACGCTCCCAAACAATACCTAGGGATAATCAAACATGCAGCCGTTCTACAACGAACAGCAAATAATGCTCGCTACCACGGTTCGACAGTTTTCCGCCGAAAATCTCGTACCAAGGGCAGATGAAGTCGATGAAAAAGAAGAGTTTCCTATCGATCAATTCCGCGGGTTAGCTAAACTAGGCTTAACCGGTATGACGGTCCCTGAAGAATTTGGTGGATCGGGTGGTGAGTATAAAGATTTCATGGTGGTGCTTGAAGAAGTAGGAGCAGCCTGTGGCTCAACCAGCACGGTTCTGATAACTCACGTTTCACTTGGATCACAGACGATCTACCACGGTGGATCTGATGAGCAACGTCAACGCTGGCTACCATCACTCGCATCCGGCGAAAAGATCGCAGCATTCGCACTAACCGAAGCTGGAACAGGTTCCGATGCACTGGCTTTAGAAACATCACTCGTCAGAGCCAAAAATGCCGAAGGTAAGGACGAATACATCCTAAACGGATCAAAGTTATTCTGCACGAACGGCGCGGTTGCCGATGTTTTCTCAGTCTTCACCAATCATGACAAAAATGCTGGACATAAAGGCGTAACAGCAGTTGTCGTCGAAAAAGGAACGCCAGGTTTTACGATCAATCCTCAGCATGGCAAGATGGGCATGAAGGGATGCGCAACTGCCGAATTAGTATTTGACAATTGCCATATTCCGATCGAAAACCGACTTGGCGAAGAGGGTGAAGGATACAAGCTCGCTCTAAAAATCCTCGACTCAAGTCGAATCATGATCGCCGCCCAGTGCTTGGGACTCGCAAAAGGCGCTCTCGACGCTGCTCTCTCATATTCCAAGCAACGAAACACGTTCGGCAAGCCGATCGATACTCGGCAGGCGATTCAGTTCATGATGGCTGATATGGCGGTAGAACTCGACGCCGCCCGACTGCTCACCTATCGTGCAGCCGCCCTATACGATGAAGGACTGCCGCACGGAAAAGAATCGGCAATGGCGAAGCTCTACGCATCTGAAGCCGCCGGACGCATCGCAAGCAGAGCCCTTCAAATCCACGGTGGAGTCGGCTACTTCAAACCATCGGTAATCGAACGAATTTACCGCGATCAGCGCGTAACCGAAATCTACGAAGGCACATCAGAAATACAGCGACTGGTCATATCCAGAGCAATAATCGGCAAGCTGTAGATAATTTCTGATTCTCAATTTGCAAAAACCTAACCTGTCGTTGGTCTTAACTCTTCTAATTGGGCGAATTCCTGACGACCATTCGAGAAACCATCGGATACAAAATCCCGTTGGATTCAGATAACTTCGGTCAAATGAACGTCGAAAGTGCGATTCGCATCGGTATCGCACTCAATGAATACACCCTCGCTCGATACGAAGATATCTATACCGAAGAAGGATTCGCGCCGCTTATCGAAGCACGCGCCATCTCGGTTGAGCACTCTGACCCCGGAACATCTAGTGAAATCCTCGAAAAATAAGGGGAGATCCCAAGATCAATCCATAACTCACCTTAGCTAAATAATGACATTGAAAAGGGACATAGAATTTAGCTGTCTCTTTTTTCGTTTCCAGTGTTTCTAGTATTTCCGTCAACAAGAACTTTCTTAGTCACACGGTCTGTGATTCGCGTATAAAGCCAACACACTCTGGATCGTATTCGGTTAGTCGCTTGGCTGCTATTTGGACTGCTTCGTTGTTAGCATCAACCAACACAAATCGACGATCGTTCTTTGCCGCTGCAACACCCGTTGTTCCTGAGCCAGCGAAGAAATCCATAACGAGTTCACCGGCGTTAGAGTGAACTTTTACGATCCGATCAAGAATGGCTATGGGTTTCTGAGTTGGATATCCCGTGCGCTCCTTACCGTTGGTAGGTACGATCGTCTGCCACCAAACATCAGTAGGAATTTTTCCTCTCGCCGCCTTTTCTTTACCAACCAGCGAAGGCGCCATGTAAGGTATTCGATCGATATTATCAGCGTTGAACGTGTAGTTCTTCGGATCAACTGCATACCAAAATATCGTGTCGTGCTTTGCAGGCCATTTTCGTTTCGAGCGACCACCGTAGTCGTACGACCAGATGATCTCATTCATGAACGAACCTCGACCAAAAACTTGATCCAACAGCACCTTGCAGTAGTGCGATTCCCGTTGATCGACGTGCAAAAACAACGATCCGTTCGGCGCAAGCACTCTTTTCGCTTCTTCCATACGAGACATCAAGAAACCAATGTAATCGTCGAAAGAATCGAGATAAGACTTACTTTCACCGCGTTCGGTCCGGTACCTATTTCCACCGAATCCGATGCGGTCGCCTTCATCGTCGCGAACTGTCTTGAGACTCGTCATCGACTGCGTAACACCCGTATTGAACGGTGGATCGATGTAGATCAAATTCACTGACCCATCTTCGATGTTACGAAGAAAGTCGAGGTTATCGGCAAGATTTATTGAGTTCGGTGTCATACAGCAGAATCACTTTTAGTAGGTCGACGATTTTTGGGCTGCTTCAGACTAAAGTTATAACCATACGGCTTAAACTGTTCATCAAGCATCGCTTTTGATTTAGTGAGAACAATTCGAATATCAGCCCACTCATCCTCTGAAATGTTAAACATCAGTGTCCATGAAAAAGACAAAGCTCACTTTCGATCAATCCCTTTTCTTTCGAAGATATTTCACAGAATGGAGACACCATCATACGAACTCCGGCTCCCTTGAAATGACAACACAAATTTATCTACGCACACAAAATTTAACACTGTCCCAGCGTTTTTAATAGCCAGCAGTAATTCTTTCCAAATAGAGATCCATTTTCGGTGAAAACATTTTAAACATAGCGCTAAATATATAAGCTATTTTCGATAGGACAATCGAACATGAAACATTTTAGGAGTAGCCCCAATGGGTCGTAGAACACCCAACTACTATCTACCACGTAAACACTTGCTCACGTCCGTACGACCTCTCTAAAGTAAAGAGCTGTGTGAGTAACCTTTTGTAAACGATTTTTCCGAACCTAATTTGCAGTTTGAAAAGACCAGTGCACGCTATACACGATTCCTTTGCGGGGATTTGGACATGATGATCTATAACGTTGCGGGGCTGCTCACCGGGAATCTCGGTGATACTGAGCAGTACGAAATAGAAAACGAAAACCTTGAACTAGAAGGGCTGACGTTAAACGAGATTCACGGACCGATCCGCCTAATGCGAACCGATCGAACGGTGCTCGTAACTGCTGAAATTAATGCGGTTACGCACAGTGCGTGCAGCAGGTGCCTTGAACCGGCGACTGTGAACGTTTTCGTAAATATGGAAGAAGAGTATTCTCCGGCAAACGGCGATCTGATAAACAAATCGGGCAAAAGCTCTAACAGCGTCTCTACAAACGACGGCGATTACTACGATACGACACTCACCATTACCGATCAAAACCATCTTGATTTAACCGAGGGATTGGGCCAATCTCTTCTGGGCGCACTTCCAATTGCGATACTTTGCAAGGAAGATTGCCTTGGAATTTGCCCCATTTGTGTGGTTAATCGCAATATAATTCAATGTTCGTGCGCCGAAAATTCTACAGATTCGCGTTGGGCGGGGCTTGCAGGACTGTTAGAACAAGGCGCAAAATTTGCAGACTGAGCGGGCTAACGCCCTTGATTTATAAATATGCCTCCACTTCCCAAGAAAAAACATACCCGTGCCCGTAAGGGAAATCGAAATGCCCACAACGCCATCAAACTGCCGTCTTCTTCAGTTTGCCCGTCTTGTCAGGAACGCATCCAACCACACATTGCTTGTCCGGAATGTGGGAACTACAGAGGTAGAACAATGCCCGGCAACTGGCCCAAGGTGAACACACTCGAGCAGGTAAAGCCAATTGCAGCTGCATCTAAAGACTCTGATTCGTAAGTCAGCACTGCTAACACAAGAGAGTCGTTCGATATGACTAACAAAATAGCTTCGAAAATTGCATTCTTATTCCCAGGCCAGGGTTCACAAGCCGTAGGTATGGGAAAAGATCTCTACTTGAATTCCATCGCAGCACGTGAGGTATTCGACGAGATTGATGACACACTAGGTCGTAAGCTTTCTACATTGATGTTTGAAGGTCCAGAAGACGAACTTCGACAGACTGAGAACACTCAGCCCGCCATCATGGCAACTTCAGTTGCTACTTGGCGAGCAATGGAAGAAGCCACTGGCGTTCTTCAGGTTCCTAATGTAACTGCAGGCCACTCACTGGGTGAATACTCTGCATTAGCAGTTGCCGGTGTTCTGAGCATTTCAGACGCTGTGAAGCTGGTCCTTGAACGTGGTCGACTCATGCAGGGTGCTTGTAACGAGCGACCGGGCGGAATGGCCGCTCTTATAGGTTTGGACGAAATTACAGCCGAAGAGATTTGTCGTGAGTCTGGCGCACAGATGTCGACTATCAACACCGAGCATCAGATTATTCTCGCCGGTGACCACCGAAGCCTCGCAATGGCGATTGATATGGCTAGTTCACGTGGTGCTAAAAAGGCAATTACCCTACAGGTTGGCGGTGCTTTCCATTCAGGTCTTATGAGCCCGGCTCAGAACGGCTTAAACGCAATGATTGATTCACTTACGTTCCATGACCCTCTCGTTCCTCTTGTAGGTAATGTGACAGCGAAGTCGCTTGGTACTGCTGACGAAGTCAAAGAAGAACTTCGTTTACAGTTGACTTCCTGCGTGCAATGGAACAACACCGTCAAGTTCATGCTGGACGAAGGAATTGACGCTTTCTACGAAATTGGCCACGGTAGGATTCTTTCCGGAATGGTTAAGAGAATCGACCGTTCTGCTAGTGTCACCAGCATTGGCGACTTCGCTTCGGTACTCAACTACTCGAGCGCTTCGTAGCGCTTCCCCGCTTAAGACTCCCAACAGTTATTGGTATCCCTTCATTCAAGTAAGATTTTTGCCGTTAGGGCTAACTGAACGTGTCTACAGCTAAAACAAAGTACATACCGCAAGAACCCGACCGCCTCGACGAACTAGTCGATGGCGAAATCGTTGGAGAAAGTAATCCGCCGATTAGAAAAGGCCGCACCGGCTCACGAGCCGCAGTTGTGCAGGCACTGTACGAATCCGATTCCTCAGGCCATCCCGCCACATCGGCCATAAGGCGTCTCGCTATCGAGCGAGAACTCACAGACGATGACATCGATTTTGCAATCCGTCTGGTAAGAGTGTGTGAAGTTCAGCGAACTGAGTTGGATTCACGAATAGCGAAGATCGCATCCCAGTACCCTTCCGACCAAATGCCTCTCGTGGAACGTAACGTTTTGCGTGTGGCGATGGCTGAGTTGGCGATGGAGGATGCGGCTCCTCAGAACGTAGTTGCGAACGAAGCGGTTGAATTAGCTCGATTATTCGGGTCTGATTCGTCGCCAAAATTCATTAACGGAGTGCTCGGCGCTCTGCTAGCATAGGTTGCCGTTCGACTACATTTGTAGTCGACGAAATGTTAAATTACAAGATCGAGCGGGACGGCCGTTCCGCATGACCTCCCGGGGGGTTGAAGTAAATGGCCAGTGTGTTGGATCGAGTCCGTGATATTGCGGCCGACAAGCTCAGTGTTGAAGCCTCAGAGGTTTCGGCAGAATCTTCGTTTACCGAAGACCTAAATGCAGACTCCCTTGACGTAGTCGAGTTGATCATGGCAATTGAAGAGGAATTTGGTTCAGATGACCAGCCCCTCGAGATTTCCGACGAAGATGCCGAAGGTATCAAAACTGTTCAGGATGCTGTGAAGTACCTGTCCGATCGTGGAATCACCGACTAATTCGGGATCGCTTAGTTTAAATGCTTAGTTGAGTGCTTTGGCAATCACTTGGGCTTTTAAAAATAAAAACCGCATTCGCTTTCATTATTTTTTAATTGAGAGCAGTGCGGTTTTTCGCGTCGAATGAAAGTCTCAAGCATCTACTCTGTTTCGCATACTTGATGCACTTAGGTACAAGATTATCCGGAGGAGAATGAGGGGTAGAGATATTACAATAATCTTCGTGTGATAACTTAAAAACTCTTACTTGTCTGCAGCCAGACGCTCTTGCTTCGAATTAACACCACGCTTTGACTCCAGCCAAAACCAGCAACAAATCCTGGAATTCAATCTACGCACTCGCCAATGCAGTACGCTCGTGCACTATCTGCGATCTTCACTCCACTCGAACTAACGGAGTTCCGGGTAGCGGATCGTCCAAAGCCGAAATTCTTATCATTGGCGAAGGTCCTGGATTCAACGAAGATCAGCAAGGTCTACCGTTTGTGGGTCGCTCGGGCAAATTGCTCGATGAACTACTCTCTGCGATCCCACTGACCCGCAAAGATGTATTCATTACCAACGTCGTGAAGTGTCGACCGCCCAATAATCGAGATCCGCTACCCAATGAAGTTGCCGCATGTCGCCCGTATTTAGAGCGCCAGATGGAACTTATCAACCCGAAAGTCGTAGTCACACTGGGTCGTGTTTCCATGCTTAGGTTTAATCCAAAGGGTAAAATTTCTGAGGATCACGGCAAAATACTCGAATGGGAAGACCGTATTCTATTTCCGCTGTACCATCCCGCCGCAGGACTAAGAAATCCGGCAATCAAGCGAGAACTTCAGAAAGATGTACTAAAACTTCCCGAGGCACTACGACAATCCAATCGGATATCCTCTGACAAAATCGACGGCGAAATCGACCCCGACATCATTACTCAGATGCCCAACGCACTGGTAACGCATGAAGATATAAAATTAAACGAAGATAAAGAAAAACTCTAACAAGAAGAAAAAAGACCGGCCTTCAAGCCAAACAGCTGACGCACCAATTGCCGACGCTGAACTATCTGAAACTCTATTGAAGAACGAGACAACAAAAGAAGAACAAGGAGATCGCCATCTGGGAATGTTCTAGGCACGACACACTAGCGTTCGAGAAAATTCTGATTCTAACTCAGCCATAATACTCGCGTAGTTTGCCTTGAAATCCCGGCAGGCATAAATTCATTCGTATGGCAAAAAAAACTAATGACTCGCCATGGATTCGCGTATTACCACTTGGTGGTCTGGGCGAAATTGGCAAAAACATGATGGTCCTCGAGACTGTCGATGATATTGTCGTGATCGATGCAGGCGTGCTGTTCCCTGAGTGGAACATGCCAGGCATCGACGTCGTGATTCCTGACATGGACTATCTGGAAGAAAACGCCGAACGTGTCCGAGCATTACTAATCACGCATGGTCATGAAGATCACATCGGAGCCGTTCCACACTTCCTCAAGCGTGTAAACGTGCCGGTATACGCACCAGCGATGGCAGAAGCATTGCTCCAAAACAAGCTTCGCCAAGCACGCATGCGTGACGAAGCCGAACTTAAGGTAATCCGCCCTGGTGAGCAGCATCAAATCGGTCAACTTGAAGTCGAATGGTTCGCAGTCTGCCACTCTGTGCCTGACTCAACTGGTATCGCCATAAACACGCCAGCCGGAGTTGTAATTCACACCGGTGACTTCAAACTCGACAACGCACCAGTAATCGGACCTCCATCCGACCTTGGCTTGCTCGCCGACATTTGCCAAGACGGGGCACTGCTTCTCATGGCCGATTCTACTTATGCAGAGGAAGAAGGCTACTCGCCTTCCGATCGTGAAGTAGTTGAGAATCTACCCGGCCTTATCGGTGACGCTGAAAATCGAATCATTATTTCAAGTTTCGCTTCTCAGATCGCACGAATCCAGATCGTTGCCGACGCCTGCATCAAACACGGTCGAAAGCTCTGTGTTCTCGGACGCAGCATGATTAACAACACCAAGACAGGTCGCGAACTTGGTCACTTGGATATCCCTGGCGACCTCATGATCACAGCCGCTGAAGCGAACAGCCTCCCCGGAGACAAAGTGCTAATTCTCACCACGGGAAGCCAAGGTGAGCCACAGTCGGGTCTCGTTCGCATGTCACGTAACGATCACCGAGATATCCGGATTCAAGATGGCGACACGATCATCATGTCCGCAAGCACTATTCCGGGCAACGAAGTTCCGGTAAACGAGTCGATTAACGAACTGGTTCGACTCGGCGCTAGGGTAATTACCAATCACGAGACACGTACACACGTGCCTGGCCACGCTCGCAAAGAAGAACTCCGGATGCTGCTCAACGCAACACGCCCTAAGTACTTCGTACCTGTTCACGGTGAGTACCGAATGCTGAGGGCCCACGTCGACCTCGCTATCTCAACTGGCGTCGCACCTGAGAACGCATTCCTGCTCACGGATGGCGACATTCTAGAGATCGATGCAAATGCAGGTGAAGTCGTTGATCGAATCAAAGCCGGACACATCTTTGTGCACGGACTCGGCATGTGGGACGAATCCGGTAATGTCGTTGTCGAACGCCGATCGCTTCAGCACAACGGGGTTGTCAGCGTGGCGTTCTCACGTGACACTGTCGACGGCTCACTCGTCGGCAGGCCAAAAATCGTCTCAGCCGGTTTCGTTCACACAGAGGACTCCGACGGACTATTACGCGAAACTGAAGATGCTCTGACTCTTGTGCTTGAAAAACTGTTAAAAAAGCCGACAGAGTGGGGCAATCTCGATGATGTTGTCCGCACAACTGTTGGAAGTTTTCTAGGACGACGTACAAAACGCCGCCCACTGATCATCACATCCTCAATTGACGTCTAAATACACAACTAAAAAAACCGGCGCAACCGCCTTCGTCAAATTCGGTCGAATCATCGTCTCGATGGCGAAGTTTGTTGGTCGGCTTTTAGTTGCAGCACCTACGCAATTATGGTTCGCTATCGTAATAGCAGCGGTGGCAGCGACCATATACTTCTTCTTCCAAGACGACACCGGAAAAATGGTCGGATGGTCGGCGATTCCGCTTGGTCTATGGCTAGTAGCCACCTTGTTCCTTATTGTGTTCAAACGAACTGTATTGTTCGGACGATGGCGCTGGGTGGGTTCGTCACTATCACTGTCGGCAGCAATATCGGGCGGGCTTGGTATTTTCTACGCCCCGCTCGCAGCATTCAGCGGAGAGACTTTTGGTGGCGATGTTGGAATGGCGATTTCTCGACTACCTCAAGAGTGGGATCGTTTTGATGTTGGTATTTCCGATTACGCCATTGCTTGGGTGAGAGTATTTGCCCTGCTCTTGATCGCCTTCGTAATCGGATCACCGAATTGGGCAAAACAAACAGGCTCAAAACTAAGTAGTGTGGTCGTTACTTTCTACGCAATGGTCTTTGGTGGTTTGCGCACACTATCTATCAAACTCGAAAAATGGCGATCTGAACGTGCGAAGGCTAAAGAACTGCAAAAAGCTGATATTGCCGAGTACGAAGCTGACCAGACGGCTCAGGCGAAGATCGATGCCGAGAATGAGGCCATCGCGCTTGATGCCGTTCAAAACTCTGGCACGCCATCTTCATCTGACATTACGACTGATACATCACCAACCACAGCAAACACTGAAACCGCTTCGGAATCCGAGCTCGCCAAATTCGTCGACCGACTCCCCCAAGACCCTGCGACTCCAGTAACCGTTGCCTACCCTACCCCCACTGAAGTAGAAGCTGCCAAGGACGTCGCAGCTCCGGTGCCCGATTACTCTGCCGCTCAGCGATATCCATGGCATCTGCCTAACCGCGACATGCTGGCTATCGCAAAACCCGGTGGTATCACTCAAGAAGAAATCGATACCACAAGTCGCGCCGTTGAGGAATCGCTCGGGCAGTTCGGTATCGATGTTAGTGTCGATCAGGTTCGCCAAGGTCCGACCGTAACGATGTACGGACTCAGTCCCGGCTGGAAGGGTCGATCAGAAGAAAATACCGGAGGCCAGCGCGTTCGAGTAGACACTATTCTCAATAGAGAAAAAGATATAGCACTCGCACTTGCATCACCGAGTCTTCGATTTGAAGCTCCCGTTCCGGGCGAATCGGTCGTTGGTATCGAAGTGCCAAACTCACACCCAACTGAAGTGACTTTGCGCTCGGTGATGGACACGCCTGAATGGGAAGCGTTCGCCAAAACGGCTGCATTGCCCGTCCCGCTCGGTCTCGGCAGCGGCGGCGAGCCAGTAATGGCTGATCTTTCTCGAATGCCACACACCCTAGTTGCCGGATCAACCGGATCAGGCAAAAGCGTGTGCATGAACGCCATCATCAGCGGGCTAATCTTGACCAAAACGCCGCTCGAACTACGGCTAGTGATGATCGACCCCAAGCGAGTCGAGTTAACGCCATATCAAGGTATCCCGCATCTTTATCACCCAGTGATCGTCGAAGCCGATCGAGCTGTAATCGTTCTCCGGTCGCTAGTCGACGAAATGATGGGACGATTCCGTCAGCTCGAACAGGCGGCTGTGAAAAACATAGCCTCGTACAACGAGAAAATGGACGAGAAGATGCCCTACTTAGTCATTCTCGTCGACGAGCTTGCCGACCTAATGCTAACGGCTGCCGGCGATGTAGAACGCCTACTTGTGCGACTGGCACAGCTTGGCCGAGCGACAGGAGTCCATCTGGTGGTCGCAACTCAACGTCCGTCGGTTGATGTTGTAACTGGATTAATTAAAGCCAACTTCCCAAGCCGTATTTCATTTGCGGTGATGTCGCAAATTGACTCACGAACAATTCTTGATTCAACTGGTGCTGAAAAACTGCTCGGTCGCGGCGACATGCTGTACATGCCAATCGATAAGCCGAAGCCATCTCGTGTTCAGGGTGCGTTCTTGAACGACCACGAGATCGAGGGCGTTGTATCGTCGTGGCAGGGTATGGGCGGACCGCCTTTGCCCGAGCTCACCGTTAGCTTCGACGATGCGGGAGCAGACAACGGCGGCACCGCATCAAGTGCAACCGATGGCGACTCATTGTTCGATCAGGCCGCAAGCCTCGCACAGTCGCAGCAGACGCTATCGGTCTCACTGCTACAACGCCGACTCCGCATCGGTTATCCACGGGCAGCACGCCTTATGGACGAGCTAGAAGACGAAGGCGTAGTAGGCGCCGGCGAACCAGGCAAACCACGACCAGTTCTGTAAGGTTCAACTGACTAACCAACAACCTAGGTTCAGGCATACTGCAACCGCTAGCGGGTTGCCATTCTGCGGTTTCTCTATGACTCGCTAGCTTAGAATGAATACGCACGATTAGATCTACGCTGTATCGAATCGACAGCTCGAGGAGCAACCTGCACTACCGTGCCAGATAACGTAACTCCACTATTTCCGCCAGAAGATAATCAGCCGCTGGACAAAGATGCCATTGCGATGCTGTCGGAAGAACTCGACTCTCTCGATCTCGATCAACCTCGTAAAACCTGCCTGTCGTGTGGGGTAAATATTTCCGAATCGACCAAGTACCGCCGACTCAGAGTTTGCCCTACTTGCGGCTATCACTACACGATTTCAGCTCGACGCCGAATCGCCGCCATAGCCGATGAAGGCAGCTTTAAAGAGACTAGTAAGTGGATTCAGTCGCTAGACCCACTCGAATTCTCACCACGAATTTCATACCGTGTCCGGTTACTCCAAGATCAGAGCCGCACCGGACTATCCGAAGCTGCCGTAACCGGCACATGCTTGATCGGTGGCACGCCAGTCGTAATAATCGTGCTCGATTCCAGCTTCTTAGGCGGATCAATGGGCGTGGTTGTTGGCGAAAAAGTCACACTCGCACTCGAACTTGCCGCACGAAAAAAGTTGCCTTGCGTAGCATTGGTCACATCCGGTGGCGCACGGATTCAAGAGGGCGTGTTGTCGCTCATGCAGATGGCAAAAACGACTCTCGCAGCGAGAGCACTTCGAGACAAAGGGCAAGCGTTCATAGTTTCGCTTAGTAACCCTTCTACAGGCCAGGTGCTTGGTAGTTTTGCCTCAATGGGCGACATTATCTTTGCCGAACCCGGATCTCACATTGGGTTTTCACCGCTCGGCGATCTTCGTGAAATCGAAGGAAAACGTGCCTACACCGAACACACCGCAGAAGCGTATTTAGAGCGTGGGCACGTCGATGCAATCATCGGGCGCGATCACCTGAAGCACGAACTAGCTTCGGTTCTCGATCTCATTTCACCCGAATTCAAGTTGACTTCATCACGTCGAATCACCCTTGAGTCTGTCCCAGTCCGACCGCGTGAAGCATGGGAGATGGTAAAGCTAGCGCGCCACCCCGATAGACCTCGAGCTAAGTTTTACATCGACAATGTGTTTGCCAATTTCTTCGAACTTCACGGCGATCGGGTATACACCGACGATAATTCGGTAATTATTGGTCTCGCCAGATTGGGCGGACAAAGCGTGATGATAATCGCCCAGCAAAAATCGAGAATCACGGAAACTAGTGATAATGAAAATACTGCTCCTCGATTAGGAGATATCACTCCCGGTGGATTCCGAAAAGCTCGACGTGGAGTGATTCTTGCTGAAACGTTTAAGATTCCGGTCGTTACGATCGTCGACTCGCCGGGTCCAAAGCTCGGCATCGACATGGAGCAGCGTGGTCTAGCCAGTGCTATCGCCAGAATGATCGACCAGATGGGTCGAGTGAAAACTCCAACCCTTTCGATTCTCATTGGCGAAGGCGGCTCAGAAGCAGCCCTAGCATTCGGTCTGGCAGACCGTGTGCTTATGCTAGAAAACGCCATTTATACAACGATAGATCCTGAACGTGGTGCACAGTCAGAAATGAGCGATTCAACCAAAGCATCGGAT
This sequence comes from uncultured Dehalococcoidales bacterium, assembly GCA_963934365.1. GTDB lineage: Bacteria > Chloroflexota > Dehalococcoidia > Lucifugimonadales > Lucifugimonadaceae > Lucifugimonas. Next base: position 59,128 of record CAWVYJ010000001.1, on the reverse strand, counting down.
ATAGCGCGTGCGTTGAAGTTGACATCAGTCGACTCTATTGACATGGATATCGTTGACGAGATCGTTCCTGAACCGGAGCTTGGGGCCCACGGATCGCCAGACGAGGCCGCTCGCCTCCTAAAGAGATCGCTGATGCGTGAGATGTCGGCGTTAACCAGCAAAAACACTAAAACTCTCGTACGACGTCGCCAGAAAAAGTTCCGAAAAGTCGGCGAGTACGGCAATCGATACCGAACAGCACTACGACGCGAAATGAAGGCGTGGCAGGTCGGGCTTGCTGCTGGTGTTCGAGCATTCCGCCAATCTGGAGATACTGACAAGAGCCCCGAGTTCGTTGACGACGACAACATTCTTGACGAGATCGATGAGCTCGACGAAATAGCGCTTCAATCTGACGAAGATCTTGAACTTACGTAGCCACTACCGGAATTATTCGCTTAGGTTCAGCACGTACTTTTCGATAGCCAAAACTGCACCATCATGGTCGATCCCCGGCACAACTTCAGTTGCCATTTCCAACATCTCTTGCGGTGCGCCTTCCATCGCTATTCGAGTGCCAGCGACATCGAACATTGGCATATCGTTCCAGCCATCTCCGATCACCATCAGCTTGGATACATCGACTCCGACTTCCTTGGCGAAATTCCGAGCGCCAGTACCCTTGTTCACTCCTAACGGTGTGCAATCCACGTACCAGTGACCCAGATTATCGACTGTTGCATAGGAACTAACTTTGTCGGCCGGGAATCGTTCGATCCACCCTCGTGCTTCGGCTTCCGAATCGAACTTCGCCATTACGATCGTGATCTTCCAATCTTCGATTTGGTCAGGATCTTCTACAAAACGTCCTGCGTCACACGCTAAAACCCTATAGGAAGATTTTTTCAAGTCAGACACGACCAGTTCTGCCGTTTCACGATCAAGAATGTACCGTTTCAGTGCTCGCCCGGTAACAGGATCGATCAATGTCGCCCCGTTGTCCGATATCTGAGGGACGGTTAGTCCGAATAATCTTGCGAAGTGACAGACATCGTCCTGCACCCGACCAGACGCAATGGCGACAGGAATCAATCGTGATGCCTCTGCAATAGCATCGATAACCCGCTTAGTTGGTCGATTATTCTCGGGCAGTACCGTGCCGTCGAGATCGATCAACAATCCTGATGGCATCTCGAACGCAGTTGAAGCGTATCGCTGTGGAATACTAATCAAGCACTTGCACCGGATTTTCTAGCTCTTGGCCGTTCATAGCGCGCCGGGCGTTTTCAAATGAAAACTCTAGCGCCCGATCCACCCTCTCCTGAGAAGATCCAGCCAAATGAGGAGTCAGCACCACGTTGTCCATGTTCATCAGCGGACTATCCATCGGAGTCGGCTCGATTTCGGTTACATCCAACCCTGCTCCCATGATTTCGCCTGCGTTCAAAGCGTCTATTAATTCGGTCTCGTTTTGTACCGGACCACGGCACGTGTTGATAAATATTGCGTCTGATTTCATAGCGGCGAACTCTCTGCGTCCTATCAAGCCAGTGGTCGATGATGACAAAGGAACGTGAACCGTAACGATGTCCGACCGATCGAGCAGTTCGTCCATGGAAACACGAGTAACGTTCAACTCTTGCTCTTTTTCAGACGTAAATTCTCGTACGTCTGAGTAAAGGGTTGTCGTTTCGAATCCCTTGAGCATCTTAGCGACCCAAGTTCCGATGTTGCCAAGCCCAATAATTCCTACCGTGCGACCAGATACTTCGTAAACCTTGCCAAATTCTCCCGATTTCGCTGGCTTCTGCCAAGTGCCAGCCTTCACGCCCTCGACACCTTGAGGAAGTCGTTTGTAAACCATCATCATCATGCCGATTGTGTGTTCGGCAACCGAACGAGCAATCGCTGGGGAGTTGTTGCAAACTTCGATACCCATCTCTCGAATGGCAGGAACATCAAGACTGTCGAATCCTGCACTCATCACCTGAAGCAGCTTCATTTTCGGCATTTTTGACAACATATCTGTTGTTATCGACAGTCCGTTCGTAATCACGGCTACGGCATCAGCGAGAGCCTCGGCACGTTCAGCTTCGGACGCATCAGGACTAACGACTCCCCAGTCGAGATCATTGGGTGCAATCTCAAGTGCTCTGACCGTTCGCGCACCATCGTGCTCGCCGTAATATATGACACTGTGTCCCATTTTTTTCTTTGCTTTCAACTTATGGTCATGTTGCTGTCGACAAAGTTTCAACAACAAGCACTGATGATGAGTTACGGAAGAATATACAACCTAATCGAATACATCTACACATGCCGGAAATCCAATGCTGAAATAGGAGGGCTCAGGCTGAATAAATGCGATAATTACCGCACTAGGTTCACGATAGAAGCAATTCATAATAAATATCAACTTCATGAATGCCAAAGATAGAACGTATACCGCAAGTATTGCGAGCATCACTATGGAAATAACAGCTTTGGCATCAGTGTCTGGCGGCGGTCACTAATCATTACAAACCCCGACGAGACAGATACCTTACAGACTCAGGAAATCCAGCCTAGCCAGCATGTGACCCGATTCGCCCAGATCTTAGCTATAGCTATAGGAAGCGGTGCCCTGTTTCTTGGCGCATTAGATTTTTCTATCAACGTCAATCTGCCGAGATTTCGGTCAGATCTTGGCGAGACGATAATTAGTGTCCAGCTGATAATCATTATGTACCACGGCGCTAGAAGCGGAACCGGATTTGTCGCCGGAGGTATTGCCGATAGATTCGGGATAAAGTGGCCGCTAGTCTCGGGTATCGTGCTGTACACGACCGCCGTAGGCCTAATCTCGTTACAGGATTCCCTTGCGCCCATCGTCGCCCTGCGTATACCACAGGGAATAGGCGTAGCAATTTTATTCACCCTCGCTCCCGCGCTCGTCGCTCGGGCATTTGGGCCCAGCCGACGTGGAGCTGCACTTGGTGTAACACTAGGGGCGATGGGGCTTGGTACGTTTGCAAGCACGCTCGGTGGAGGTTTACTGGGACAGGAAATCGGCTGGCCAGCAATTTTTTGGGCGCGTATTCCTATCGGCATAGCGCTGCTGTTAGCAGCAGTGATCGCTCTCAACGGAAATTTAGCTCAGTCAATTCCCGGGCGTACAAATCACCGGTTCGACTTACCAGGATCTGTAACAGTTTTCGCTGCACTATTCACATTCGTACTCGCCATGTCGTTCGCCCGAGTTGAAGGCTGGTTATCACCATTACCTTTGGTGCTGTTCGCTCTCACATTCGTACTTGGTTTGATGTTCGCCAAAGGTAAAAAAAGCGGACGATTTACAATCTTTCCTACTGGTCTCACAACATTCTCAGGATTCAAGTCGGGTACGCTTTCAAACTTGCTCTTGACTATCGCCTCGTTCGTAATGTGGTTCCTATTTCCGTTCTATGTCGCCGATGTGATGGGAAGAAGCGGGCTAACGCTCGGTGCGCTATTGGCTCTAATGGCAGGTATGAATTTTCTTGGATCAGGAATCGCCGGATGGCTCGCAGACCGTGCTGGTGATAGGCCAATCATCTTTATTGGGACCATTTTAACTGCAATCGGATTAGTGTTCGTAGGCACGGCTGGGGACAATCCAGAGATGAGCAGGGTCGTGATTTCGACTGCAATACTTGGATTGGGTTTCGGAATACACCAGGCTGCTGTTTACGCACTAACTTTACGAGGAACACCAAGCGAATACGCCGGTTCTACATCGGCAGCGCTTACCGTATCGCAAACAATCGGCACTGTTATGTCTATCGCTCTGATGACGTCGCTTTTGAACTGGCGACAAAGCTCACAGAACGCTACATTTGCCGAGGCATATCAGTTCGCCTACTTCACCGCCGCCGGCATCGCATTGGTATCGGGAATGATAGTTCTGAGGCTTCGCCGAAAAGCTCAATAAACCGGCTTTGATACCTATTAAATATCTGGTAAATCCTCATAATCTAAGAAACCTGTACCCGACTACCCGATACCGCATGTTATCCTTCGAAAACATTGAACTTAATGGTTCAACATCTGAGGAATCTTTCATCAGATGTTGAACTGAAAAACCCTTGCCCTCCGTGTATTAAACGCTTTGTAATTAGGGGACATATATGTCGATACGAAATCGTGTGATCCTGGTTCTTGCTGGAGCCTTGATCCTAACAACCATTATGGCGGCTTGTTCGGACAGACCAACAACTGTGCAAATCGTTGAGACTACGAAGGCGCAGAACAAGCTTGATAACGCTCAGGCAACCCGCCAGGCAGTTATCGATGCCGGTGGTGACCCTGATGCTCAGATGCAGGTTGCAATCGATTCAGATAGTGCTGCAGCATTAGCTAACAAAGAACGAAATGCAACTGCTACCGCACTAGCCGAATCAGGCGTCGTCGCCGAGGGTGTTGGTTCTAGCGAACGCGCCCAGGGTGCTGCATTCGATGTAGAAGTTCCCGAAGGCCCTGCCCTAACCGGTGTGATCGAAGTCGAAATCCCAGCACGAGGTGCTGAAGGCGTTTTGTTTGATCCTGCCGTCATCAAAATCGCTGTTGGCTCAACCGTCAGTTGGGGTCATGATCGAAGATCAGCAAGCAGTTCAACATCTGACCCAGGCCAGGCTGAAGAATGGGACTCTGGCGCCATGAACAAAGGAACGTTTGATAAGGAAAATCCTAGCTTCGACCACACGTTCACAGTTGAAGGCTGTTTCACCTACACATCTACGTTCGATAACACCGCCATTGGCGCTGTCTGTGTTGTCGCCGAGTAGAACAACTCAGCTTCAACGAATCTGTTTACAAGGCCGCTCATAACGAGCTGTTTTGTCGCGTCTGAGAGATGTGGGTATGGACATCGGCACATGTTTCTGAGGTTATTGAACTACGGAGCCCACATAACATTCAACGTTAGTCTCTGTCAGATTGACGAAGCATTAACGGCATCTCGCGTAGCAGGACTAACCTATGCATCGTCGACACAGCGTCCGTCAGGCGTATATTGGTGAACTAGTGAGCAAGGGTCTTTGAACGACTTCACAACCACTATATCGACTTGAATCATCACCCAGAACCATATCTGTGACACGAAAATCTCTGGACAAGCTGATACTGTCAGCCAAAAGGGACAGATATTACTTTCGACGAAAACGAGCCTCTCACTCCCGTTTGTTTATCCAGTGTTCAGATGGTTATATATGGTGGATCCCCATCAAAAGCTCAGACAATAAAAAAACGCCCTCGGCTTTGCTGCCGAGGGCGTTTTTGAATTCGATTATTACTAGGAGAACCTAGTCGATCTGTCGCAGTCGTGGGTCCAAACGGTCTCGCAACCAGTCACCCAAGAAGTTTAATGAGATGACAACCAAGAAGATCGCTGCAGAAGGCACTAATACCTGATGAGCGGCAATCGAGAGATAGTCTCGACCTTCGTTAGTCATAACACCCCATGCAGGAGTTGGCGGCTGAATACCAGCACCAACGAAACTGAGCACCGATTCTGAAAGGATCAAACTCGAAGTGTTCAATGTTCCAACAACAATGGCAGTGTTAAGAATTCCAGGCAGCAAATGCTTCATTAGGATTCGTACATCAGATGCACCGTTTACACGGGCAGCCGCAACATAATCCATCTGTTTCAGCACCAATACCTGAGCACGAATAACCCTTACGAAACCTGACCACGCGACAAGAGCCAGCACGAAAAGGAGCACAGTTAAGCCACGCCCGAAAATCAACACCACGATTAGTGCGACCATCAAGAATGGCATCGCATACCAAATATCAACAATTCTGGTGATCACCTCGTCGATCAGGCCACCGTAGTAGCCGGAAATCAAACCGAGTGCCACACCGATGAACATGCCTAGCACCAGCGAAACCAATACCACCTGCATCGATATACGAGCACCGTGAAGAACACGGGTAAACACGTCTCGACCAATATGGTCGGATCCGAACAAGTGGAAGCCATCTGGCCAAGCACTGTACTTCGGTGCATCACGCTTTTCAGGCGGCAGCTCAGAAGTCTTGAACATACCTAAGTGGCGGTCGCCGATCGGCCCAATATCACGCTCGTACGGAGCGATTACCGGACCAATCACGGCTGCAAGAACAAGAAGAGACAGCACAAACACCGGTAAAACCGGGTATTTACGCAATACGTGCCAGAGCTGACCAACAAACGACCTATCAATCTTTACCGGATTGAGCGGAGCATCCAGCGTCGCCGAATCGACGTGCTGAACCTCGCCCTGTGTTTCAGATGTTGCCATGAGTACTCCTAGTTAGTCCGCAGAGTTGCCGAGACGTACTCGGGGGTCAATAAGTGTGTATGCAATATCGGCGAGAGTTGCAAATACCAAATAGATCAGAATGAATACGAACACGGTTCCAAGCAACAACGGGAAGTCGTTGTCATTCACCGCACGGTACAAAGCGTCATAACCGATGCCAGGCCATGAGAATACGATCTCGACAACCAACGCACCGTTCAACCAGCCCGAGAACACTAATAGAGCCGAAGTTACCGGGGCAATCAAAGCATTACGAAGAGCATGCTTGTAGATAACCCAGTTCCAGCCGACACCCTTTGCACGAGCAAGACGGATGTACTCAGCGTCCATAACCTCCAGCATCGAAGATCGGGTAAGACGCATGAGGCTAGCAGCAGCACCCCAACCAAGAGCCATACATGGCAGAAGATATTCCTTCCAGTTGAATTCAGGCGAGCGTCCTCCGGCCGGCAACCAGTCTAGCCATACAGCGAAAATCCAGATAGCAACTAGTGCTGTCACGAATGGCGGGGCCGCCTGACCGACAATAGCAACCATTCTTCCGAAATAGTCCCAGAAGGTACCGCGCTTTACTGCAGCTAACACCCCCATCGGAATACCTAACGCTATCGCAAATATCCAACCACCAACAGCTAGCTGAATAGTCGCTCCAATCTTTCCTGCGATCAGTTCAGTAACAGCTCTGTCACGAGCAAGAGATACACCAAGATCACCCCGAAGTGTATTGCCCATCCAATTGACGTACTGCTTCCAAAGCGGGTCGTTCAATCCCATTCGTTCACCAAGATTTTCCCACTGCTCTTGAGTAATGCCATATCCGGAGTCCGGAATAAACAACTCACGTGGGTCGCTGTGGAACTGGATTAAGATGAAAATTGCCATCGTCGCGCCGATCACTGAGATCAACGAAGATAGGAATCGTCTCGCTAGAAAATTAGCCATTTGTTAAGTACTTCCGAAGTTGTTCGACGAAGCCATATAGGCCACGTAGTCTGCCGACTCTCCATGCAGAAATGCATCCTATCCGAAATCAAGTCAATCAGTGACTTTAAAACACTGTGGATGCATCGAAAATTTAGCATTCTGACTGATTTATGTCAACGATCGCTAACCAGCATAATTACCAGTTACCTGCACTTACTAATTGCACTGAATTCAAAGTCCGTTACAAATCGTGGTTAAAGAAAGACGGGGGTCGGAAAAATCCGACCCCCGTCTAGAAAAGCAGGTTAATTGCTTCTTAAGAGCATGAACTCTTAGTTGAGTTCAATGAACTCTGGGTTCGCAGACACGTTTGAATAGTGCTGCTGGTAGCCGTCCCATGACTTGATGCGGTCATTTACAACGATTCCTTTAGGAACCTGGAATACACCGGCATATTGCAGCCAGTACATGCTGTAGTCAACCCAAGTCAGGTGCTTCTCAGCTCGGACGCTAGCGTCCTGTTCACCAAGAATTTCGAACAACCACTTAGCACCAGCCTGTGACTCGAAACCAACACCCCAACCAGGTCGTGACGACGATGTGTCCACCGTAGGCAAAGGCCAGTCAATTGGGTATACGTTCGAGTGAACGTCACCGTTCTTTAGAACAGGTAGGTACTGAACGCGCTGTCGCATTCGTGGGCTGATAACTCCGCCGTAGTCCTCAACAAGACCAGAAATCTCGATACCGAGACGGGCCCAGTCAGACATGACCGTGTCAGCTACTTCAAGACCAACAGGTCCTGCTTCAGCTGAGTAAGCCTGAAGGGTCAAAGGCTCAAAGCCCTGACGCTTACCATCAACGAGTGCGTAACCAGCAGCGTCAAGAAGTGCACCAGCAACTGTTAGGTCACCATCTGCGATTTTCCAAGGAACGCTTTCCATCGTACCTGAACAGTCGATTGTTCCACCGACCCAGTCCCAACAACCAGTCTCGCGGGAAGCATCCCAGCCAGGGTACTCAGGACCCATGTACTCAGAGTAAATCGGAGTACCAATACCGTTCAAAAGAACGTCATTGATTGAACCACGGTCGATAGCAGTCGAAAGAGCAAGTCGAACTAGTCGAGACTGCTCCATGTCGTCCATGCCGGCCGGGTTATCAGCGTCGGTGTAAGGAGCATTTCCACAGAGGTCATGGCCTAGACCATCACCATCTGTGCAAGTTCCGCCCTGGTGTCCCCAAGGGTTACCGATCCATGGGTAGTCCTTCTCTAGTGGAGGGGCGTTCCATGGCTCAAGAGCTTCGCTAGTTCGAGCGTGTGAGTGCTCCCAGAGGTTTCCTGGGAAGAGAATCGACTGACCAACGAAACCACCAGGCATGGTCTCCAAGAATGTGAAGCCGTCGGCAACCACGTCTGGGAGGAGCTTGTAGTCAAGCTCGGTCATGTCAATCGCGCCGTTCTTAAGCATAGCAATCTGGGTTGTTGCTTCAGGAACCTGAATTCCTGTAATTTCTGCAACATTACCAGTCTGTCGCCAGTGCTCTGATACTGCGTGCATTGTACAACGGTCACCTGGTGTGCATTCGCCCTGTGCGTAAGGACCTGTGCCAACGTGGTGGGCTCGGGCCCACTCAACACCTTCAGTGTCAGCTGATGTTACTTTGTGCGGACCCCGTGCGGCTGAAAGACAACCGAACTGAGATACCGGCAGACAGTAGTAAACCGGAGATACAAGACCAATTTCGATCGTGTACTGGTCAATTACTGAGGCTTCCAAGAAAATCGCAGCGAAGTCACCACTGTCTCCATATGTGGATTCAGGGTTAGTCGTTGCGTTCGAGCGGTTGAACCACTCGACGAGCTCGGCAGCGTCAAGCTCACCGAAGTCTTTATCTTCATAGCCAACTGGGCTCTGGAATTTCAAACCCTTTTTAAGGGTCATTCGTGCACGTGTACCAGCAGCGTCGATGTCCCATGATTCCACTAGGAACGGAGTCATCGGATTACCGTCTTGGAAGTTGAAGAGTGCTTCTTCAATACCACCAATTTGATTGGTTGCTGACGTGCGGTAAGGGCCTACATAACCAATACCATATACAGATTCGAGAGTTCGGAATGCCCGAACGATTGAACCTTCTGCGCCACCTGTTGCACTGTCAGGTGCTTTGGTAGCTACTGCGGCAGCCTGTGCCACAGTTGCTGCTGGTGCTGCTTTTTCAGCTGCTTCTGCTGCAGCTGCTTTGTCTGCTGCAGCTGCTTTTTCACCAGCGGCACTTGTGCCACCACTAGCAGCAGGCTTTGCAGCTGCTGCCGGTGCTGCAGCTGCCGCTGGAGCGGCAGGAGCTGCGGCAGCGGCTTCGCCACCACCACTTGATGCGGCGCTGTCACCATCGTCACTGTCACCGCCACAGGCGATTGAAGCAACGAGGAACAAGCTTGCCAGTGCCAAAAACACCGGTGCCCATCTCTTGTTCAAACTAAGATCCATGCTATTTCCTCCGAAAGGCCAAATAAGAAAGGAGCGATTTTCAAAAGAAAACCCACCTGATCTATTGTCAGGATTCGCTGTCAACTCCAATGAAAGAAAACCCTTTCACTTCGTTAACACACGCGCCCCAAATATGTAATTGCCTTGTTACGCGGTGTTTGAGTATTAAAAATAAACCCAACTCCACCAACGTAAGCAGCAGCGAACTATACAACACTGATATGGCAAGTCAACGTCTACTAATATTTTTTGAACACGGTTCAGGGTATTTAGAAATACACGGCCATGTAGCTATCACCGTTTATTTCCTATGGGTAAACTTCTGGAGTTCAATTTCAACATTCACCTCTATATCCATCACGGGTTTAATGAACGTACCCGACGGATCGAGAATACAAATGCCGATTAACAAAAGCTTTAGCGTCAAGTCAGTCGAGTCGCTTCACCTAGCTTTCAAGAACTCTGCTTCTTATTGGGAGACTTACCGAGCGAACGAAGGTGATCGTCAAACCGAACGGTTTGAGTTCAAGCAGGGTTGGCAAACGGTTTACGCCCGCTACATCGAAACTCCCCTTGTAAAGGTGACTTTCTCCGATGGCACAGTGGGCTGGGGTGAAGCAAATACCGGGATCGGTCCAGATGTTGTCACCCTGATCGTGAACAGTCTTATGGCTCAGATGATCGAAGGGCAAGAGTACGAAAGCCCGGCTGCGCTGTGGGATTTCTTGTACGACACGCAACGCGGGCGCGGGTATTCATCTGGTTACTGGCTAGACGCACTTGCGGCGATTGATATCGCTGTGTGGGATGCAATCGGCAAGCGCGAGCAATCGCCGGTAGCTGCGCTGCTCGATCCAAATCCTCGAAAACAATTTGACGTTTACCTATCAGGAGTCCGCCGATCGACTCTTGAGGAGCGGGTCGAGCATGTGAAGTCATGGATCGACACTGGTCTCAAGGGTGCCAAAATTTTTCTCACCGGCGATGTAGAAGCTGGAACTACTGAGCTAGACGGCCTGATGGCTGGTGCGCCAGAACTCGAACAGTGGATGGTCGACACACTCTGGATGTGTTCTCACGAATCGGCAGAATTTGGAAAAATCGAGTACGGAAAACGCAATGTTCGATTCTTCGAGTGCCCACTGCAGCCTGAAGATCTGATGGGACACCAGGAACTGGTGAAGAAGCCTGGAGCAGATATCGCTCTTGGTGAGCACTTCAGGTCTCGATACCAGATGGAGCAGTGGGTTCAGCAGCCCCGAGCATTGGATGTGTATCAGCCAGATATCGGACGAACGGGCTTCACCGATTACATCGTGCAGATGGGCATCGCAGCGAAAGCTGGAATAAAGACAACTCCGCACATGGGTAGTGGAGTTTCAGTGTTCCAGGCAGCGACTCTTCAATGTGCAGCGGTTGCACCACCCGACTATCTCCAAGAGTTCCAAGGCGGGCTTTCCGACCGATTAGAAAAAGCATCGGACACGGCATGGCAGTACGCTGATGGCGGATTCGTTCTTCCCGACCGCCCCGGCATCGGTGTTGAAATCAACGAGGCATTGCTTGAGCCATTTATAGTGAAGCACTAGCCAATATTCATCAGCGGCGACATACAACCACCCTCGAAATAACGTACTAGACTTATTTCAAGGGTGGCACTGATTTACCCGGCTGACATCATTGCCGGTCATTGCTGGTGCCTCGCTATCGCACGAGCGAGAGCGTGCACACCCGCAGTTCACTAATACGCACCACACCCGCCCCTACTCCAACTCTATCGAGGACTCTGTTCTGGCTGACAAAACTGCCGACACAGCAAATTCGCATGAAATAAACGCCAGTCGTTCAACAAAATCTGGTAGGAATACTCAGGGTCCGTTCAGCATTCTGTCGGTTCGCGACTATCGATTACTGGTTCTCTCGAATCTAGCGACCTTTGCTGGCTATCAGATACGGAATATGGCTCAGGCATGGATCGTTCTTGACCGAACGGATTCAGCGACGCTTATGGGACTGGTAAACGCCATGCCCGGTATCGCAATCATCTCGATCTCACTGATCGGTGGTGCACTTGCCGATCGTACTGAGCGTTGGCAACTACTTTGGAGAACGAAGGTCGTCATTGCATCAATGGCGCTGCTAACGGCCGTATTGCTAACGACCGACGTACTCGAATGGTGGCATCTGATACCGATATCACTGATGACGGGTTCGATGTTCGCACTGCACAACCCAACAAGTCAGGCTTTCGCTGTCGATGTTGTGGGTCGAGAGCGATTGGTTTCAGCCTCAAGCCTGAACACGGGCATCTCGATGACAGCGACTATCGCTGGTCCCAGCGTTGGTGGAGCATTACTACTCCTAGGGTTCGATACCGCGTTTTATGTACTCGCAGGACTTTACGCATTTTCAGCTTTGATGATTTTCCGAGTACGAACCCGACATCACCCCGTTCCGAGCGGACGGAACATGTTTTCGGATATTCGACAGGGTGTTGGCTACGCCTACCGCACGCCGATCATTCGCGCTCTGCTAATTCTTGGCTCTAGCGCCATTTTTATGGGGATGATGCAGCCAGCCATTCCTGTCAAGGTCAAAGATGAACTCGGCCTGAGCGAGATTGGCTATGGAGTGATGCTTGGGCTCAGCGGAGTTGGTGCACTCGTTGGCGCTTTTACGTTATTCGTGTTCAGCAACAAAATTAGAAAAGGCTATTTACTAATTTTTGCGATGCTGGTTATGAACGCTTCAACAGCGTTGTTCGCCGTAGCGCCAAACGTAGTTATGTCTGGTATCGCAATGACACTTCAAGGTTTAGCTTTCGCATCATGGATGATTTCGGTGCCGGTGCTTCTTCAGACAACAGCATCGGAGGATATGCGTGGGAGGGTGATGAGTTTGTACTTCATGACCGTTCTCACCCATCAACTTGGTTGGCTAATTGGTGGTGCTGGCATCGAGGTTTTCGGAATTCAAACGACGTTGTTCATTGGAATCACAGGCAGCGTGATTGTTTCTGGAACAGCACTCATTATGACACCCGCCTTGCGTAAGGCTCGATAACGGGGGAACAAGTTGCTCCGTGTTTAATTTCATCGGCCATGCAGCCTTACTAGTAGGTGACTGCTAAACGACTATCGTGACAGAATCGCACATATGCTCGAATCTGAGGCCCCTAACGACACGCAACACAAAGCCCAAGTTAGCTTGAATCCGTTTCGCGTACTTCGGTATGGCGACTACAAGTTCGTATGGTCGTCAGACGCTCTCAATCTGTGGGCGATCGAGATGGAAATCATCGTACTTGCGATGTTCGTATTACGAGATACCGGCTCACCCTTACTCGTTGGATTAGTAGGCGCGCTGAAATTCGCAGGAACGCTGCTCGGGCCACTGTACGGACTAATGGTCGATCGGTTCGATAGAAAACGATTGCAAGTATTCGTGCGGTCGTTCGGTGCGCTGCTTGCCGTAATACTCACGGTATTGGTAATCACCGACGCGCTTGTATTGTGGCACGCCTACGTGATCGTTACTGCTGGCAGCTTGGTTCGAACGCTCGATGTGGTTCTAGTACAAGCTCTCACTGCCGACGCTGTTCCTGCTCACTCACTTCATGGTGCGGTCGGTCTTTCGAGATCGACTTTGGACGGAGCACGAGTAATCGGTTCAATCGTTGGAGGTACGATTTTCGAGCTGCTTGGACTCGATTGGGCCTACATCGTAATCTCAGTTCTCTACTTGCTAGCGACTCTAGCTTCACTAAAGATTGACTCAAGAGTAGTCGTGGCGCAGGCCAGCTCGATCGGTATCAGATCGGGCATAAGCGAAGGGTTTCGTTTTGTAAAACAAAGCAGAATGTTGCCAGGCCTGATTTTCTTTTCGTTCTTGATAGAGTTTTCCGCGTTCCCAATCGTGAACGGGCTTATGACCGTGATAGGTGACGAGCTGTACGATCTCAACGGCACCGGAATCGGACTGCTAGCGGCGACGGCATCGATTGGTGCGCTGGTCGGCTCGTTAGTTGTAGGTCTGCGTCGCGGTGTGTCGAACCCCGGTCGAATAGTGATTATCGGATCAATCGTATGGCACTTGCTTATGCTTGTTCTTGCCACAACACCACCGCTCTGGTTGTTTGCTTTAGTGCTCGTCCTATGGGGAATCAGTGGAGGCGTTACTTTTGTGGCCATGGTCGTGGGCTTACTGCGTGCGGCACCCACAGAAAAGCGCGGGCGGGTAATGGGTATTCGGTCGCTTGGGATCTACGGACTACCACTTGGTTTACTGATAGGTGGTTGGATATCGGAGTTAGCGGGATCGGATGTAATGATCGGGATCCTAGGTGGTGTGGGTCTGGTGGCGACATTGTTCGCAGCGTTCAAGTGGCAAGCACTATTTCGAACATCGAACCAGCAGAATGTAGACAATATCGAACAATGAATCTTCCCGACTTTTCGACCGCAACTCCAAAGGCCATCGCTATGGACTTGGATGAAACAACTCTCAATTCCAACGCGCGACTCGACGAGCGTACAAGCACAGTCCTGCACGCAGTTCACGCCATTGGCATACCCATGATTATCGCCACGTCGCGCCCCGAACGAGTGCTACAGACGCTGGTTGGTGATGACATTCTAGAAATAACTTCAATAGTCCAGATGAACGGAACGATTGCACATGGCAAGGCAGGACTAACCGGATCCTTCAAACACGAGATGAGTTTAGAAGATGCTTGTATCTGCTGGCGGCTCGCTAATGAACACGCTCCGTGGGTACGAATGACGTTAGAAATAGACGGTGACCAGTTCGCTGTCAATCACGACGATGACGTAAACGAGCTATGGGCATTCAACATGGCAACGCCCACCATGCTCGTATCGTTCAAAAAAGCATTACGACTGCGACCAGTGAAGATTTCTATAAACGGTCTGAATCAAAACCTAGAAAAACTTGCGATCATGTTGGAAAACGAACTCTCATCTGAAACGCGTGTGCTCCGAGCAGCAAGAATGCAATTCCTCAATATCGTTCCTACGCAGGCAAGTAAATCCGGTGCGGTCGCCAATCTACTGGAATCGGCGAACATTCCACTGGCCGATGTGCTTTCGTTCGGAGATGACTTTGTCGATATAGATCTCATACGCGACTGCGGATGGTCGGTAGCGGTAGCAAACGCTATTTCAGAGATCAAATCGTTAGCAAAATACGAAACCGCCTCCAACGACGATCACGGTGTTGCAATCGTGCTCGAAAACCTCGTCGAGGCTATCAAGTAAATGAGATTTCGACTAAAAGCGGCAGATGTACTCTCTGACGTCCAGTTTTGTGCACTCGTCATTAGCCAAGCGACGTTCGACCTCGGCATATTCATGCGTGGCACGTCAACGAACGGTCGTAATTAGCGCACGCTTCGCAACACCTGTAGCGGCAGTAGCACTTCTACTTAGGAAAGATGTACACCGAGCGTAGCAGGGCAACCCTATTGCTAACAGAATAATTCCTAAATAGAAGAAAACCATGAAAACTACTGAGCCTCGATCGGATGAATTGACATGGTCTGAAATGTCACTCAATCCTCTGATCCAACCGGTCGTAAAGATCAGTATATTAACTATCATTCTGAACAAAACAAGCGACATGTATAACGCCATAAATCAGGCGACGTAGGGCGGCTAGATCGCTGTATCAGAGATACGATGAACGCTGTGTAAACGGGTTAGCGCATCACGCTCAACACCGCTCAATAGAAGGCTCTTAATAACCATGAATCCATATCTAAAGTTAGTCGCCCGAAACCTTCATCTATCAGCGGTCCAAATCGCGATCATAACTTCTCTCCTCATAATCACTGCTTCGGTAGCGTGCGGAGGCGGATCAGCCGATAACGACGAGATTGTGGCTG
Organism: uncultured Dehalococcoidales bacterium; assembly: GCA_963934365.1. Lineage (GTDB taxonomy): Bacteria > Chloroflexota > Dehalococcoidia > Lucifugimonadales > Lucifugimonadaceae > Lucifugimonas. The sequence continues at coordinate 43,508 of CAWVYJ010000001.1, read as the reverse complement.
AAGGACTTTCTTCGCCACGCGGACTTGCTTTTGATTTGGACGGAAACCTACTGATCGCAGAATCTGGTCGCGGCCGTTTGCTAAAAGTCACAGGTGACGGCGAGGTCAGTCCTATAGCCAAGGGCTTACCATTCTCGCTAAAAACAGGTCCCGAGGGGGCATATCAAGCCGGTCCATCAGCGATCACCCTTCTCAACGGTGAGCTGTTTTTCATTGTGGGTGAGTACATCGGCGAACAGTCAGCGCGTATGTACCGAATCACAGCTGAAGCCGGATACGAGCCTGTGACGCCAATAACCGATGGCTGGGCTCCACTCGATAACCGATTCTCCAATCCTTATGACATGGTCAACGCACCTGAAGTCGATGGGTGGATAGTTTCGGACCCCGGAGGAAACTCGTTGCGAGCAGTCGATCTGGCCGGCAATATCCGTGACTACGTGGTGTTCTATAACTTTGCCATTCCGGATCAGGAAGCGGCAGTTGAGATGGTTCCAACAGGGATAGCACGTGGTCCTGATGGTGCTATCTACGTTGGTACGTTGACAGGCTATCCATATCCTGCCGGAGAGGCTGCTGTCTGGCGAGTGGAAGATCTAAATGGTGATGGAGATGCATTGGATCAGGGAGAATCTGAGCCGTTTGTCACCGGACTCACCACTGTCACCGACATTACATTTGGGCCCGACGGCACTCTCTACATCGCTGAATTCTCATCAGATACGGAGAAAGTTCTCGAAGGCGGAGATTTTAGTACAAATGCCAAATCCATGCCTGGACGAGTCCTCAAATGGAATGGGAGCGAAACAACGGTATTTGCCGATAATGTTGTTTCACCAACCAGCCTTCTCACAACCGACTCAGTTCTCTACATAACCGAAGAGTTCGCAGGAAGAGTCACCAAACGTCCCATCACTGACGGTAATCGCTAGTTCTAATCTTGATAATAGACCGTCGTTCCAGTGAAAAACGGTCTATTTGGTTAAACGAATTGAAAATCAGAACGTGAGCTCGGCGATCGCAATCCCGCTCTCGCCGGCTATCGAGTATAGAAGGTATGTACGTCCATCTTCCTGGTAGATAGCGGGATCTCGCAGCTGATTGACCTGCCCATCTATAAGTCCACGTTTCGATGGCTTTTGCGGCAATTCTGAGCCCTCCCACGGCAATGCAGGTGATAGTACGTCGATCGGATCTGATGCAGTCCAGTTCATCCAATCGTCCGAAAGGTCAACGGTGGAAAGTTTGATCCTCTCGGGTGAATCTCCAACCATAGTAAAAAATATCTGAAGAACGTTGTCATCAACTATCACCGCTGAATGCCGCATGTTTTCTGTGAAGAGGGTAGGACCGTCCTCGAAATTGCTCATTCCGTTTTCGGAGCGATAGAACACCCCAGGCATTGCTATTGCGTAGTGGTTGCCATTCCATTGAAATGCGCGCAAATACGGGTTGGCCAGCAGCTCCGAGTCTGCATTGAAATTCAGTCCGTCTCTCGAAATCGAAACCCGAGTGAATTGCGCCCCGTCCTTACCTGTTCCTCCTCCAGTGACGGTGTTAGAGCCATGAAAGTACATTCTGATATGGCCGATCTTGTGATCGACATGAACATCGGGTGACGCAATATGCCCTTCGAAATGTGAGTCCTCAAGCGAAAGAACTCCCTCGCTGTGGATTCGCCACGGCCCTTCCAGTTCGTCTGCATAGGCGAGCCGTATGTATCGGCCATTGTGATGACCGAAGTACAAGTAGTACTTGCCGAGTCGATCTCTTACCCAATCAGGAACTTGAATAAGCGATGGCCCGTTGATGTTGTCGCCCATACGGTAGTCCATATTCGGGCGAATGATCGGGTTGTTGCGAAGACGCTCAACTTTTGGTGTGTAATCGGTCATGTCTATGCATGGAGCTTTGCGAAATCAGGATCGAGAAGAGCAGTCGTGTAATCAGGGAGAGTGAATCGCCACACGACTATTCTTCAACACCTTAGAAGAAATCGATTCCGAAAATTCCTGTTTGACCCGCAGGAACTGGCGGGTCGACCAGTATAAAGAAATCCTAGTTCAACAAACCAGCTTCCAGTTTAGGTGCTGGCATGCGTTCGAGCGGCGAATACTGAGTTCTGTGCACTTCAATCGCTTTACGTCGTATATCCCCGTAATGAGCGGTACCAAGCACTGAGGTGAAAGATTAGTCAGGAACTCCCATCTCATTGACATCTAGCTTGGTAACACCAGAAGCAAGCTCCTGTGGCGAAAACGCTGCATTGGGCATACCATCGCCCCCATCAGACCTACGAACAACTCTTTCACGATCGTAGGAAGCAATTCCCGCCTACAGAAAACGAAGCTCGTATCCATGAAAATAACTAAAGTCACCCCGCTGATGCTCGACCGATACCTTCTGGTACAAGTCGAAACTGACGCCGGAATTACTGGTCTTGGCGAATCGGGAGCATGGGGTTTCCTCGAGGCTTCACAGTCGGCTATAGAGAAATTCGGTAGATACCTAGTTGGAGAAGACCCACTCCGTATCGAACATCACTGGCAGTACATGTACCGCTTCTCTCACTTTCGTGGGGCGGCAATCATGGGTGCGCTGAGTGCAATCGATATTGCGCTTTGGGACATCATGGGCAAGCACTTCGACACTCCTGTTCACCAGCTGCTGGGTGGCAAGGTTCGCGACAAGGCGCGCGTTTACTACCACGTATTCGGGGACACTACCGAGGTTCTGACCGACGGAATCGTCGATGCCAAAGAACAAGGTTTCACTGCCGTTGGTCACCTGACACCCTTCTTGGATGAAGACCGCGACGTTCCTTATTTCAAAACTCACGCCGATAAAATTGGCGATGCCATCGAAACAGTTCGCGGCTACCGAGCAGCCGTAGGCACTGGCGTTGATCTCTGTATCGAAATCCATCGTCGAATGACCCCGACCGAAGCGGTTCAGCTTGGATTGGGTATCGAAGAGTTCCACCCCTACTTCTTCGAGGACCCGGTAACCCCAGACAACTTCGACGAGATGGCGTACGTTGCCGACAAGATCAACATTCCAATCGCAACCGGCGAGAGATTCACGTCGATCTGGGAATTCGAGATGGCACTCTCACGAAACGCCGTACAGTACATTCGTCCTGACGTATGCCTAGTAGGCGGAATCTCTGGCGCTCGAAAGATCGCCGCTCTAGCCGAGGCGCGCCACGTGGGCGTTGTACCGCACAATCCGCTATCGCCAGTATCTACAGCCGCTTGTCTGCAAATAGCTGCAACCGCACCCAATTTCGCCTTACAGGAATACCCGATCGGCGAAGATGTTGAACCGAAAATAAACATGGTCACGGGGATGGCAGAGCACGACGGCAACGGCTATCTTGCAATTTCAGATAACCCTGGAATCGGACTCGAACTGAAACCGAATGCAGTTGAAATGTGTCCGGAAAAGCCGAGAGAAGTAATTACGCGACTTCACGCCGATGGAAGCGTTATCGATCAATGACCCAAGAGTTCTTTGTCTTCGTGAAATCAATCTAATACAGCTAGATTAGTTTACCGCTATTCGGACTTTCGTCAGGTCAGTCATCCTTATTCGCCAATGAGAGATCATTCGGCAGTTGACTTCGACTTCCGGCATACTTGAAATCTGTCTCCTACCAACCCTCTGAAAAATCTAGCTTAATGCCAATTCCTACTCAAAATCCTATCGTTGTCGCTCCAAGCCCTACGCCGTTCAAGGATGACGACTCGGTCGACTACGCAGCCATCGAAAGAAATGTAGAGAAGTGGATCAAGACTCCGCTATCGGGATTTGTTTTGAACTCTGAAAACGGTGAAGAGCAGTTTTTGTCAGAGGCCGAACGACTCGAAATTGTTCGCACCGTGAATAACGCTCGAGACGGCGAAAAGTTCATTGTTGGCGGAGTCGATAGTTCATCTGTCACCGACTCAATTCGTTTGGCGGAAGATTTGGTTGAAGCCGGAGCGGAGATGATTCGCATCCGAATCCCACGACTAACGAAGAATGTCACGGGATACTTCGAGCAGGTTGTGCCACGAGTTCCAGCTCCCGTCGTGATCATTCATCAGATGGCTCCCGGGATGTTTGCCGGCGGAGCAGCCCCAGTTGGCGCCGAGCCTGAAGTAATCGGCGAACTTGTAGATATCGATAACGTCTGGGGCTACATCGCTTCGGGCAACGTTCGATTTGAGGCTCGGGTTCGCAACTTCGTGACGGCCGACAAGCCGTTCTGGCTTGGAAACGGCCTTCTGCTGCTTGCCATGACTGCAATTGGCGCGAATGGAGCGTGCCTTATGCTGGGAAACGTCGCACCTGCGGAGTGCCTCCAGATCATCTCCAGCGTGATGAACGGCGACCTCGCTAAGGCTCAGGAAGTGCAGAGTCGAATTATCGAAGCCGACCAACAAATCCTTGATCGTGGAGCTGCCGGAATAAAAGCAGCCATGGATATTCTCAGCTACGAAGGTGGCGCACCTCGCCTACCTAACCCGTCAGTCACAGACGCCGACCGCGAGATCATTCGAGTTGCAATGAAGAGTGGGGGGCTTATCTAGGGTTTCGCAGCTACTTGTAAAAGATACTGAAATAAATTCAGCATGACAGTGATTTGAAACGAGACTAGTGACATCTCCCCAATCCCAGCCGAATCGTCGTCAAACAGTAAAAGACGCCTTGCGTCACCAGATCGACCAGCCGCCATCTACGCGGAATTCTTGACCTGTAATCCAGGCTCCGGCATCTGATGCCAGTAAAGCTGCTGTTCCTTTTATGTCTTGTGAAAGACCCGTTCGCTGGAGCGGGATCATCTTACGGAACGTCTCGACCTGATCGGCGTTGGTGCCGGTGCGTGGAATCTGCCCTGGGCTAATGCAATTCACAGTAACTCCGTGCTCACCGAACTCAGCAGCCATCGCTAGGGTCAGGCCCAACACGCCACCCTTGGCAGCGATATACGGTGGTCCCGAGCGTTTGAACTCTGAATTGTAAATACGGCTATCCATCGCCAAAGTTGACGCGATTGACCCCAAAGTAATGATCGATCCACGCATAGCGGGAATCATCGCTCTGCCAGCCGACTGTGCAGTGATATACGTGCCAGTCAGGTTCAAATCAAGTGTTCGCCTGAATTCATCGATGTCACCATTTGGCGGATAGCTCGTCGTGAACGAACCACCTGCGTTGCAAATGGCTATATCAAGTCGATCGTTTTCGTTCATGACTCGGTCGACCAAAGCATCGACCTGCGATTCGTCAGTCACGTCACAACCAACCGCGGTGACGTCCATTCCCCGTCGACGAAGTCGCTCAGCCACTTCTTCGCAAAGCTCAGCACGACGAGAAGCGATGTAGACATTCGCACCAAGATCACACAGGGCTTCAGTAAAGGCCGTTCCAAGATGCGTGCCGCCGCCAGTGACTATGGCAGTACGGCCTGTAAGATCGAAGAGTTGTTGAATTGATTTAGTCATTGAATTGGGGCTTCGAAATTGTGGCGTAATTTTATCGTTCGTTCGGATGGCTCGTACCAGCCCTCATCGGCGTATTGGTCGGAATGTAGATAGCACTGCACCCGAACTTCGTCTGATCCCTCGGTGAATGTGAACAACCGGCTCATCGGAATCGAGTTCCGCTGGCCGTGGTAGCGAGTAACCGCAGAAACGTTCACAAAGTTCGCTCCCCATTTCTGTTCCACGTGCGATCGACCACCGGTTGTATCGTCGGGATGGGTGTGAGTATGAGCGCCCAACCACAAATCAATTGCAGGCTGATTTTCGTCTAAGAAATTCTCGATACGACCCGAATCTTTTTGACCACCCACCCAGTAAATAAACGAAGACCCGGGTGCGCCGCCGTCTGGCATTCGACCGTGATAGCCCTCGTCGCAACCCTCGTTTAACCCTGAGGCTACCGTCGTCTCTTTAATCATGTGGTGATGGGCTGAAATAACGATCTTGTCTTTGTTTTCGGCAACCCTCTGGGTCCACCACTGGAAGGTCTCCTCCGAAATTGCCCCTGCTGGATACCCGCCAAACTCGCCTCGACCAATAGGCGCTCCACCATCGTTTCGATCAGCCATCATCAGAAATACTACGTTACCTACCTCAAATGAGTAGTTCTCCCATGTACCCGTGGTCTGGTAAGGTCGTGCCGAATTATCGATTCCGGAGTGTTCTGTGCTATCACCAGTCGGGTCGATCCATTTTTGGAACCACCACTGTGTCGGTTCGTCGGCACCCGAAGCATCGTGATTTCCGATCACGTCGTAAAAATGCTCACGACCGTGCTGCTTCGCCGATGCGTACTGCGAAACGACCAGTTCGCCTTCTTCGTCATCTGGAGGGAGCTGCGACCCTGAGAAGTCGCCGAGGTTTACTGCGATATCGAAGCCGCCAGATTCTCCGTCGGTGTTCGGCCAAGCTTCAGCGTGCTGGATCACTTCTTCAAGCGAACGACGCCCAAATTTTATCTCGGTTCCAACATGCGTATCCGACAGCGCCCAAAGGCGAAAAGTTCGAGCCAAAATTTTATATTCTCTCTGACATAGTTTCTTGATTGGTGGGTATAGTGCCGCGGGCATTACAAACGCTGACGGCATCTATTGAGCAAGCCCAAGCGAACCGCATCATAGCCGCAACAGAATCGGGTGTGCTGCCTAGTTCGACCGAATCGACCGTCAACATCGGCTTCAAATCGGCGTATACTCCCGCCGCGAGCGTTGCCATTGAATTGCGATTCACTAGCAGCCCGCTCCGTAAAATCGAGCGTAGATCCAGATAATAGCCAGTATAAGAGAAAGATATATGCCAGCAATTACCGGTGTTGAATTCCGCAGGTTCACAGCGAACCACCACAACGCACAGCGCAACTGGCTGCTGGTGAAACTGAACACAGACGATCCGAAAATGTACGGCATCGGCGATGCTTCGCCCATGCAAGACGACGAGATCGTTATGGCCATGATCGAGCAAATGGTGGAGAAGCACCTGATCGGCAAGGACCCTCTCGAAACCGAAGTTCACTGGACGAACTTGTACCAGGACTTCCAAGCACGAGGAGGTCGAATAGCATCCACTGCCATCTCAGGCATAGATATCGCACTGTGGGACATGAAAGGTCGTATTCTCGACCAGCCGGTTTGGAAGTTGCTCGGCGGCGCGCATCGCCGCAGCATCAGGGTCTATGCCAACGGCTGGTACTCAAACCCTGGAACGGCTGAACAAAACGCTGAAGAGGCGAAGATAGTCGTCGACATGGGCTACACCGCCCTCAAGTTCGATCCTTTTGGGCAGCACAACTACTACAAGCTATCTCTTAAAGAGGCGCAATTAGCTGAAGACCGCGTCGCCGCCGTTAGACAGGCGGTAGGGCCAAATGTCGATATTCTCGTCGAAGCTCACGCCAAATTCGATGTGATGAACGCGATTCAAATCGGCAAACGACTCGAAGAATATCGACCGCTTTTCTACGAAGAACCGGTTTCTCAAGAACGGGTTTCCGAGTTATTAGAAGTTCGAAACAAAGTTAACATTCCGATTGCAACTGGCGAGCGGCTTTACACAAAATTCCCGTTCGCAGAAATCGTCGATCGACACGCAGCTGACGTACTTCAGCCCGATATAGCCAACGCCGGTGGAATCACTGAGTTAAAGAAAATAGCGATCATCGCCGAGGCAAAACACATCACAATGGCGCCACACAATGTCTGCTCGCCGGTTGGTGCAATGGCTGAGATGCACCTCGATGCTTCGATCATCAACTTCGAGATTCAGGAATATCACGCCGAGTTCTACACAGAACACTACTTCACTGTTCTCGATGGCTTCCCACGTCAAAAAGACGGCTACGTCGAACTGTCCGATACACCGGGGCTCGGACTCGAGCTCAACGAAGCCGAAATTGCTGCACATCCACCGCTAGCGAAAACCACTTCGGCAGGAGGAACCGTTAGAGGCATCTGAGTGGCTTAAGTGGCTAAGCTACAGTTTCTGATCTACGACGCTCGGATCTCGATTAACTAATGTGGTTCTATTAACAGATCAACATTTATCTCCAGTAAGTACGCACTCAAATAATCCCCATCAGGGACAACACATCAAATAAGGAATGGTTCGCAAATGATTAACAATACAATTTTGGAAGCTAATAAAGAAGGCCGGAAGGCGACCGTGTTCGCATTGGCACATCCTGCGCTATACATGATCGAAATGGCAGCCCACGTTGGCTTCGATGCAATCACAATCGACGGTGAGCATGGTGGATTTCCTGAAGAAGCCATCGACGACATCTGCCGAACCGCAAACGGTTACGGAATGTCGGTTATCGCACGGGTGCCAGACAGCGCTGCGTACCAGATCAACCTGTATCTCGACCGTGGAATTCAGGGCGTGACCGGTCCTCACATCAACTCGGGTGCTGAAGCACAGGCATTCGCCGATGCTTGCCTCTTCCCAACCGAAGGTAAGCGATCGTGGGGGGGTGGCCGTGGAACCGAATTCAACGACCAGACCGCTCTCGACGAAAAGTATGGCGGCAAGCTCGGATTCGCAAAATGGTCGAACGCAAACATGCTTGTTGTTGCACAGATCGAAGACAAGAAGGCCTGGGACAACCTCGACGATATTCTCTCTGTGCCTGGTCTGACGGGCGTAACCGGCGGACCACATGATTTCGCACAATCGCTTGGTCACCCCGGTGAGCCAGACCACCAAGATCGAATTGCCGCAACGCTCGATGTAGAGAAACGCGCACGAGCTGCCGGAAAGACGGCTGGCGGAGATCAGACTTCCGGCATCGGGATCGCTGAACTAATGCTCGGCGAAGCGCGTGCATTCGTTGCTGCTCACAAGAGTGACAAGCTGGGCTCATAGCTCGCAATAGCTTTGTCGTAAACTGACGCCGGCGGCGGTTTTCTTATACAACTGGCACTCCTTTACGTTGGTACAGTCCCACTTACCACTTGATATGAGAATGTCACTCGGTCCCACACTGATGCTCGTGATCTGGATGAGTGGATACGAACGGAAGTTACAACCTAGCACCACATTTCTTGCTCGAATAAGATGGGCGTCGACTCGGATCCGATGGGGGTTGTTGATCAGTACGGAAGCGTTAGGGGCGTTGAGGGGCTCTGAGTAGTTGATGCATCAATCTTGCCTACATGTGTCAAGGCGAACATTAATGCGACCGTTATCGCGATGGCAGAACTGATCGTCAGCTAAGAGTTGCATATGTGAAAAATACCTACAGCTCAAAATACAGCAACGGAACAACACTTAATAAAGAATGTCCAGATTGATACATCCAAAGATTCAGTGAACCCGTTACGATTACACACATGGCAGCAGAAACCACCACAGAACGTCTCCGAAGTTCAGCGCAGCCCGAGTCAAAGACTTCAAGTCCTAAAAATGGACTTTTACCGGGAGAGCGAGTCGTATCTCGGCTCAAGTCAAACGACGGAGGAAATTTCACCCTGACACACGCCAGAGTGATTTTTCGAGGTGGCTCTGAATCGGACTCCATGTACGCGTCGGCTCAACTACGAGACATTAGCTCAGTTGAAATCGCCCGACGTCCACGTGCGCGAAGAAGTGCTGCTTGGGGAACGGTTGGTCTCTTTGCTGCGATTGGTGTCTGGCAAGTAACGCCCAGCTCTAATGTCGGTATAGCGGCAGCGCTCGCCGTAGCGGTGGTTTCACTAATTTTGCTGGGCGACTACTGGATTCGACCCGCTGGAGTGCATCTCGAATTTAACATTATGGGCGGCAGCGTCATTGGTGGTGAAGTCGGTGGAAAATCAACTCTCGCAATGCAGTTCACACGCGACGTTGAAGATTCAAAGCGACGGTTAGTTCCGAGTCGAACCAAATCGCCGTACCGAAACTATCCGGCAGGCTGAATTTAGCAACGCCTAAAAAGCCTCATCTCCACGCTCTAGCCCATTTTAAACGAGTGCGCTTGTACCAATTCTTAGGCTCGGGACAATGTCTAGATCCCAGTCGTCACGTCTGCCATTACGGAAGTTCACCAGTCCGCTCATAGCGATCATTGCTCCGTTATCGGTGCAAAGTTTGAACGGCGGTATTGCGACGGGCAGCGGCGATTTTTCCTTCAGTGTTTGGCGAAGCGGACCATTCGCAGCGACACCACCGACCAACACGATCCCAGCGCAATTTTCTCGTTTTGCCGCTGATATCGTTTTCGTAACCAGCACATCGATGACAGAATCTTGAAACGCTTTCGCCAATCCACCCACAACATCAGGATCGGCTCCACCGCTAGCGCCATTTGGTGGGTAGATACCTAATTTACGCGCCCGAGTCAGAACCGCAGTCTTTAAACCGCTAAAAGAAAATTCGTCGGTCCCTCGCATCCATGCACGTGGAAGCGGATCCGTCTCGGGAGCACCTTCAGCCACACGCTGAATCTCAGGCCCCCCCGGGTATCGTAGCCCCAAAACTCGTGCGGCTTTATCGAATGCTTCGCCTGCAGCATCATCACGAGTCTCGCCAAGCAAACGAAATTTACCGTGACCTTCAAGTAACACCAACTCGGTGTGCCCTCCCGATACAACTAGGCACATTATTGGCTGTTCGCCGATAAGTTCCTGAAATGGTTCAAGGCCGTGATCTTCGGTTATAGCCCAAGCACCGTAGACGTGACCATCCATGTGGTTCACGCCAATCAGCGGAATATCTAGGGCAGCAGATAATCCCTTAGAAAAATTTAGACCAACGATGAGAGACCCAGCGAGCCCGGGACCGTGCGTGGCAGCGACTGCATCGATGTCTCCCCAATCGAGCCCAGCGTCTCTAACTGCCTGTTCACAAACAGGTCGAATGTCGAGTACGTGCTGCCGAGACGCAACCTCAGGAACAATTCCGCCGTATCGAGCGTGGATATCTATCTGAGTTGCAATTACGTTGGCACGAACATACCCATCGCCGTCGACAATACCAACCGACGTTTCGTCACAACTAGTTTCTATTCCCAAAATATTCATATCAATGCGTCCACTGTACCGCTGAATTAAGTGAAAACCTTTACTCTCTTCCGGTACTATCCATCATGACCGAGTTTAGAGTTTAGACTATTGATATTGATCTGAATATTTATTTTTCGCATTTGCCAATTCGTCTAATATGCATAGCAGTGGGCAAATGAACTGGGAGCACAACAATGTCGGAAACCAACAACTGGCCAGAGTGTATGAATTGTGATGAAGGGCACTTGGTGCCTCTGTCTGACTTCGGAGCACAAGGTGCAGCAGTTCACTACAAGGCCTGGGTATGCACAAACCCAGAGTGTGAATACAACATAAAGATTCGAAACGGCGAAATTCACATCAACGAACCGATCATACACGGCGCCCGAGTCCGATAGCATTTAGCCATAAAATCCATACCGACCTAAGAGTCGTACATGAATGACCATGGCTAATCAAAACGACGATCCGATTGCACGGCAGAAATCTCAACCATCAAAAAAACCTAAAATCACGATTACAACGATCGCAGCCTACTCGACTGCCTTACTTGGAATCGTACTAATCGCAGTGTCGGGCCTGTACGTATACTCTCAGTCACGATCGGGTTCCGATATTGCTGAGTTCGTTTACTCGATTCCCGATGAATCGCTCGAAAGCCATCTAGGCATAGAAGCTAAAGTTCCCCAGAGCCATCTGATTGCCGATGACGAACAGCCGATACCACTCGAACTAAAATCGCCTAATGTAGCGCAGTTCGCCAGTCTCTACCCGGGCAATCTTCTCAATCCTAAGTACTGGTCAGAACCAGAGTGGGGCGGAACTGATCCCTTCGGCGGCCCGTCGATTCCCGACAATTTCGTACCGATACTATCGACTGATCTCTTCCGCGATTTCGATCCTACGTCAAACGCTACTCACATCAGAATCCCAGCAATCAATGTAAATTCGACTGTGTCCGAGCTAAAGATTATTGATCTTGGCGACGAGCGATCGTATGAAACTCCAAACAACACAGTTGGACACATTCCCGAAACGTCGCGCCCCGGTCAGCAAGGAGACGGCTGGTTCTTCGCGCATCTAGAAAGTTTCGCCGCAGGTGAAGGAAACATATTCCGACACCTGCCTGAGATCACAGAACTTATCAAGGAAGACCCTGTCGACGTGTATCTAGAAACGCCGGACGCTGAATTCATATACAGAGTTACTAGTACAACCCAGATTCATCAAAACGACCTTCACTTGAGTAACACCGACGATGCACAGATTACCCTCGTAACCTGCTGGCCTCCACGGGTGTACGACCACCGAGTACTGGTCAATGCCACTCTCATCGCATACCGCCCTATTTAGACGTCACATCAGATTTATGAACTTGGTGACTCGAAATAGCACACTCTAATTCACTGCCGATTTGTCGATTTCTGCGCGATAATTAACTTCGTTCAATGTCAAAGTCAAAATTTGGCTTCTAGCAACGGCTGCACGATTTCTCGCAATTCACAAACCTGAAACTGGATAAAAATGATTTCGTCTGAGCGCTACACCAAAGAAAACCCGAAAAAATCTCCCATCTGGCAAGATAAATTGCTGCTTACTCTGATGGCAATTACGATCATTGGCGTAGTGCTCCAGGTAACCCTCGGTGGAGTTGTTCGGGTCACCGGTTCAGGCGATGGTTGCCCTGACTGGCCAACCTGTTTCGGACAGTTATTCCCACCACTAGACCAGGAAACCATCGACCGGCTCTACGACGTACCTGGCGGGACAACGCCACGAGTTCACAACGTTATTCTCGAATACAGCCACAGAACTGTTGGCACGATTCTTGGTCTAGTGATTCTCGCCGCTGTAATTCGAGTGTGGGTACGTCACAGGGCCAGCAAAGTAGTCGCATGGTTAGCAACAGTTGAACTTGGGCTGATTTTCATCGTCGGAATGATTGGCGGTCTTGTGGTATTGAACGACCTTGACCCTGCGATCCGCACCCTTCACCTGTTCCTCGCTGAGATGGTCGCACTCTTGGCGATTCTGGCACTCGTTGCTGCTTCGTACGGCAGACCCAATTCGATCATTGGTACGTCAAAATGGATGTGGGGTAGAGTCAGCGACGATCATCGAAACGCCCTAATACTTTCCGCCACCGCCGGAATATTTGCTCTGATCGCCCTACTTTCGGGTTCTTACGCAGTTTGGAAAGATGCCGGTGCCGTTTGCCCATCGTGGCCGCTTTGCGGAGGGGATTATATCCCGCAATCAACGGTCGCTTGGATCCACATGATTCACCGCTTGCTATCATTCGTTTCGATCATCTTAGTTCTGCTAGCAGGGCACAAAGTTTGGCGGCTGCCGAACATATCAGGAGCTCTACGATTCGCAGCACTGGCATCGGCAGTCATAATTTTCAGTCAGATGCTCATGGGTGCAGCTAATCCGTGGACTACATTCGCCGAATGGGCGCGATCCGGTCACCTCAGCCTTGCAACCCTTGTCTGGGTCGACATGGTATTTATCGTCGCACTACTGCTTCGGCCTGTGCCGGGAAAAGAACTAGTTGAAGTCTCAAAAAGTTCAGCGAAATAAAGCCACACAAGCTACCATTCTCTTATGACCACTAACGAAACAGTACAAAGCGGATCTGTGATGACTTTGTTGGGCGATTTCATCGCACTTACTAAGCCGCGCGTCATGTCGCTGTTGCTGGTATCGGCTATCGCCGGTGCGTTTTTAGGTGCAGGATCAACCCCAACGCTTGAGGTCATCGTCGCAGTTCTAATCGGTGGAGCACTCGCCTCTGGCGGAGCAGCAGCGCTGAACATGGCATATGAAGGAGACCTTGACCGACGGATGGGTCGCACGAAAAACCGCCCTGTTGCAGAAGGCAGAATTTCAGCCCTGACTGCCGTAATGTATGGAATAACTCTGAACATTATTTCCTTTGTGCTACTGGCCCTAATGACGAATGTTCTTGCTGCTTCACTCGCTATTGCGGGTACTATCCTCTACTTCGGCCTGTACACGGTAATTCTCAAACGTACGACCACCCAGAACATTGTTCTCGGTGGAGCCGCTGGAGCAGTACCACCTCTCGTCGGATATGCAGCTGCGACCGGAACGATAGACCTAGCAGCCTGGTATATGTTCATCATAGTGTTCTTCTGGACTCCGCCGCACTTCTGGGCTCTAGCGATCATGATTAAGGACGACTACGCCAAAGCCGACATCCCCATGTTGCCGGTCGTTCGCGGAGTCGAGCACACGACAATTCAGATAATGCTCTACTCCGTGATTTTGTCAGCACTCACTATTATTTTCGGTGTAGTCTCTCCCTCACTCAGCTGGATATACATGATCGCTGCGGCTGCTCTCTGTATAGCGTTCTTGTGGTACGCCTTCAAGCTCATAAAAGCGCCCGATCGCCCAGCCGCCACAAACCTATACAAGTACTCGCTGCTGTTCTTGGCTCTGTTCTTCGTTCTGGTTATGGTCGATTCGGTAGTCGCATAATCCCGACCCGTAGCGCCAACTGAACACAGTTGTCTGTTTTCTGCCCCTACACCGGCCTAGCCAGTGCAGCATTCGTTAACCCAAGCCATAGCACAAGCACCCAGTAGGCTTGGCTTCGTAATCTTCATGTTTGATATGAAAGGACGAGGCGATACTCCAGCAACGATTTCATCGTCTGGATTTTCCGAAAGCCTTAATCTACAGCGGGCTTTCGACTATCTCGTCAGTTCAGTATGAGCGCAGATCGAAGCCGCAGTTGGGTTCTAGGCTATTTCGATAGGAGTTACAGTCGCACTGATGGCAGGATAGAAGTTGAACAACTTCAGAGCGGTCGTTACCGATAGTTCATTCGCAGATTTGTCGTTGATCCCACTAAATTCCATGACCGGCATAAAACCACCGTTTAGACTCGAATTACACGGGATGTAATTCATGGCGAGGTCGATCTACGGAATCGACATCAACAAAATTTCACCCAAACATTCGATAACCCGCTCCGATATTCCTGTTCTGATCATTCACGGTGAAAACGACAATGTCGTTCCTGTGTAGCATGCTCGGTTGTTCATTCGGGCGACAGGCGCCAACTTCGACCAGATCTAAAGTGGCGAAAAATCTGTTTGGATGCCCCCGGTACAGGACACAATGCGTCATTCCGTACCCAGGCTACGGCCTATATCGAAAGGTTGGTTAAATTCTACGAGGCGCACTTAGGTGCGCCTCGTAGTTCATATCAGTCTTCGGTTTTAGATGGCGATGATTCCGTCGAAAAAGAATCGCCGACATTTGAACAAGGCTAGTCAGGAAGTGCTGCCTGAGCCAATTTTACGATTTCAGTGAAGTCGTTTGGCTCACGTATCGCTAGTTCAGCTAGTGACTTTCGGTCAAGCTCAATACCAGCTAGTGTCATGCCGTGAATCAAGCTTGCGTAGTTGATTCCAAGCGCACGTGCAGCAGCGTTGATCCGAACGATCTGCAATGACCGGTTCGTGCGCTTCTTCAAGCGACGGTGTGCCGTTGAATATGCCTGTGCGTGAGTCAGTGACTCTCGAGCGACGCGGAAGCGATTACTACGTGATGCTCGATGTCCACGTGTCGCTTTCAGGACAGCTTTATGCCGTCGTCTTGTAGTTTTACCGGCTTTAACCCTGGCCAATGTAAGTCTCCTTGGCGATCAATTGCGGAGCATCCGATGTAGCCCCAACAATGAATTCAGATAATGGTTTGTAATTTGAGCAGTTAGCACCTAGTGAAGCGCGCTAATCGCCTGTTTGATTGTCTTTGAGAACGTCTTCGAGTCTAAAGCAACCTTGCCACCGAACAAACGCTTAACTCGGTTTGCTTTACGTCGGCGGAAGTGACTCTTTGGACCCTTTGACCGCAGCACCTTGCCAGTACCACTTATGTGGAACCTTTTCTTGGCGCCCTTATGGGTCTTCATCTTCGGCATATCAGGTAGTTTCCGTTCTCAATTCTTATGCTCAGGCGTTTATCGCCTAAACCTATTCTTCTACTGCGGCGGCCCCATCTGTTGGGGTGCTTTTTGCTGCCTTAGCGGCGGCCATAACTGGTGTTGATTTTTCCTGTCGCTCTCGTTCTTTGGCCACTGCCGATGGAGCTAGAAGAATGCTAAGCACTCGACCTTCCATTCCAGGCGGTTTCTCCAGCTTTGCAACAGTCGCAACACCTTCAGCGACCTTACGTAACACCTTCATCGCAATTTCGGGGTGAGCACGTTGCCTACCTCGGAATCGAACAAAGACTCTGACCTTCGCACCTTCGCCAAGAAGGTTCTTGGTCATCTTTATCTTCGTTTCGATGTCGTTATCCGACATCACAGGACTGAGTCTTACTTCTTTTTGCTTGCTCGCACTACGGGAGACTTTTCGAGCCTCTCGTTGCTTTTTACCTTGTATAAATTTGAAACGACCGTAATCAAGTAATCGGCACACAGGAGGGCTTTGGTTAGGACCAACCTCAACCAGATCTAGACCTTCATCCTCTGCCATCTCCAGTGCGTCACGAATATTCATCACTGTCGAGACCGAGGAATCTTCGCCACGAATTACTCGAACCTCATCGGATCTAATTCGGCGATTCACTCTAAATTCTTTTGCTATGTTCGCGCTCCCTGTGACATTGAACGGATTATTTCCAACAAAATACGCACCTTAAAACCGCTCGGCGGCGCGGATTCTTCCCAATGTCCAATTGGTCGAACTTTCAATATACCAATCTTGCGCCCGATACTCAATTCAAAATGAGTAGAAATCTCTACATGGTTACCACACGTATTACGGCATAACGCTTACGCTGTGTGACACCGTCGCTATGCTAGGATTAAAACCTGTTAGTTTTGCAAGAAATTGCACTCCAAATATTGTCTTGAAAACAGCGGTCGCATCACTGAGGTTGGAATTGCATCCAATCCAAACATTGAGTAAGCAAACTCCATGAGAGAACACCGACTTAGTAGTTATCGATAGGACGGCCAGGACAAATGAGCAACCGTTGGATGAGGAATAGTCTCGTCTACCTCGTGATCATCATCGCAGTGATCACTATCTTCTTCATGTTTGTCGATCAGCCCACTGGTGGCTCACAAGAAATCGGCATTAACGAAGTTGTCGAGTTGGCGAAAACCAGTAGCGGATCCTCGAAACTTGATATCGAGGTAAAGGGCGATTCGCTTACTGTCACCGATGGATTGACCACCTTTACTTCTATGAAAGAAGACGGGTCTAGCATTGCGGAGCTCTTGAGTGCCGCTGAAGTTCCTAGTGCCAACTACTCTTTAAAAATCGATCAGGGCGGCGGCTTTGGCAGCATCTTCGGCCTCCTTATAGGGTTCTTACCACTCATTCTTTTCGGTGGAATTCTGTTATTCATGATGCGACAGGCACAGGGCAGCAATAACCAGCAGATGGGCTTTGGCAAGAGCAAAGCCAAAATGTTTATCGGCACCAAAGCAACCGTCACATTCTTCGACGTTGCAGGTGTGCCAGAGGCTAAAGAAGAACTCGAAGAAGTTGTCGAATTCCTCAAATTCCCTGAACGATTCCAAGCCCTTGGCGCTAAAATTCCATCCGGAGTTCTTCTAGTGGGCCCCCCAGGAACTGGTAAAACGCTTGTGGCTCGGGCAGTAGCAGGCGAAGCTGGAGTGCCGTTCTTTTCTATCTCAGGTTCTGAGTTCGTTGAAATGTTCGTCGGTGTCGGTGCATCTCGCGTGCGTGACCTATTCGAGCAAGCTAGACGCCACGCTCCTTGCATCATCTTCGTAGACGAAATCGACGCAGTTGGTCGACACCGTGGCGCTGGTGTAGGTGGCGGTCATGATGAACGTGAGCAGACGCTGAACCAGATGCTTGTCGAAATGGACGGGTTCGATTCAACGACGAACGTTATCGTTATAGCGGCAACAAACCGCCCAGATATTCTCGATCCTGCACTACTTCGACCGGGCCGTTTCGACCGCCGAGTAATGCTCGACAATCCAGACATACGTGGACGCACGGCGATTCTCGATGTGCACGCCAAAGGCAAGCCTTTTGAAAAGGGTATTGATCTGGCTGACATCGCAAAGCAAACACCGGGATTTTCTGGTGCCGATCTTGCCAACCTGATTAACGAAGGCGCTCTACTAGCAGCCCGTGGTAATCAGAAGCTCATCAACTACGACAATCTGACAGAAGCGATCGACCGTGTTTCGATGGGACCAGCTCGAAAGAGCAAGGTCATCAGCGAAAAAGATCGTAAGATCACTGCTTACCACGAAGCAGGGCACGCTCTTGTAGCGCACCTTATGCCAGGTGGTTCACCAATTGGAAAAATCTCGATCATTGCTCGAGGACAAGCCGGTGGATTCACCCGTTGGCAGCAGGAAGATAAGTCATACGCCTCGCAAGAGCAGCTCGAAGCCCAAATCGCATCTGCGATGGGTGGTCGAGCAGCCGAAGTTCTCAAAGTTGGCGATGTAACAACTGGTGCGTCGAACGACTTCGAGCAGGCAACCGCAATCGCTCGTGAGATGATTATGCGACTGGGTATGAGCAATAAACTCTCGAAACGATCGTTCGGTAAACGACAGGGTGGCGCAGTTTTCCTTGGTCGTGAGATGTCGGAAGAGCGAGACTACTCGCTTAAGACTGAAAGCATCATCGATGATGAGATCAACCGACTTCTACGTGAAGGTGAAGATCGCGCTAATAGCCTTCTCATCGATCATGACGATGAACTTGAGGGCATCGCCCAATTCCTATTAGAACACGAGACTATCGACTCTGAACAGTTCGTTGCGATCATTGATGGTAAAGACCCGCTATTGGCAAGCCCATTGGCGACTGATGACCCTTT
Source organism: uncultured Dehalococcoidales bacterium (assembly GCA_963934365.1). Taxonomy (GTDB): domain Bacteria; phylum Chloroflexota; class Dehalococcoidia; order Lucifugimonadales; family Lucifugimonadaceae; genus Lucifugimonas. Next base: position 24,643 of record CAWVYJ010000001.1, on the reverse strand, counting down.
GCAACCAAGCGAACCGACATCCTCAACTGATCAGGTTGAGGATGAACTTGGCGGAGTTTCCGACCCAGAACCACAAGCTACTTAATAGAAAGCTTGCGTAAGTAAATAGAAACATTGAAACGGCGCTTAGTGCGCCGTTTCTTTTTAGGCAGATTCGTAGAAATACCTAGCAAGGACATTGCGTAGTAAATGATCAACGTATTCACCAGCAAATTTTGGTCGATAGACCGGTTCGTGTCAGGATTTTCTAATAACGCATTTCTAATCACCTGTGAACGCACGGGCAGTTCAGTGATTATTGACACTCCGGCAGACCCTCACGAATTAATATCGGCAGCGAGCGCCACAAATGTCGAAATGATCCTAATTACACACGGACACCGCGATCACGTCGAAGGCTACGAAGAAGTAGTCGCAGCACTCCCTGCCCCAACAGGCATCGGATGCAGCGATCGTCAGTCGCTCCCTGCATCGGCACAAGTAACAATCGACGTGGCAACCAACAAATCGATCCTCATTGGCGATATCGCCTTAAAGACACTCCACACGCCTGGTCACACTCCAGGTTCGACGTGCTTCGTGCTTGAATCGAAACGATCACTAACATCTGGCGAGCCATCTCACGTCTTCACCGGCGACACGCTATTCCCTGGCGGTCCCGGGAGATCAAAATCTCATGAAGCTCTAAAGCACATAATCTCTTCATTGGAATCGCACATCTTCGTTCTTCCAGAAATCACGATTGTACTTCCGGGTCACGGTGAATTCACCACCATAGGCGACTCAAAACGTGAGTACGCTGTGTTTGCATCGAAACCACTGAGCCCGACGCTATCGGGCGACGTAACATGGGCATAGCACCGCCTTCCTATTAGAACGAATCATTCTTATAACCACTTCAACTTGAATCAGCCTCCAAACTCAGAACCACCGTCGCCGACATCTGACTATCAGTGGCGAAATATCACGATTCCAACCGTCAGTTGGGACGTGTGGGACGTAGTCGTGGCTGCGACCGTAACGATGCTCGTGGTCGTTTCAATAATGAGTCTCGGCGGAGCGGTCGGAACCGATGCCGGGTTTGATACAAATGTCCGGTCATCAGATGGCTACTACATTGGAATACTGTCTGCAGCCTTGGCTCTGATATTGCTCAGGATTTTCAAATCCCCCCTCTGGCCGATGATTGCTGCGCTTGGAGTCGGATTCGGCATCACAGCTCTCAGCTATCTACTAGCAACCGATGTTGGCGACGGATCGGCGATATTAGGCGGCGTACCTGTTGGTATCATCGCCGCCACAGCGACATCGGGTGTCTTTGCAGCAACTGGAATTGCCTTCTCTATAGTTCGGTTCCGAGAACCATTTTCGTCACTCGGATTCGTCAAAACTTCAGGCTTCAAACCGTACATATTCGCGGTCGCGATGTGGATCGTAGGGCTCAGCGTATTGATGTTATGGGTACAAGCCCTCGTCTGGTTCGGTGTCGACGTACTAGTCCCGCCAGACACTGCCAAGCAAGCTCTCGACGAAGCTGACGGAAGCATTGTCGCCACGATCTTTTTGGTGGGGATTATTGGCCCCATGGCTGAAGAGATTTTCTTTAGGGGTTTTGTACTGCCCGGATTAATGAAAAAATTCGGAATGATTTGGGCGTTGGTAATCTCATCGGTAGTATTTGGACTCTTCCATATAGATCCAGGTGCCATCGTTCCGACTTTCGCATTGGGACTGGCGCTCGGCTGGGTGTACATTAAAACCGGTTCGATTTGGCCAGCAATGTTTGCGCACGGAATGCACAATACTGTTGCAGTACTTATTGCAAAGTACGTAACGGTCAGTTAATCGTAAACTCGATTAAGTACCCAAGCCGTTTATCGCTCTCGCAGAATCATAATGCGATCAAATAAGGAACTACGCAGCCACATGGCAACCGACAGAATTCGAGAAGCGTTCGATAAGGCAAAAGCAGAAGGCCGTATAGCCCTAGTTCCTTATGTCACCGTTGGATTCCCTGAGTTGGGCCAAACGACTGAAATCGTTCGATCCCTGGTCGACGCCGGATCAGATGTAATAGAGCTAGGCGTACCTTTCAGCGACCCGCTTGGCGACGGCCCAACAATTCAAGCCTCAGGACATCGCGCTCTGCAAAACGGGGCAACTCCTGAATTTTGTTTCAATGCTGTCAAAGAAATTCGTGCTGCCGGAATCGATGTACCTATCATATTCATGGGCTACTACAACACGATCCTCAACATGGGAATCGACGAGTACTGCACAGCTGGAGTCGAAGTCGGTCTGGATGGAATCATCGCCGCCGATCTACCTGCGGCTGAGGCCGGACCACTTCAGGATGCTTGCGATCAATCTGGTATTTCGTTAATACCGCTCATTGCCATCACATCTACCGATCACGCAATCGAATACGCGTGCAAGCGCGCCAAGGGATTCGTTTACTGTATCTCAGTACTCGGAGTAACAGGAGCACGGGCGAAAATGTCGTCACGTGTTGAAGGTCTCGCCCTGAATGTTCGAAAGTTCACTGATCTACCAATTGCGATTGGATTCGGGATTTCTAACGCAGATCACGTCGCAGAAGTGGCAAAAATATCTGATGGAGCAGTCATCGGCAGCCAGGTGATCAATGCCCTATCAGATGGCGATCCGGCAGGCGCAGCCGACCGAGTTGGTGCGTATATCAAGTCGCTCGTACCCGGCACACCACGTAAAGTCGTGGCAAACTAGGTCGCCACAATCATCGTCAATTCTAAAAATAAGATTGCCGGATTATTTGAACACAAATTCCTAATTCTCAGGGCAGGAAAAAAGATTGTCTACGAAGGTTCGAGGCGTCAAAGGCGCTACAACCACCGACGGTACGTCAGCTGAACACGTTCTTGCAGCAACCGAACAACTGTTATCTGCACTGATCGAAGCAAACGAAATCGATCAAGACGATGTCGCCGCAGTTCAGTTCACTACTAGCCCCGATCTCGTCGCAGAGTTCCCGGCTGTTACAGCACGCGAACGATTCGGCTGGAACGATGTTCCGCTTATGTGTGGACACGAGATGGCTCGACCCGGCGCATTAACGCAGTGCATCCGTATACTTATATTCTGGAATACTGACAAGGTTCAGAGCGAAATACGGCACGCTTACCTAAACGATGCTGCTAAACTTCGCCCTGATCTTTAAACGGCGACCTATTAAAGACATGTCAGAACGCAACATACAGAAAAACTCATTCCCACGCCCCAGCGGTTTCCGCTCGGCAGGTTTCGTATTCTCGTGTTCAACTTCTTACAGTGCCGAGTATCTTAGCTATAGCTATACCGGCGGGCTGTTTACGCACGGACGTTCATATAGCAGCTAGATCTGCCTGACCGTCCGCAGCCCTCCTGGATTCACAAAGCTCTCCTTCCCTCAGCATGCAACTGAGCCGGCCTGACCAAGCGAATCACGAACACGGTTATTTCCTTTCACCTTATAGCTCTATAGAAACCTAATTCGACAATGTCTACGTCAAATATCCGAGTCACCGATCTTCAGCCGCTCAGTTCGCCACGATCCTTCATCGACTCCCAGCCAATCACTCCTGAAATTGCAAAAGTCGTTACCGACGCACGATCATCTATCGAAAACATCGAACAAGGACGAGATGACCGAATGGTCATGCTCGTTGGACCTTGTTCGATTCACGATGAAAAAGCCGGACTCGAATACGCTAAGAAACTCGCAGTTATAGCTGAAGAAGTAAAAGACAAAATTCTTGTAGTAATGCGGGTGTACTTCGAAAAGCCCCGCACTACTGTCGGTTGGAAAGGGCTCATAAACGACCCTGACCTCGACGGCACGTTCAACATACAGGCAGGTCTTACTCGCGCACGGGCGTTCCTTCTCGAAGTACTGAAACTCGGACTGCCAGCTGGAACCGAATTTCTCGATCCGTTCACTCCTCAGTACCTCGCTGATCTCATTTCGTGGGGCGCCATCGGTGCTCGAACGACTGAAAGCCAGACTCACCGACAGATGGCGAGTGGACTCTCAATGCCAATTGGATACAAGAACGGCACAGGCGGAAGCCTACAGATAGCTGTCGACGCAATGATGGCTGCTCGTTCACCACACGCATTTCTCGGTATCGACCTCGACGGTCGAGCCTCTGTGGTCAATACAGCAGGAAACAAAGCGCAGCACCTCATTCTTCGTGGTGGATCAACAGGCCCTAACTACGATGATGAAACCGTGGCAAAGGCGTCGAGCCTGCTAGAAGGTGTTGGCCTTCGACCAAACGTTGTTATCGACTGCTCGCACGCAAATAGCAACAAGGATCACAACCGACAGCCGATCGTGTTCCGTGATGCTATTCGCCAGCGCACCGTCGGCAACAAGGGCGTAATCGGCCTCATGCTAGAAAGCCACATTAATGAGGGCAACCAGTCTCTGGGCGATCCTGCCGATTTGAAGTACGGTGTCTCTATAACTGATGCATGCATCAACTGGGAGACTACCCAAGAGCTGCTTTACGAGGCACACGCCACCCTTAGCTAGAGAGTTGAGATTGGCGGTTCGGTTTCATCGAACCGCTAGTCTCTGCACCGGACGATCATGTCGATTTCTGATCTGTTCACTTCCATAGACGTTATTGAAGGCCCTACAGTTGCGACTATCGGTACCTTCGACGGAGTCCACCTTGGGCATCTTGCACTCCTGCAAAGAGTGCAAGATAAAGCGGCTGAGATCGGCGCAAAATCAGTTGCATTTGTTTTCCGAGAGCAGCCTCGGGCATTTATCAAACCGAGTAAACAGGTCACGTACTTAAGTGATTTCGAAACTCGCCGAGATATCTTGAAAGCGATTGGGATTGATCATGTGATCGAACTCCATTTCAGTGCGGCGATTCAACAGCTATCGTCCAATAATTTTATTGGTGCTCTTAAGGAACGAATCGGCCTCGTATCGCTGATTCTCGGACCGGGCGCAATGATCGGATCCGACCGTGCAGGTGTCGAGCAGCTTTCTGCCGCCGAAACCCACACAGATATCGAATTCATCGGCGTTCCATCGATTGTTGTCGATGGCGAAGCAGTTTCAAGTTCTGTCATCCGAATCGCAATCGTCAGTGGTAACTGTGAACTTGCTGCAAAAATGCTGGGTCGAAACTACTCGATTCGAGGAGTGGTCGCCGACGGCGAGAAGCGTGGTCGTAAAATCGGCTTCCCAACTGCCAACATCGAACCCGAATTCGCAGTCACCGTTCCTGATAACGGCATCTACGCGACGTTAGTCAAGATAAATGATGTGACACATAAAGCTGCCACCAGCATAGGCATACGCCCAACCTTCGAAACAGACGGTGGTCGCACTATCGAGGCATTCCTTCTAGACTTCGAAGGGGATCTCTATACCAAGCGACTTCACCTCGAGTTCGTGAAACGACTCAGAGCAGAAGTCGCATTCGAAACAGTCGAACAACTAATCGAACAAATGAACAAAGACGTTGACCAGACCAGAGAAATACTCGCAAATATCTAGCCCAACTTCGCACTTGGATCCTCTAGCCTACCAACGGCTCCTAAAAGAACAATCCGATGACAAACAATACAGAATTTCAAAACGTAGCTGAAGACCTAGAATGGCGAGGCGCTCTCTTTGACGCAACCCCAGGCGCAGCGCACATTCTCTCAACTGAAAAAATTACTTGCTACAACGGCTTCGACCCCACGGCGAGCAGCCTCCATATTGGCAACCTCGTCGCAATCATGGGACTCGTCCGACTCCAGCAATACGGTCACACGCCAGTGGCTCTAGTTGGAGGTGGTACTGGTATGATCGGCGACCCTTCAGGTCGCTCCGACGAACGTACGCTTCTATCAGTCACTGATATCGACTACAACGTCGAAGCCATTCGTGCTCAGCTAGAGCCGTTCCTAGATTTCGATGTAAAATCTAATCCAGCCAAGGTTGTTAACAACGCAGACTGGCTTCGCACGACCGATCTTCTATCATTCCTTCGTGACGTAGGAAAACACTTCACGGTGAATACAATGATGAGTCGTGACTCCGTGAAAGATCGATTCAGTCGAGACAGCGGAATATCGTTCACTGAGTTCAGCTACCAACTGCTTCAGGCGTACGATTTCCTGACACTCTACGATCGCGATAACGTCAGATTTCAGGCCGGTGGCAGCGATCAATGGGGCAACATTCTGGGTGGAGTCGACTTAATTCGTCGGATACACGGAGCCGATTACGAAGGGCGACCACGTGCTCACGGAATCGCCTACCCGCTGGTAGTGAATGCAAATGGAGAAAAATTCGGCAAGTCGATTGGTGGAGCACCAACCCTCGATCCTAAGCAGACTTCACCGTACAAGCTGTATCAATTCTTCTTGAACGTCGCCGATGCCGACGCTGTTCCCTATGTAAAGCTATTCACCATGCTGAACCAAGTTCAAATCGGTGGACTAGCGGAATCCGTAGTCGAAGAACCTCATAAGCGAGCCGCTCAAAAGGCACTGGCAGAAGAAGTGACGCGAACGATTCACGGTCAGGGCGGGCTCGCGCAGGCTCTGAAGGTGACACAGGCGTTCTTCGGTGGAGATATTTCTGGGCTTTCGGCCGACCAAATGGAAGATGTTCTTGAAGATTCTTCAGTAACCGAAGTAACTAGAGACCAACTTTCAGGTCAAGGCATACGCTTTTCTGAGTTGGCTGTGTCGGCAGGAGCAGGCAAATCGAGTGGCGACGTAAAACGCACCATCGATCAAGGCGGCATGTACCTCAACGGTGAACAAATAACTGACGCAGGCCGAACTGTCGGAGTGAACGACCTAATAGAAGGCCGCCTTCTAGTAATACGCCGAGGCCGCAAAACCTACTCCCTAGTGAAGCTTGCGGAGTAAGTTGCAACGTCCGTCACAAGTCAATTCGTAGCGGTTCGCAAATTCGTGGTCACGACGTCAGTTGCATCGTTACCATGTCGCAATGAATTAGATACTTTATCCTCTCACCCTAACTAACTCCTAGCGCTGAATTTACAGCCGTTTTACATATTGAGAGTTAGAATTCTTGATGGTCGTTCAGTGAACGTTTACAAAAGCAATCACGGGAACGACCACAACGTAGAAAACTACCCCGTCATATTCCGTATGAAATGAGCACTCCGGTGAGCAGCCAGAACCAGCCAAATCTCCGAATCCCAGGCCCAGTACCGCTTCCTGACGACGTCCTAGCACTCGCCGGAGCTCAGATGATTAATCACCGCGGCTCCGGTTACGCCGACATGCTTAATCGCATGACGAAGAACCTGAAGACGGTTTTCATGACTAAGAACGATGTGTACTTCATCACATCGTCAGGAACTGGTGCGATGGAAACCGCCGTAGTGAACACGATTTCACCTGGCGACAAAGTTCTATCGATCATCATCGGTGTCTTTGGGGAACGATTCGCTGAAATCGCAGAGGCATACGGCGCCGAGACCACTCGCATTTCCTTCGATCTCGGCCAGGCTGCTGATCTCGACAAGATTCGAGAGACCCTCAAAGGAATGAGCGACGTGAAGGCAGTGATCTTCACCCATAACGAAAGCTCTACGGGCGTCTCCAACCCGCTGGAAGACCTATGCAAGGTAATTCACGAAGAATCCGACGCCCTCATCCTTGTCGACGCTGTATCGAGCGCTGGTGGCGTTCCAATCGCTGTCGACGCTTGGGGCATCGACGTTGTTGCCACCGCTTCGCAGAAGAGTTGGATTTCACCTCCAGGAATCTCGATGGTTACTTTCTCGGAGAAGGCTTGGAAGGCTCACGCCACATCGACCACTCCGAAGTACTACCTCGATATCCAACAGTACGAGGACTATCTCAAAATCGGTCAGCCGCCGTTTACACCTTGCCTGCCAGTGATGTTCACGCTCGAAGTGGCATTGCAGTCGATGGTCGATGAGGGAATAGAAAACGTATTCGAACGTCACCACGAAATAGCGCAGCACACTCGCGACGGTGCGAATGCACTCGGACTCGAACTACTGCCAGATTCCAAGTATGCTTCGAACACCGTTACCGCAATACGATTGCCGGAAGGCCTCGATGGCAAGGCGTTCTTGGCAAAAGTGAACAAGGACTACAACGTGATTCTCGGTGGCGGCCAAAAGTCGCTTGTCGGGAAGATCTTCCGAGTTGGTCACATGGGTTGGGTCGAAAAAGCTCACATCGATGAGGCTTTGAAGGCTGCAGAAGAAACCCTGAAAGCGATGACTTCGTAGGTTTGTATGTGTGGATGCATCAGCCATATAACTTTTTTGGCAGCATCCGCATCTAACCGTGAAAATTCGGGATGTTGCAACGATTTCAGGCTGAACTCGATGCCAGTGGTGTTCAAATACTCGCAAGAAGCACCGACAATCTCGACGGACCAGCGGCGCTAGCCACTGCCCAAGGCTACGAGTTTCCGATCCTATTTTCCGCGCCCGACCCAAGCACCCCGGAACAGTACGGTGTTTTCAACTTGTTCGGCGACGGACTCGCTTCGGCCTCGGTTTTCTTAATCGATACTAACGGCGAGATTGTCTGGCAGAGCGTTGGATTGAACTCCACACACCAAGTAGATGCCGAAGAAATAATCGAGAAGGCCCAAAAGCTCAGCTAGACTCATGAGTGTGAAAATCCGAAGACTCTCGATAATCGTGATGCTAACCGCGCTATTCTCCACAGTTGCCTGTTCGAGCACACCCGCAACAACGCCTACGGCAGCAACAAGCTCGACTCCCACTGTTGCGACAACGACAGCACATACCGATAGTGATTTACTCCCAATAGCGCCAGTATTCTCCGTTTCGACTATTGATGGCGAAAATATCCGACTCGAAGACCTTCTTGGCGTCACACCCGTTTATCTACTGTTCGTTCCAACCACGACCGATGATCTCGACATCTCTCAGTTGCGTCTCATTCAATCGCAAATTTCAGAATTCGATGAGCTAGGGGCTAAGGTCGTGGTGGTAGTTTCCGATCAGCCGACTAGGGTTATCGAGATGCGTGATGACCTCGTACTCGACTTCCCGCTTATCGCGGACCCACTAAACGTTATTGCAAGTGACTGGCAGGTATTTGATCTTAATGACGATGGAAGGGCCAGCCCTGCCAGCTTCGTATTCGACGCCCACGGCAGCCTGATAGCACGACTTATCGCTAACGAACCGGGAAATCGACCAACAGTGTCCGAAGTAGTTTCGGTACTTGAAGAATCGCTCAAAGTAGACACAGCTTAGAGCTGAGCGCCAAACTCTTGGATCACAGCACCGGCAGGTGGCTTCGGGTAGAAGTTCGTAGCCTTAGCAGGCAAACGCCATCCTCGCGTAACAATCGAAACGAATTCACTAAGCGGCACAGGACGCATGATGAACGCCATTTGGGCAGTTCCACTTTCGATCTGGCGGGCGATCAGTCCTGCGTCGTGATGCGGACTAATTACGTTCTCTTCACGTTCCTCGCCTATTACAGGCCCAATGATGTGTGAATGCAAGTGAGAGTATTCGGAGTTCTCAAGGGCATTCTCGGCAGGAGGTGGCGATTTCATCCGAGCAATATGAAACTTACCCGGCTCCTTTGAGAACAATCCGAAAGTAACTTCGCTATTTTCACGTTCGCCAAGCGCAACCGAAAACTCTTCGATCTGCTCAGCAGTCGAAAGACCCTCGCTAGGAGACCAACTTTCAAGATCACAACTCTTTTCGACTGAACCAATGATCCCCGCTAACTCGTCGTCGGTCGCCGATTCAACAAGGCGATGGTAGCCACGAGTAATCAGTCCCGACTCGTCAAAAGAAACCATCAGCATAATTCTGAAGTTGATCGATTCATCGTGCTCAACCTCTCGTTCAGCACGAACACTGCTACGATATCTCAACGCCGCCTCATAGCGGTGATGACCGTCAGCAATAAATATCTCAGCATCTTTCAGAGCAGCCTGAAGCACTCTGATAGTTCCCAAATCAGAAACTCTCCACAGCCTCAACTGCGGCATATCGGGTGGCGTGAAAACTGCAGTAGGTTCTCCACCAGCAATCGCACGAATAATATTTCCGACACTGGAACGAAGGTCGTCTCTGAAAATCGACAGTAGCGGACTATAATTCGACTGAGCGGCCGCCATCAGGTTCATACGGTCGGCAACCCACTCAGAGCGGGTTCCTTCATGTGGAAGCACGACTTTCTGATCGTAGTCTTCTAACCGAACGGCAGCTACGAAACCTCGGCGAAGTAACGTTTGCCCCTGGTACTGGAACTCCTCTTCGGTCACATAAATAGAAGGAGTCTCTTCGTGCTTCAACACACCTGAGTCGGTCCATGCCTGAGCAGTTTCCGCCGCCTTTTCGTACGGATCTTCCGCAAGCCCACGGCGCGCCAGTTCAAGTCGCACAATGTTGTACGGTGAGCGAGCGTACAACTCCTGTTGGAGGTGCGGAGTTATCACGTCAAATGGCGGACATACATTAAGGCTCACGTCACCTGCGACTTCTGGATTGTAGCGAACTGCCCTGAAAGGTTGAATTTCTGCCATAACTGATTACGAAATTAGATTGCGAATCCGGGATTATCGATGCGTTTAGACGAGAAAGTATAGACCCTCGCAATATCCGATCATCCTGTTCTACCCAAGTAATGCCGTAAATAGTTAGTAAATTCAAAGCTGAGTTGACAAAGTGAGTGTTGTTATACTCGGCACAACACTTTTCGAGTGTAATTATCACCGAATTACTCAACGCTTTATTTCAAGACGTTTACGCTGAACATTCTCCTGTGCCAAAGAACGATTATTCTCTACAAATGCAGTTCGGTTCCTATACTTCGTTACCGGAAGAGGCTGTGAACCGCGCCGCCCAATTGCGTGCAGAAATAAATCGAGCGAACCGGCTGTACTACATCGAAAACTCTCCCGAACTCAACGACGCAGAGTGGGACGCACGAATGCAGGAGCTACTGGCACTCGAAGAAGCCCATCCCAACCTAAAGACTCCTGATTCTCCAACCCAACGTATAGGCGCACCGCCAGCCGCCGGGTTCGATGAGGTCGTTCACCCGGTTCCAATGCTGAGTCTCGGAAACGTGTTCGATGAAGATGGTTTTAGAGCTTGGTACAAACGAGCTCTCGATTTCCTTGAACTTGAAAGCGCACCGATGGTGTGCGAGCTTAAGATCGACGGGCTCGCCCTTGCGATCACTTATCGTGACGGTGTCATCGAGCGAGCAGCAACTCGGGGTGACGGCGAACGCGGTGAAGATGTCACAGCTAACGTTCGCACGATTCGCAGCGTGCCATTGAAGCTCGAAGGACCGCCAGAAAACATCCCACCTGTCATCGAACTGCGTGGGGAGGTATTCCTGCCAAACTCTAAATTCTCAACGCTTAATATAGAACGAGAAGCGGCAGGGCTTCCAGCGTATGTGAACCCTCGTAACTCGGCTTCGGGATCGCTAAGACAACTCGACTCGACCGAAACGGCAAAACGCCCGCTCGACATGTTCTTCTACGCCTTGGGCTATGTCGAAGGCGTAGATTCCCCGTCAAGCCACTGGGACACTCTCCAAGCGATCAATACTTGGGGCGGACGCAACAACGAATGGACTCGTAAAGCAAATACCGTTGAAGACGTTATGGCAGCGATCGCCAACGCAGGTGAAGTGCGTGATTCGCTCGATTACGGCATCGATGGCGTTGTAATCAAGATCGATTCGCTATCTCTTCAAAGTCGACTCGGATTTGTCGGCCGTGATCCACGTTGGGCGATCGCCTACAAATTCCCTGCCGAGCGATCTGAAACCACCCTCAAAGCCATTCACGTGAACGTAGGCCGCACGGGTGCTCTGACCCCTTGGGCGGAACTCGAACCGGTCATCGTTGGTGGCGTCACCGTCGGACGCGCAACGCTCCACAACAAGGACGAAATCGCTCGCAAAGATTTCCGCGAGGGCGATAGAGTTGTTATTCAGCGAGCAGGAGACGTAATACCACAGGTTGTAGAAGTTGAGTCAAAAAACCAACGTCCCGCCGATTCACAGCCTTATAAATTTCCAAACGCCTGCCCTTCCTGTGGTGCTGAAACCGTGCAGGCCGAAGACGAAGCTGTCACTAGATGTGTAAACGGCACTTGCCCTGCACAATTCGAGAGGTTATTGGAGCATTTCGCTTCACGTGGGGCGCTAGACATCGCAGGTCTTGGAGAACGAGTTTCGCAAGATCTTCCACGCCTTGAATTTGTATCCAACATTGCCGATATATACCGTCTCCATGAACGAAGAGATGACCTGATCAAACTCGAAAAAATGGGTGAGACTCGGGTCGACAACCTGCTCAAAGCAATAGAGGCATCCCGTTCGCAGCCGCTGTCCAAGCTGCTTTTCGCACTCGGCATTCCCGGCATCGGGTCTGAGAGTGCCGAATGGCTGTCACGTCGGTTCCATAATATGACAGGCGTGAAAGATGCGACCGAAGAAGATTTCTTGGGCATAAACGGAATCGGACCGATCGTCGCCTCGACACTAATCGACTATTTCTCTGTCGAACAAAACCGCCAGCTCATCGCCGATCTCATCGAACTCGGCGTCAATCCAATCGATGAGACTCCTGAACCTTCAGCCGATCACCCCGCCAACGGATTGACATTCGTAGTTACAGGTCGGATGGAGTCTATGTCACGATCTGAAGCGCAAAATCGAATTAAGTTGCTGGGTGGAAACGCCACAGGATCAGTAACCAAGAAAACGAACTATCTCGTTGCAGGTGCCGAATCTGGCTCGAAACTTGAAAAGGCTCAACGTCTTGATGTGCAGGTGATCGATGAGACTGAGTTCATCGCGTTTATGGAAAACGGAGAAGTTCCGGTTCGAGCAGAGTTTATTTCCTAACCCCACTTATCGTTACTTTTAGCATTCCACATAGTTTGCTGGAGAATTAAAGCGTAGCTACGTTTGCTCACTCATTTACGTAGATCAAGCCCCATCCATTTTCTTGCGTTGACGACGTCATTGGCGAAACTCAGCAAGTTCATGTCTAATTCGCTTAGTTCAAATACCACGGGGGGTAATTGTTACCGAAAAATTGAGACCCGATTACTGAAAAGAGCTATAAAGGATTGACATTTATCGCCTAGTACTACTGCAGTCGAGTTACGCTCCTCAACAATCGGAGATCATCAATAAACAAATTTGCATGGTAGTTCAGGCTCCGCTCACGAAAGATGTTGCCAATATGATTTCCGAGGTAGGCAGACTATTCAACTGATATCGTGATCAAGTCGCATCGGCTGTCGAAAATTTGGTAATGAATTCACCAGAAACTGACAAACTAGTTAGTCTATTCCGACTCAATTCCACTGGAGATTTGTCTAACCTAGCAAACGTTCTCGACGATAAGGTCATATCATTTCTAAACGAATTGTTTGGCAAACCAAGTGAATCAAGCGGGAATATCGACGATTGGACGTCTCATCACTCTTAGACAAGCTCTTTCCTAGTGGAAACGGCGGTGGATCCCAAGGTTCGCCGTGGCTGGTTGTCGGCTTAGGCAATCCAGGCGCTGAATATAAAAACACCCGTCACAATGTTGGATGGTGGTGTCTTGATGAACTCGTCAAACGCACAAACGCAGAACTGAATCGAAAGCGCAAGGATTTACGATTCGCCGAAACCGAACTCGGTGGATCAGCAGTCGTTCTCGTCTACCCAAGAACGTTCATGAACCGCTCGGGAACTGTTTTAAGCTACCTGATGAACCGGTTCGGAACTACTCCTGACAAAATCCTGATTGTCACCGATGACATAAACCTAAAACCGGGTTCTGTGCGTATACGAAAGCAGGGTGGGCCAGGCGGTCACAATGGCCTGAAATCTATCATCACAACACTCGGTACGAACGAGTTTCCGCGGGTCCGCATTGGCGTTGGAAACCCAGAATCGTCGGCGGTGCAGGTTGATCATGTTTTGGGCACTTTCGACCCTGATACACGAGACATGGTCAAATCCGCGTCCGAACGAGCTGCTGATGCAATTACGATGATCGCCAGCGGTGATTTTGACAACGCAATGAACAAATTCAACGTGACAAATAATGGCGACAAACCAGCATCAAAGTGATGCATGAAAATTCAGAATTTCATCTTTTGCGGATCAACTTGCCAAAATCTCTACACATAGTTGGCATGCTTGCTTTGCTCGCTATCGTAATTGGTTGTACCACTCCCGTCGTTGATGCCGAACCAAAAGAGTGGGTAACACCCAATTCCCAACCCGTTACCGCGACGCAGCTACCCGAAGCGAAAATTTCAACAGCGACCCCGATCCCATTACGCACGCCTGAACCAAAACCGACCGGCATGCCTAAGCCCATTGCTCTGACTCCCCAGGCTTTAAGTACCGCCACACCGGTCACTCTAACGGAACGGCCAACTCCTATCCGAACACCGTTCCCAACCAGAATCCCAACCGCCACTTCTATATTCATCTCGCCCCAGCCCGAACCGATCATTCCAGCCCCTCCTGACCGCGATCTACAAGATCTAGGTAAGAGACTCGTTCCCGGCTACACCGAACGGAAAACGGTAGTGGTATCGAAACCTTTCATTGTTGGCGACGATGTAAATTTTTGGGTGTTGAGGGACGTCGGTAGCGTGCTAGTAAACGGCACAGTTTCTCATGTATCAGAGCACGTTTACTGGGTATTCGAAACCGGCTATGAGCCTGACCCAATGGACATCGCTGAGGTCGCCAGCAATTTTGAATCCGACGTTTGGCCGGCCGTTACTGAAATTTTTGGAGCGCCACTGACACCGGGCATAGACGGCGATGACCGAATGGTTGTTTATACAGCGGTCTTACGATCAGGAATTGCCGGATATTTCTCCGCTGCCGACTCATACCCGAAAGAGATCCGAACGCAATCGAACGAGCGTGAAGCTCTCTATATGTCAGCCAACAGCCTCGATCTGCTGGGTAACGAATACCTAAGCGTGATCGCTCATGAATTGCAGCATGCTACTCACTTTGCGACCGACAATAGTGAAGACTCTTGGGTCAACGAAGGCCTATCAGAAGTGGCTGCTGAGATCGCTGGGTTTACCAGATCGTCGGCAACAGCATTCGTTCGAGCACCCGCAACGTCGCTCACTGCGTGGGCACAAGACATTTCTGTTTCAGCGGCAAACTACGGAGCTGCAAAACTATTCTTTACATTCCTTTCGGTTCACTATGGTGGCAATGAGTTACTTACCGCGATTGCCCAGCATCAGGCTGACGGTATGGAGTCTGTAGACCTCACTCTCACCGAACGTGGATTCGATGCAACAGCCGACGACGTGTACGGCGATTGGCTCGTCGCCAATTATCTCAATGTAAACACAGGACCCTATGCGTATGACAATAATTTCGTTCCGCAGGTGAGAAATGTCTACAAGCGCGCACCCGACTCGCTCTCAGGTTCAGTCAAATCTTACGGCTCTAACTACGTTGTGACTTCAAGTAAATCAAGTAGGATGTCTGTCGAATTCCAAGGTGAAGCTACGACATCTTTACTAACCACCGCTCCGCACTCTGGTGACACGTGCTGGTGGTCGAATCAGGGTGATTCGATCGATTCAACATTGACGCGAAATGTCGATCTTCGGTCAGTCAATTCAGCCTCATTAACGTTCTGGGTCAACTACACCATCGAAAAGTTTTGGGATTATGCCTATGTGATGGTGTCGAACGACGATGGCAGCACATGGGATATTTTAGACACCGAGAGAGCCATAAATTTCGATCCAAACGGCAACGCCTATGGCTCCGGAATAACGGGCACAAGTCTAGGATGGGTTAAGGATTCGGTCGATCTTTCTGATTACGCCGGTGAACAGATATTTCTCAGGTTTGAATACATCACCGATGACGCTGTATTCGCACAAGGCGCTTGCTTCGATGATTTCGAAATTCCTGAACTCGGATGGGTTGATGATACTTCGACATTTTCCGATTGGACCGCAAACGGATTCGTCAGAGTCGAAGAGACCATCCCAACGCAGTATCTCGTTCAAGTGATCCACGAAAAAGACATTGGCGATCCGGTCGTTTATGAGGTTCCTGTCAATTCAATGGGTACGGGAAACCTGACAGTCGAGAATATCGCTGACAATGATCTCGTAGTGATCATTATCAGCGCAACTAACCGCCATTCGACAATGCCAACGAACTACACGCTCGACATTCGTCCATAAACACTCAACCGACTTCATTGGCTACATGGGAAACTCAGTCCAGTCGCCGAAAATAGCTGCGGATATTTCTAGTCCAGTGCTTCCGATGTGAGCCTGATTATTTCGTGTGCAAAATGACCAAGCTAGTTTACTTCGATCCGATCCCAGCCGGTGTAAGGAACCAGTACATCAGGAATAACGATCGATCCGTCTGACTGTAGACCATTCTCTATAACTGCAATCCAAATGCGAGGCAGTGCCAATCCTGAACCGTTCAGAGTGTGCGGCAACTTGGTCGAAGCCCCCACTTCTGGACGATATCGAGTTCCGTTTCGTCGGGTCTGGAAATCGGTACACGTAGAAATAGAGCTGACTTCAAGCCACTCGCCACAACCCGGCGACCACACTTCGATGTCGTAGGTTTTAGCTGACTGGAAGCCGATATCACCAGCACAAAGCTGTAGCACTCGGTAGGTCAATCCAAGTCGAGCGCACAGCGATTCAGCCTCACAGACCATCTCTTCCAACATTTCGTCAGAAGTGTTTGGTTCGACGTAGCGGAACATCTCGACTTTTTCAAACTGATGAACCCGCTTGATTCCGCGAACGTCTCTTCCTGCCGACGTGTGCTCTTTACGGAAGCTAGGAGTCTGAGCTACGTACTTCAGCGGGAGCCGATCAGGGTCGATAATTTTTCCTTGATGTAATCCGTTCAGTGCGACTTCGGCTGTAGGCACGAGCCACAAATCCGACTCATCGTCGCGATAGAGATTGTCCTTGAACTTGGGTAGGTTTCCTGAACCGGTCATCGTCTCACCACGAACCAATAGCGGCGGGTCGATTTCGGTGTAGCCGTGGACTTCAGTCTGAATATCAAGCATCCAAGACGCCAATGCACGTTGGAGCTTGGCACCCTTTCCCTTCAGAACGTAAAAGCGTGCGCCTGCAATACTCGCACCGGCTTCAAGATCGAGAATATCTAGATTGGTAGCAACGTCCCAGTGTGCATTCCCATGCAACTCGGTAGGGCCTTGCGAAGTACGAATTACGATATTAGATTCATCATCAAGTCCATCTGGAACATCATCGAGTGGCGTGTTCGGAATCGGTAGAAGAATGGAGTTCAACTCTTCTAGAACATCCGCCAAATCCGCCTCTACATATTTGATCCGCTCGCCAGCCTCACGCATTTCTACGATCTCTTCTGGCGTTGGCTTCCGCTTCTCGTCACCAATAGCCTTGCTCACCTTGTTCCGATTCGCACGATCGACGTCGGCTTCCTGGATCAACTTTTTTCGTCGAGAGTCGAGTTCGACAATCCTATCGATAGGCGGGTCTTCTCCACGTCGAACCAATGCGGATCGGAATTTTTCAGGATCTCGGACTATCTGTTCCAGTGAAAGCATTTTTTACTCTAATAATTTGGCAGGCTACGAAATACTAGTTCGATTAGGTCAGGTGTTACGCATGGCAGGGAATAGCAAAATTTCTCGGATCGACTCTTCTCCGGCGATCAGCATTGTGAGCCGGTCGATCCCCAGTCCAAGCCCGCCCGTTGGCGGCATGCCGTGTTCGATAGCAACGAGAAAGTCTTCATCCAAACGATCAGCTTCATCATCCCCGAACTCCAAACGCATCTTCTCCTGCTGCTCGAATCTATCACGCTGATCGACCGGATCATTCAATTCAGTAAATGCATTACAAAGTTCGGTTCCCATAACGAAACCTTCAAACCTCTCGACGATTTCGTCTAAGTCGGGTTTACGCTTTGCGAGCGGAGACATTTCGACCGGGTAGTCGACCAAGAAATTAGGCTGCACAAGATGAGGTTCAACTTCTGACGAAATAACCTTGTCAAGCAAACGCCCCCACGTCGATCCAGCTTCGACGTGAATACCACGCTCCCGCATCGCCGCCGAAAGCGACTCAGTGTCACGGGTCACAACGAAATCGATGCCCGTTCGCTTTTTAATCTCTTCACGTAGGTCGAGTCGAGGCCACGGAGGCGTTAGATCGATCTCGGGTCTCATACCCTCAACTTCCGGCAAAACCATCGAGCCGGTCGTTTCTTTGGCTATAGTCGAAACCAAGTTCTCGACCATCTCCATCACATCGTTGTAATCGGCGTACGCCTGATAACTCTCGATGGTCGTGAACTCTGGATTGTGATCGTGATCGAGTCCTTCATTTCGAAACAATCGACCGATTTCGAATACTCGTTCGATACCACCGACTATCAACTTTTTCAGATAAAGCTCGGTTGCAATTCGCAGATACAAATCGCGGTCAAGCTGGTTATGATGAGTCTCAAACGGAGTCGCCTGAGCACCACCGGCCACGGGTACCAGAATCGGAGTTTCGACTTCTATAAATCCGGAACCGTGCATGAACGCTCGCATAGACTGAACGACCTTTGAACGCAACAGAGCATTCTTCATCGCCTTGTCGTTAGAAATCAGATCGAGATAGCGCTGGCGGAATCGAATTTCTTGATCCTGCAGACCATGCCACTTGTCGGGCAACGGACGAATCGCCTTGGTGAGAACGGTAACTTTGGCAGCCTCAACGCTAATTTCACCGCGTCGAGTCCGTATAACTGAACCTTCCACGCCGATGATGTCGCCAATATCCAATAAACTCAATATTTCGTACTCGTCGTCGCCCATCGTGTTCTGGCGGGCAAACGCCTGAATCGAACCATACCCGTCCTTCAGGTCGATGAATGCAGCCTTACCCATACCCCGACGAGCCATAACTCGACCGGCGATTCGGATGGTTTCGGTTCGTTGGTGCCCGGAATCGCCACCAACCCCATTGCTGACCATTACTTCGGCGCTTTCGAACAGTTTAGTTGCTTCTTCAGACGTATGAGTTCGATCAAAACGTGCTGGGTAAGGATCGATCCCCTTCGCCCGGATCTGAGCCGTTTTGGCGAGACGATCTTCAATGAGTTTTCGTTCGCCTGCAGCCACATCGGCTTCGTTCAAAGAATCTGACAACGATTCTGGCTGTTCTTGTTGATCTTGGTTTGTCATATTTTCCAGTGCCGAAATTGCCTGCTGTCAATCGTATTGTTACGCATGTTTTCACGATACGTCACTTCTCTCACCTAATGCTGCTTGGCCAAGCGACGACCACATGCCAACTTTGCAGCAATTCATTCTAAGCCAGCTATCGGACCGCCTGTGATTCGCAAGTACAAGTAACGGAATAGCCATAGATTAGGCGGCTGATAACACCGCATCCGTGTAAAACCGCGAAAACCTGTAACAACTCACGATGGTTAACAATGACGGCTCCATGAATAATCGAATTTGTCCCATTTCGCGTAATGGCTTTACGAGCACTTAGAGAAATTCAAGGGTCTCAAGTACGGATCGAAAATGCGATGAGCAACAATCGAAGAGGATCTTCACAGTTCCGTCGAAATACTGGTTCCGGCCTCAGACCGACAACTTCGAAGGTTAAATCAGCTATTTTTTCGATGCTCGGACCTGCAGGACCTCAAGGTTTGCGGGTACTTGATATTTACGCAGGAACGGGAGCACTCGGGATTGAAGCTCTTAAGCGCGGCGCAACAAACGCAACGTTCATCGAGCAAAACGGTCGTCGGTGCGCAGATATAGAAAAGGCTCTAGAAAAGTACAAATTACCAATGCAAGCTTCAGTGCAAAAAGGTAGCGCACTCAACTCAGTCCGAAGACTGAAGGGTGAGTTTGACCTGATTTTTGCCGATCCTCCCTACAATCTCGTCGAGTTCGAATCTCTATTCGAGCTTGTTCACAACGCCCATCTAATTTCACCCAAAGCCATCGCATTTCTCGAACACTCTAAGATGACCGATCTCCCCGATTCACTTCCCGGACTCTCGTTGTATACCCACAAATTCTACGGCGACACCGCAATTTCGGTATACAAATCTCAAACCACTCCAACCCAAATAACAAACCTAGAGGGCAAATAGATGGCACGAGCGATCTATCCCGGCACGTTTGATCCCGTTACCAATGGGCACGTGGATATTGTCGAAAGGGCATCACAGACCGTCGAACATTTGACGGTTGGTGTTGTCGACGTCTCATCGAAACGAACCATGTTCAATGTCGATGAGCGGATAAAAATGTTCTCCGATGCAGTGGCACACTTGCCAAACGTATCGGTGAAGGCGTACTCAGGCTTAACAGTCAACGCTGCCCGGGAAATCGAAGCAACGGTAATCATTCGTGGTTTACGGATCACGAGTGATTTTGAGTACGAAAGTGAAATGGCACTAATGAACCGAAGGATGGCTGAAGACGTCGAAACCGTTTGTCTATTTAGCTCACTGCAATATCAGATCCTGAGTTCATCGAGAGTTAAGGAAGTAGCGGCACTAGGCGCGGATGTGTCGGATCTAGTTCCTAAAAACGTTTGGGAACCTCTGGTTGAGAAGCTCGAAGCCAAACGAAATAAAGTAGCAAGTAATAGTTAAAAACACGCGTCAGACAACATGTATGGAGGCAGAAAATGACACTTATGTCACAGCTCGAAGACCTAGAGGCGATGATCGTCAAAGGTCGAGTACCCGGAACAGCTCGAACACTCGTAAACCTGGACAAAATCACAGCAGCCATCGATGAGATGAAGGGTGAAATGCCAGAACAGTTGAATGAAGCCGAGGGTGTAGTTCGTCAGAAAGACGCGATCATCAAGCAGGCTGAATTAGAAGCCCGACGAATTCGCGCCTACGCAGATGACGAAGCAACAACTATTCGTCAGCTCGCTGAAGAGCAGTCGAACACGCTGCTTACGACGTCGCAAGAAGAAGCCCGAAATATGATTCAGGACACTGAGATCACCCGAATGGCTAACGAACAGGCAACCGAGATAGAAGCCGATGCACAGAAGCGCGCTCGCAACTTAATCGATGATGCTGAAAGCCGTGTAAACAGTATCTTGAATGAGGCTGAAACTTCAGCTGACTCACGTCGCAAGGGCGCAGACAACTATGCTCGCGAGATTTTGTTCACGCTAGAAGAACGAATCGCCGACACCCTTGGTCAAGTCCGAGGTGGTATCGACCTCCTCGATGCCCGCCCAACAGCAAACGCCGCCGACTAGTTCTGGTTCGCTGAATAACCCGAACTCTAAGATCAAACGCCAGCGACGACTTCCTGAGCGAAGTCATCGAAGTCGAGGGATCTAGTACGAGGTCGCGTAACGCCTCTATGTCGACAACTGGCTCTGGAGAGTTCTCAGCGGAGATCGCTTGGTGCCCAAGTCCGAATGCACGCCCGGTACTAACAAAAGAATCAACCACTCAGCCCTGTGCTCGCTCACGTTCTCTCTAATGAACCAAGCGACTCAGGGCTGCGTTGTTTAATTGCCTAGACTAAACCCGAGCGAACTTCTGCAATCGATTGTTTCCGCCAACTTCAGAGATGTATATCGACTATTCACTATCGATATACACTCTATGTGGTGAATTCGTGAAGTGACCAGCGCCATCACCATTCTCACCCCAGCGACCCAGCAGCGTGCCGTCCAACGAACGTAGCTCAACACCGGCGTGACCAACGATGTGCATCACTCCGTGGCCGTCTGTCGTTCGACTCGGTCTCACATGAAGGCGCACACGCGAGGGGTTCTTCGCACTAGCTTCGATCACCACCACCATTCATTCGTTCAAATGCGCCATACGCTCTTGCGAGCTTTTGACGGCCACCTTTGGCCAGTTCTCAACCAGCTCGTATCGATAGTCACCAGCACCCCATTGTCGTGCCATATCTGCAATTCCTTCTTACTAAGCGCAAACGCTCGCTTGATTACGGATGCAAAATAACCTTTGTGTAGCCGTCCACTCGCTGGTCGAACTTTTGGTAGGCATCAGGCGCTTCGTCTAGCGACACTTCATGCGATACGACGAAGCTTGGTAGCGCCTTGCCGGAGATGATCAGATCTCGCAAGTTGGCGTTGTATTGCTTTACGTTGCATTGTCCAGTACCCAGACGAATACCCTTCTCGAAAAGCTGCCCAAAGTTGATCGACAGTGCACCCTTCTTAGCGCGTTCATCTACTCCTCCAGGGTCGGAAGGTACGTACAAACCAGGAATTCCTAGCGCACCGGTCGGAGCAACCACGTCGATTAGTTGATTGAGAACAATGTTCGGCACCTCGTCCTGCTGTCCCCCAACGGCCGACGAACCAGCCGCTGTTGCCTGATAGCCCACGGCGTCGATTCCCTTATCGACGCCCACTCCACCCAAGTGCTCCTTGATCTGTTCGACCGGATTTGCCACGTCGTAGTTGATCGGAATCGCACCGATTTCAGCAGCCTTGTCGAGTCGTTCTTGAACGTGATCGACCGCGAATACCTTCGATGCGCCTCGTAAAATAGCGCTATATGAAGCCATGAGTCCGACAGGCCCACATCCGAACACCGCAACACTTTCGCCCGGTTTCACCCCCGCAAGTTCCGTGCCGTGATAACCGGTCGGGAAGATATCAGCGAGCAACGCGAAATCGGCTTCATGCTCGGTGCCCTCAGGCAGCACCAGACAATTGAAATCGGCAAATGGAACCTGCATTAGTTCGGCCTGACCTCCGACCCACGGTCCCATCGAAACGTATCCGTAGGCACCACCGGCGAACCCGGGATTCACTGTCGTGCAGTATCCGGTGTATCCGCCAAGACAATTCTTACAGAATCCGCACGCTACATTAAATGGCATCACCACTCGGTCGCCGACCTTGCGAGTTTTAACAGCTGGTCCAACTTCTACGATCACGCCCATATTCTCGTGACCAAACACGATCCCGGGCTGTGCCGCCGTACGACCTTCGTACATGTGTAAATCGGATCCACAAATGCAGGACGACGTAATTTGCACGATTGCATCGTTGGGGTGAAGGATCTGCGGATCTGGAACCGTCTCCACAGCAACCTTGAACGGCTCTTTGTATACAACGGCTTTCATTACGACATCTCCTGCTGATGGTCAGAACTGATTTACTTGCTCGGCACACTATGGTTCTGCTTTTGCAGTTTGTCTAGTGAGAAAGGTGCCGTTGGGGCGTTTTCAGAGATCGGAATATTTAACGAAAACTCGTGTGTGGCAGACGGAAAGTCCTATCCGTCTGGGAGGAGGAATGCCGGGGTTGGGATGACTTGATCATATATTGATGCTAACAAGCGATTTACATGCCCCCGCAACCTAATTTTCTCACACGGTGAGAAGGAGCTACAAGTAAGAACTCTCGGCAAGCGTACTAAACCAAACCCGCAGCCCAATCGCCGCCTAGAACTGTCTCGAACATCTCGGCCGATTCGTCGTTCCACCCGAAGCGATTTACGAGATTCAAGCGGTAGATCAACTCCAATGCGCTGAGTCGAGCCGATAGTGCATCGTCGCTCAAATTGCCTTGACACAGTTCCACGAACGGCTTCATTAGCTCGATATCCAGCGGATCACCGTAGGTCTCTTCTAGCTGCTCGGGAACAAAATTCCACGGGTATCGCCAGAACCGAAGCAACATATCGAGTTCGTAGTCGGCAGGTGCCAGTGCCATTCGATCGAAATCGAGAATTCCCGACAGACTACCGTTGCTGCCGACCAAAATGTTGCCAAACCACAGATCACCGTGACACAGAACCCGAGGTCGATCGGTCAGTGCTTCTGCCCACTGTGCAAATGCAGCCTGCGAAGTTGTAAGCACTCTGCCCGGTACTACGTTATCGACTGCACGAAGCGCCCGATTGAAAGACTTCCTTATGTGCGCCGCCCAGTCCTGAGTTTCAGCGTGCAACATACCTTCGTCTGGCTGAAACTGTTGCATATGGCTCAAAGCAGTCGCCACTTGACCGGACAAATTTCTTCGAGCTTCCTGATCCAATCCCGGCCAAACGTTATAACCACTCGAACCTTCGAGTCGATTCAGAATCACCCACGCCCTGCCCTCTAACGTACCCGTTTCAATCACATTAGGAGTAGCGACTCCGGGTATCTCCATCTCAGTCGCAGCGAGCTCGTGGCTAAACCGCTCAGTGCGTCCAACTTCGGGGTCGATCTTGATGACGGTTTCGTTACCGATGAACACCCAAGTGCCGTACCCGAATCCGTAGTCGACATTGCTGCCAAGCTTGTTCGCAGCCCATTCACGAACGCGACCCAGTGCGGTGTGGTCGTCTTTCTCGTAATTTCGAACCCAGGGGTTAATAAGCATTGCTAGTGACAAGTGTAGCCATGCATCATCGAACATGTGGCTAACGTATGCTGTGCCTGATAACCCGTTAGGCGAGAGGCTTGTTTGCTTTTATGGTCAAGTGATTCACTAAGTTGTACTACTTTTCTGTGCCGCTCACACGCTGTAGCTTGGCGACAATCTCAACATTGACGAATCCAGCAGATTCGATCATGCCTTAGTAGCTGCTC